>NZ_JAAVJD010000351.1 GCF_012033735.1 Streptomyces lonarensis | reverse complement strand
GCCGCGTCCCGATCCCTCGGGACGCGGCCCCGCGCCGCGCCTGCACCCGCCGGACGGCGGGCGGGGTGTCACTTCTTGCGGCGACGGCCGCCCTTCTGCGCCTTGCGGCGCTCGGCCCGGCCGGTGCCCTCGGTCGTGCTGCCGCCGGCGGCGTCGAAGTCGCCCTCGACCACACCGCCCTCGCCGTCGACCGACGGCGCGGAGAAGTGCAGCCGGTCGGTGCGCTGCGGCGCCTCCAGGCCCTTGGCCTTGATCGCCGGGGCCTCCGCCGCCCGCGGGGCCGGCGCACCCTCGGCGACCGGCACCTCCTCGACCTTCCGCTCGACCTGGACCTCCAGGTTGAACAGGTAGCCGACCGACTCCTCCTTGATCGCCTCCATCATGGCGGTGAACATGTCGAAGCCCTCGCGCTGGAACTCCACCACCGGGTCGCGCTGCGCCATGGCGCGCAGCCCGATGCCCTCCTGGAGGTAGTCCATCTCGTAGAGGTGCTCACGCCACTTGCGGTCCAGCACGGAGAGGACGACGCGCCGCTCCAGCTCGCGCATGACCTCCGAGCCCAGCTCCTTCTCCCGGGCGTCGTACTGGTCGTAGACGTCCTTCTTGACCGACTCGGCGATGAACTCCGCCGTCAGCCCCTCGCGGTCGCCGACCGCGTCGTCCAGCTCGTCCACCGTGACCGCGATGGGGTACAGCTGCTTGAACGCGCCCCACAGCCGGTCGAGGTCCCACTCCTCCGCGAACCCCTCGACCGTCTCCGCCTGCACGTAGGCGTCGATGGTGTCGTCCATGAAGAACCGCACCTGCTCGTGCAGGTCCTCGCCCTCCAGCACCCGGCGGCGCTCGGTGTAGATCACCTCGCGCTGGCGGTTCAGGACCTCGTCGTACTTGAGGACGTTCTTGCGGATCTCGAAGTTCTGCTGCTCGACCTGGCCCTGCGCCGAGGCGATCGCGCGGGTCACCATCTTGTTCTCGATCGGGACGTCGTCCGGCACGTTCGCCATCGACATCACACGCTCGACCATGGCCGCCTTGAACAGCCGCATCAGGTCGTCGCCGAGCGAGAGGTAGAAGCGGGACTCCCCCGGGTCGCCCTGCCGGCCGGAACGACCACGCAGCTGGTTGTCGATCCGCCGCGACTCGTGGCGCTCGGTACCCAGGACGTAGAGCCCGCCGAGCTCCTTGACCGCGTCGTTCTCGGTGGCGACGGAGCGCTCGGCGCGCTCCAGCGCCTCGGGCAGCGCCGCCGCCCACTCCTCCAGGTGCTCCACCGGGTCCAGGCCCTTGCCGCGCAGCTCGGTCTCGGCGATGTCGTCGGGGTTGCCCCCGAGCTTGATGTCGGTACCGCGGCCGGCCATGTTGGTGGCCACCGTGACCGCGCCGCGCCGCCCGGCCTTGGAGACGATCGACGCCTCCCGCTCGTGGTTCTTGGCGTTGAGCACCTCGTGGCGGACCCCGCGCTTGTTGAGCTGCTGCGAGAGGTACTCGGACTTCTCCACGGAGGTGGTGCCCACCAGCACCGGCTGCCCCGTGGCGTGCTTCTCCACCACGTCCTCGACGACCGCCGCGAACTTGGCGACCTCGGTCCGGTAGATGAGGTCCGCCTGGTCGACACGGGCCTGGCCCCGGTGGGTGGGGATCGGCACCACGCCGAGCTTGTAGATCTGGTGCAGCTCCGCGGCCTCCGTCATCGCCGTACCGGTCATGCCGGACAGCGTGTCGTAGAGGCGGAAGTAGTTCTGGAGGGTGATCTTGGCGAGGGTCTGGTTCTCGTCCTTGATCTTCACACCCTCCTTCGCCTCGATCGCCTGGTGCATGCCCTCGTTGTAGCGGCGCCCCGCCAGGATGCGGCCGGTGTGCTCGTCGACGATCACGACCTCGCCGTCCACGACGACGTAGTCCTTGTCGGCCTTGTACAGCTCCTTCGCCTTGATGGCGTTGTTGAGGTAGCCGACGAGGGGGGTGTTGACCGACTCGTAGAGGTTGTCGATGCCGAGCCAGTCCTCGACCTTGGCGACACCGGCGTCGTGGATGGCGACCGTGCGCTTCTTCTCGTCCACGTCGTAGTCGCCGGTCTCCGCGACCTGGCGCGACGGCACCGCGGGCTCGCCCTTCTCCAGGCGCTTGACCAGCTTCGAGAAGTCGGCGTACCACTTGGTCGCCTGGTCGGCCGGGCCGGAGATGATCAGCGGCGTCCGGGCCTCGTCGATGAGGATCGAGTCCGCCTCGTCGACCACCGCGAAGAAGTGGCCGCGCTGGACCAGTTCGTCCTTGGACCACGCCATGTTGTCGCGCAGGTAGTCGAAGCCGAACTCGTTGTTGGTGCCGTGCGTGACGTCGCAGGCGTACTGCTCGCGGCGCTTGGCCGGCGGCATGCCGCCGGTGATGCAGCCCACGGAGAGGCCGAGGAACTTGTGCACCCGGCCCATCCACTCGGAGTCACGCTGCGCGAGGTAGTCGTTGACGGTGATCTGGTGGACGCCCTTGCCCGCGAGGGCGTTGAGGTAGACCGGCAGCGTCGAGACCAGGGTCTTGCCCTCACCGGTCTTCATCTCGGCCACGTGGCCGAGGTGCATCGCCGCGCCGCCCATGATCTGCACGTCGTAGTGGCGCTGGCCCAGGACCCGCTTGGCCGCCTCACGGACGGTCGCGAACGCCTCGGGCATCAGGTCGTTGAGCGTCTCTCCCTCGGCGAGACGTTCCCGGTACTCGTCCGTGAGTGCCCGCAGTTCCGCATCCGTCAGGTTCAGGAAGTCCTCTTCAATGGAGTTGACCTGATTGGCGATGCGGTGCAGCTTGCGGAGGATCTTTCCTTCGCCTGCTCGCATGAGCTTGTTGAAGACGGACACGAGGGCTTGTCTCCTTGCCGGTCGGATGCTTGGGCGCGGCTTCCCGACAGCGCGGGGCCCCGCGCCGCACCGGCCATCGTATGCGAGGGCACAGCGGGGTGTCAGTGCTGCGCCCTACGATCCACCCTATGACCACCGCACCCCTGCAGCTGACCACGGACGAGGCACGGCGGATCGCGCTGCGTGCGCAGGGCCTGCTCGGGGCCCCCGACCGGCGGGCGGGCGTGCGGGGCGTGCTGCGTCGGCTGGGGGCGGTCCAGCTGGACACCATCTCGGTGCTGGCGCGCTCGCACGAGCTGGTCCCCTACGCCCGGCTCGGCGCCGTCGGCCGGGAGGCGGTCGAGTCGGCCTACTGGTCGGGCGACACCGCCTTCGAGTACTGGTCGCACGCCGCGTGCGTCCTGCCGATGGAGGAGTGGCCGCTGTTCGCGTTCCGGCGCCGCGCCCTGCGGGCCCGGGGCCACCGCTGGCACCGCCTCGACGACCGGGAGCGCAGCGTGGCGGCGGTGCGCGAACGGCTGACGGCCGAGGGGCCGCTCACCGCCTCGGCACTCGGCGGCGCCAAGCGCGGCGGCCCGTGGTGGGACTGGTCGCAGACGAAGATCGCGGTGGAGTGGATGCTGGACACCGGCGAGGTGGTCTGCACCCGCCGCCAGGGGTGGAAGCGCGTCTACGATCTCGCGGAGCGCGCGGTCCCCGCGGAACTCCGCCACGACGACCTCGACGACGCCGCCTGCCTCCGCCGGCTGGTCGGCCAGGCGGGCGCCGCGCTCGGCGTCGCGACCGAGGCGGACCTCGCGGACCACCACCGGCTGCGGGCCGCCGAGGTCGCCGCGGCGGTCGCCGACTCGGGGCTGGTCCGCGTGGCCGTCGACGGCTGGCCGGAGCGCGGCGCCCGCAACCGGGCCTGGGCCGACCCGGCCGCCCTGGCG
>NZ_JAAVJD010000350.1 GCF_012033735.1 Streptomyces lonarensis | reverse complement strand
GGAGCCGGACGCGGCCGGTGCGCGGCCCATCGTGTCGGCCGCGCACCGGCGTGCGGACCGGGTGGTGGATCAGATCCGCCAGACCAGGGTCTCCTCCGCGGCCAGCCAGTGCACCTCGGCGGCCTCGGCGTCCTCCGGGATCAGGAAGGTGCGGCAGTCGTAGAAGGACTCCCCGACGGGCAGTTCGTAGGAGTTGGTGGGCGCGGCGTCGTCGCAGCCGTCCGGCATCCCCAGCGGCTGGTACGCCTGCACGTTCTCGCCCCAGCCCTCGTCGTCGGCGAGCTTCAGCTTCAGCGTCGTCCGCTCCGACGGCATGATCATGTCGATGTGGTCGCCGTCCGCGTGCGCGAAGTCGAAGTGGATGTGGACCGGGCGCATGCCCTCGGTCGCGTCGGGGGTGGAGAACGTCTCCGGGTCGAGGTCCTCGTTCTCACCGATGAAGACCTCGGTTGCGGTGACGGCGAGCATCGCCTCGGTCGAGCCGTTGGTCCACAGCACCGGCTCGCTGGTCTCGCCGACGGCCAGCGACACCGTCCCCGGCTCGTCGTCCGAGCCGTCCGAGTCGACCGCGTCGCCGCCCGAGGAGTTGGTGCCGCCGTCGTCTCCCTCGTCGTCGACGTCGATGCGGTCCCCGGAGTCGCCCGAGCCCTCCGACTCCGAGCTGCCGCCGACCTCCGAGGAGTCGCCGGAGTCCGCGTCGGAGCCGCAGGCGGTCAGCGCCAGGGCCAGGACGAGCGCGGAGGCGGCCGGTGCGACGGCGCCGAGTCGGGCGGCTCTGCGGGTCGTGCTGCGCATGTGGATGTCTCCCCCTGTGGGTCGCGTGCGGTCGCCCCGGACGTGATCACCGGGGTCAGCGGGGACCATGCCCCCTCGGGGGAGAAGGACGCGTCACGGCCGTGCGCTGGTGCGAACGGTTACCGGCTGGTTGCAGGGCTGAGACACGCGACGGGCCCCTGCCACTGGTGCGACCTGTGGCGGCGGGTCGCGGGGCAGGTCCCCGGCGGTGGCGCTGCCGCGGTCGCTTCGCTGTCAGGGCGTTCCGATCGCGAAGACCACCGCGCGCCCACCGTCGCTCGCCGGAGTCCGGAGTTGCCGGAGTCCGGAGTCCGCCCACGCACGCCCCGGCGGGCGGCAGGGGGAAGTGGTCCGTGGCTCAGCCGTAGACGCGGCGCATGGCGTACTCCGTCATCTCGTCCACGGCCTTGGCGTCGAGCACCAGCCGGTGCTCGCCCTCCATGTCGAGCGCGAAGCCGTACCCGTGCGGCAGCAGGTCGAGGACCTCGCCGCCGGTCACGGTGAAGTACCGGGACTCCTTGCCGGCGTACTTGCGCAGCTCCCGCAGCGAGGTGAACAGCGGGATCACCGGCTCCTGGGTGGTCTGCACGGCCAGGAAGCCGGGGGTGTCGCCGCGCGGGCAGTAGACCTTCGCGCTCCAGAAGATGTCCTGGAAGTCCTCGGTGGCCAGGGCGCCGGAGGTGTACGCCCGGAGCCCGTCCACCAGGTTCAGCGGCGTGGCCGGTGCCGGCTGGTGCTGGGCCGCCTGCTGCTGGGCCTGCTGCTGCGCGTGCTGGGCCTGCTGCGCCTGCTGCTGGGCGTGGTGCGGGTCGTGGTGCGGCTGTTCGCCGTACCCGCCCTGCTGCTGGTACTGGTCCGCCTGCGGGTACTGCGGCTGCTCGCCGTACCCGCCGCCCTGTTGCGGCTGGCCGTAGGGGGGCTGCCCATGGGGCGCGTGGGGGTCCTGCGGGTGGCCGCCGTACGCGCTCTGGTCGTAGCCATACATGGGGGAGAGCGTACTGACTCACTTCTGGCGGATGAGTGCTTGCTTCTTATTACCGATGGGTAGCATGATGGAGTTACCAACCGGTACACGTCGCGCTGCCCGCCCGGCAGACCCGATCCCTACGGAGTCGTCCCATGGGCCACTACAAGTCGAATCTCCGAGACATCGAGTTCAACCTGTTCGAGGTGCTGGGCCGGGACAAGGTCTACGGCAGCGGCCCGTTCAGCGAGCTGGACGCCGACACCGCACGCAACGTGCTGAGCGAGATCGCGCGCCTCTCCGAGAACGAGCTGGCCTCGTCCTACGAGGACGGCGACCGCAACCCGCCCGTCTTCGACCCGGCGAGCAGCACCGCCCCGCTCCCCGCCTCCTTCCGCCGCAGCTACCAGGCGTACATGGACGCCGAGTGGTGGCGGCTCGGCATCTCCGAGGAGCTCGGTGGCACCGAGGCCCCCCGTTCGCTGCTGTGGGCCTTCGCCGAGACCATCCTCGGCGCCAACCCGGCGATCTGGATGTACGCCTCCGGTCCGGCGTTCGCCTCCGTCCTCCACGACGAGGGCACCGAGGCGCAGCACCGCATCGCACAGCTGATGATCGACAAGCAGTGGGGCTCCACCATGGTCCTCACCGAGCCGGACGCCGGCTCGGACGTGGGCGCCGGGCGGACCAAGGCGGTCAAGCAGGACGACGGCTCCTGGCACCTCGAAGGCGTCAAGCGCTTCATCACCTCCGGCGAGCACGACCTCTCGGAGAACATCGTCCACTTCGTGCTGGCCCGCCCCGAGGGGCACGGCGCCGGCACCAAGGGCCTGTCGCTGTTCATCGTGCCGAAGTTCGACTTCGACTGGGACAGCGGTGAGCTGGGCGAGCGCAACGGCGTGTACGCCACCAACGTCGAGCACAAGATGGGGCTCAAGGTCTCCAACACCTGCGAGCTGACCTTCGGCGCCAACGGCCCCGCGAAGGGCTGGCTGCTCGGGGAGAAGCACGACGGCATCCGCCAGATGTTCAAGATCATCGAGTTCGCGCGGATGATGGTCGGCACCAAGGCGATCGCCACCCTCTCCACCGGCTACCTCAACGCCCTGGAGTACGCCAAGGAGCGGGTGCAGGGCCCCGACCTCACCGAGTTCGCCAACAAGTCCGCGCCGCGCGTCACCATCACCCACCACCCGGACGTCCGCCACTCGCTGATGACGCAGAAGGCGTACGCCGAGGGCATGCGGGCGCTGGTGCTCTACACCGCCTCCGTCCAGGACGACGTGCTGGCCCTCAAGGCGGCCGGCGAGGACGCCACCGCTGCCGAGGCCAAGAACGACCTGTTGCTGCCGATCGTCAAGGGCTACGGCTCCGAGCGCTCCTACGAGCAGCTCGCGCAGTCGCTCCAGACCCTCGGCGGCTCCGGGTACCTCCAGGAGTACCCGCACGAGCAGTACATCCGGGACGCCAAGATCGACACCCTCTACGAGGGCACCACCGCCATCCAGGGGCAGGACTTCTTCTTCCGGAAGATCGTCCGCAACCAGGGCGCGGCGCTGACCGGGCTCTCCGAGGAGATCAAGAAGTTCCTCGCCGAGGCCCCCGGCGGCGAGGGCCTCGCCGAGGCGCGGGAGGAGCTGGCCGCCGCGGCCGGCGAGCTGGAGGCCCTGGTCGGCATCCTGCTCACCGACCTCGCCGCCACCGAGAGCGACGTCAAGCAGCTCTACAAGGTGGGGCTGAACACCACCCGGTTCCTGCTCGCCTCCGGTGACGTCGTCGTCGGCTACCTGCTGCTGCGGGGCGCCGCCGTCGCCGCCGAGAAGCTCGGCACCGCCTCCCCGAAGGACGCGCCGTTCTACCAGGGCAAGATCGCCGCGGCCCGCCACTTCGCCCGCGAGATCCTGCCGAACGTCGCCGTCGCCCGCTCCATCGCCGGCAAGACCGACCTCTCCCTGATGGAGCTGGACGAGGCGGCCTTCTGACCGGGAGCTGATCAGCGGCAGCTGATGTGACGCGTCACCGTCGGCCGTCTGCCACCCGCGAGGGTGGCAGAC
>NZ_JAAVJD010000034.1 GCF_012033735.1 Streptomyces lonarensis | reverse complement strand
CCGCTGGTGCCGCTCGCGCGGTACACCGATCCGCCGGCGGACGCCCTCGCGGCGGTGAGCCTGGTGGTGTTGGGCGCGGCAGCCGGCGGGCCGGCCCTGGTGCCGGCCGGTGGGAGCGGCACCGCCAGCAGGGAGGCGAGGTACCGGCGCCACAGCGACCGACCCGCCGTGTGCCGCACATGCCGCGCACCGGCCGGGCCCGCGCCGAGGAGCGCGACCCGCAACCGCCGCGGCAGCGAGCCGGTCACGGGCGGGCCTCGCCGTCGACGCCCGCGGTCACCGGGCCCTGCACCGCCTCGCGGACGGTCGTGCTGTTCCCCAGCTGCCGCAGCAGCGCCGGGGCGGAGACACCCACCGCGATGGCGGCGGCCACCCCGACGACCTGGTTGTGGAAGAGCAGCCCGGCCGCCGCGCCCAACACCACCAGGCTCACCGCCGCGAGGGCGTCCGCCGGCGGATCGGTGTACCGCGCGAGCGGCACCAGCGGTTCGCCCCGCTCCCGGGCGCCCCGTCTGGCGGACCGCCACGCCGCGATGCGGCTGTGGAGCACCAGCAGCTCGGTGAGCGCCCCGCCCGCCGCGCCGAGCACCATCGCCAGGTACCACTGCATCGTGCGTCTCCCCTCAGCTGCCGGGGCGCCACCGCAAGCACGCCGTACCGGGATGATTCCCACCGGGGCGCCGCATAGTGCCCGCTCCCGGAGCGGAGGCCACTTCGGCGTGAACCGGCGCACCGCCGGGCTCAGGGCCGCCCGGGCGGCGCGCTCGTCGGTCGGCCCCGGCTTCGGTACGGGCGGCGCGGCTCGCAGCGCCCTCAGCCCTTGGCCACGCCCCCGACCTCGTCGAACGTCGGGAACGAGCGCTGCGCTCCCTCCCGGGTCACCGCCACCGCCCCCACCCGCACCGCGAACCGGGCTGCCGTGACCAGCTCCTCGCCCCGCGCCAACCGCCACGCCAGCGCGGCGGTGAACGCGTCACCGGCGCCGGTGGTGTCCACAGCCCGCACCGCCGGGCTCGGCACCCACTCGCTGCCCTCGCGCGACGCCACCAGTGCCCCGCGCGCCCCGAGCGTCACCACCACCGACCGCGGACCCAGCTCCAGCAGTGCCGCCGCCCACGCGGCCTCCTCCACTGACCCGCTGCCGGCCCGGCCGCCGGAGGCCCCCAGCAGGAAACGGGCCTCGTGCTCGTTGACGACCAGCGGGTCGCACGCGCGCAGCACCTCCGGTGGCAGCGCCGCGGGCGGCGAGGGGTTCAGCACCAGCCGGCACTCCGGCGGCAGCCGCCGCGCCAGCTCGACGACCGTCTCCAGCGGGATCTCCAGCTGCGTGGAGACGACGGCGGCGCGGGAGAGCAGCGCCCGGGCCGCGACGACGTCGTCGGGGGCGAGCCGGGCGTTGGCGCCGGGTGCGACCACGATGCTGTTGTCACCGGAGGGGTCCACCGTGATCAGCGCGACCCCGGTGGGCGTGGGGCCGCCGAGGACCCCGTCGGTGTCGGCACCCGCCTCCCGCAGCGACTCCCGCAGCAGCGCGCCGTGCGCGTCGTCCCCGACGCGGGCCAGCAGGGCGGTCACGGCGCCCAGCCGCGCCGCCGCCACCGCCTGGTTGGCGCCCTTGCCGCCCGGGTGCACGGCGAGATCGGTGCCGAGCACCGTCTCCCCGGCGCCGGGGCGGCGCTCCACGCCGACCACCAGGTCCGCGTTGGCCGACCCGACGACCAGCACCTCCACGCGCGCTCGGCCGCCGCCGCCCGCCGGGCCGGCCCCCGGCGTGCGGGTCGTGCCGCTCACCGGAACTCCCCGACGTTCTCCGCGGTGACGACCCTGACCGGGACCAGCACCGTCTCCTCCAGCTCCTCGCCCTCGACCGCCCGCAGCGCGTTGCGCAGCGCGACCCGTCCGAGTTCCTCGGGCTGCTGCGCCACCGAGGCGTGCAGCGTGCCCGCCTCCACCGCGGCCAGGCCGTCGGGCGTCCCGTCGAAACCGACGACCGCGACGTCGCTCCCGGCGCGGTCGCCCAGGGCCCGGACGGCGCCCAGCGCCATCTCGTCGTTCTCCGCGAACACCCCGTCGATGTCCCGGTTTCCCTGGAGCAGATTGGTCATCACGTCGAGCCCCTTGGTGCGGTCGAAGTCGGCCGGCTGGCGCGCCACCACCTCGATGCCGGGGTAGTCGCGCAGCCCCTCGGTGAAACCGGCGCCGCGCTCACGGCTCGCGGAGGTGCCGGGAGTCCCCTCCAGCACGATGATCCTGCCCTCGCCGCCGATGCGCTCGGCCAGGGTCTGCGCCGCGAGCCGCCCGCCCTCCTCGTTGTCCGAGGTGACCAGCGCGGCCGTCTCCGCGTCGTTGACCCCGCGGTCCGCGGCGATCACCGGCACGCCGTCCCGGTTGGCACCGCGCACCGCCGAACCGGCGGCGTCCGAGTCGACGGGGTTGACGATCACGGCGGCCATTCCCGCGCTCGCGAAGTTCTGCAGCTGATCGGCCTGCTGCGAGGCGTCGTCCTGCGCGTCGGTGACGGTCAGGTCGACCCCGGCGGCCTCCGCCTCCGCCTGCGCCCCGTCGCGCATCTGCACGAAGAAGGGGTTGTTGAGCGTCGACAGCGACATCCCGACGCGCGTGGCGCCGCTGCCGCCGGAGCCCGGGGTGAGGTACATGGCCGCCCCGAGCACCGCGGCCACGCACGCCACGGCCAAGCCGCCCCGCAGCAGCTTCCGCCGTCCGCCGCCCGCGCCACCGCCGGCCCCCGCACCGAGCGTCCCGCCGCCGGCGCCGCCGCTCCCACCCCGGCGCCGCACCGTGTCCAACAGCACGGCGAGCGCGATGACGACACCGATGACGACCTGCTGCCAGAACGCCGACACCGACATCAGGTTCAGGCCGTTGCGGAGCACCGCCAGGATGAGCGCCCCGATCAGCGTCCCGGAGGCCTTGCCCACGCCGCCCGCGAGGCTCGCGCCGCCGATCACCACCGCCGCGATGGCGTCCAGTTCGTACCCCTGGGCGGCCTGCGGCTGCGCCGAACCCAGCCGCGAGGCGAGGACGACGCCCGCCACCGCCGCGAACAGACCCGAGAGCGCGTAGATCGCCAGCTTCTGCCGGTCCACGCGCAGTCCGGACAGCCGGGCGGCCTCCTCGTTGCCCCCGATGGCGTACATCGACCGCCCGAGGTAGGTGCGCGCCAGGATCAACGCCGTCACCAGACCCATCCCCGCCATGATCAGCAGCGGGACCGGGAGCCGGCCGCCGATGCTGTCGCCGAGGAAGAACAGCGAGTCCGGGAGGTTGATCGGGCTGCCCTGCGAGATGACCAGCGACAGTCCCCGGCCCACCGAGAGCATCGCCAGCGTCGCGATGAACGGCGGCAGCTTCCCGTACGCGATCAGCGCACCGTTGACGAGGCCGCAGGTGAGCCCCACCCCGGCCGCGAGCAGGACGGCCAACCACACCGGAAGGCCGTCGCCGGCCGCCAGCCAGCCCATCACCGTCGCCGACAGCGCGGCGACCGATCCCACGGACAGGTCGATGCCGCCGGAGACGATGACGAAGGTGACGCCGAAGGCGAGGATGGCGGTCACCGCCGCCTGGACCCCCACGTTCAGCAGGTTCTGGGTCGTCAGGAAGTCACCGGAGAGCAGCGCCATCGCCGCCAGCAGCACCAGCAGCGCGGTCAGCGCACCGTTGTCCAGCAGCAGCCGCCGCAGGTCACGGGCGCCGCTGCCCGTGGTCGGCTTGCTCGTCGTCTCACTGGTCACCGTGGCGCTCCTTGTCGCTGTCGGTGCCGTCGCCGTCGGCGGCCCCGCTGTCCTGTCCTGCCGTCGGCCCGTGCCCGGCCGGTGGCCCCTGCCTCCCGGGCGGCGCCGCGGGCGCGCCCTCCGGTGGGCCGGTGGCCAACGCGAGGGCCATCACGGCGTCCTGCGTCGCCGCCTCACCGGCCAGCTCCCCGGCGATCCGCCCCTGGGCCATGACGAGCACCCGGTCGCTCATGCCGAGCACCTCGGGCAGGTCGCTGGAGATCATCAGCACGGCGTGGCCCGCCGCCGTCAGCTCGTTGACGAGCCGGTAGATCTCGACCTTGGCCCCCACGTCCACGCCGCGCGTCGGCTCGTCGAGGATGAGGACCCGGGTGTCGGCCATCAGCCACTTCCCGATGACGACCTTCTGCTGGTTGCCGCCGGAGAGGGTGCGGACCGGCTGCCCCGGACCCGCCATGCGGACCCCCAACTGCTTCGCGACGCGTGCCGCGGCAGCCCTGCGCCCCGCCACGTCGACCAGCCCCGCCCGGGTCGCCGATCGCAGCGTCACCAGCGCCAGGTTGTCCTGGACCGAGGCGTCGAGCATCAGCCCCTGCCCCTTGCGGTCCTCCGGCACCAGCCCGAGCCCGGCGCGCAGCGCCGCGACCACGTCACCGCCGCGCACCGGCCTGCCCTCGACCTCCACCTGCCCCGCGTCGTACGGGTCCGCACCGAAGACGGCGCGCGCCAGCTCGGTGCGCCCCGCGCCGACCAGCCCGGCGAGGCCCACGACCTCGCCGGCGCGTACCTCGAAGCTGACGTCGGCGAACGCCCCCGCGCGGGAGAGCGAGCGCACCGACAGCAGCGGCTGCCCGGCCGGCGACGCCTCGCGCGGGTACTGCTGCGCGATGTCCCGGCCGACCATCAGCCGGACCAGGTCGTCCTCCGGGGTGCTCGCCGGCACCTGCCCGACCGTGCGGCCGTCGCGCATCACCGTGACCCGGTCCGCGAGCGCCGCGATCTCCTCCAGGTGATGCGTGATGAAGACGATGCCCACACCCTCGGCGCGCAGCCGCCGCACGAGGCCGAAGAGGGTCTCCACCTCCCCGGAGGTGAGGACCGCGGTCGGCTCGTCCATGATCAGGACGCGAGCGTCGAGCGAGAGCGCCTTGGCGATCTCCACCATCTGCAGCCGCGCCACGCCGAGGCCGGCCACCCGCGCGCGCGGCGGGACGTCCAGCCCGACCCGGGCCAGCAGCCCCGCGGCGGCCGCCTCCATCCGCCGGCGGTCGACCAGGCCGAACCGGCGCGGCTGCCGGCCCAGGAAGATGTTCTCCGCGACCGTCAGCTCCGGGACGAGCGTGAACTCCTGGTGGATCGTGGCGATCCCCAGCCGCTCGGAGTCGCGCGTGCTCTCCGGGCGCACCTCCCGACCCTCCACGAGGAGGCGTCCGGCGTCGGGACGGTGCGCCCCGGCGAGCACCTTGATGAGCGTGCTCTTCCCGGCCCCGTTCTCCCCGAGCAGCGCGTGCACCTCGCCGCGCCGCAGGTCGAAGTCGACCGAGTCCAGGGCGACCACCCCGGGGAAGCACTTGCGGACTCCTTCGACGCGCAGCACCTCGTCGTCGCTGCTCACGCGGACCTCCTCGGACGCGGTGTCAGGGGGGTGCCGGCCCGGGGTTCGCCACAGGAGCGGCGGACCACCAGGCGGGCCGGGAGAGTGACCGACCGCGCCGGCCGGCCCTCGATCAGGTCGACCAGGGCGCCCACTGCCGCCCGCGCGAGGTCGGCGACCGGCTGGGCGACAGCGGTGAGCGGGGGGTCGGTGTGCTGGAACCAGGGGATGTCGTCGAACGCCGCCACCCCGATGTCCTCGGGCACGCGGAGCCCGCGGGCCCGGATCGCGTCCAGGGCGCCGAGCGCCATGAGGTTGTCGGTGGCGAACACCACCTCGGGCGGCTCCGGCAGGTCGAGGAACCGCTCGGTGACGCGCCTGCCGCTGCCGGCCCGGAAGTCGCCTTCGCCGACGTACTCCTCCGGGAGGTGCATCCCCTGCTCGGCCAGAGCCTCGCGGAACGCCTCGACCCGCTCGCGCGCCGTCGTGGTGGCCGGCGGGCCGGTGATGACCGCCAACCGCCGGTGCCCGAGCCCGTGGAGGTGCGCAACCAACTCACGGACGGCCGTGGCGCCTTCGGCGCGGATCACGGTCACGTCGAGCCCGGGGACCCACCGGTCCACCAGGACCACGGGCGGCGTCGGCAGCCGCGTACCGGGCGCGAACGGCGACCGGCCGTCGGCGGGGGAGACCAGCAGACCGTCGATCCGACGGTCGAGGAGGGTGCGGATGTGGTGGTCCTGGAGTTCGGGGCGCTCGTCCGCGTTGCCGATGATCACGCTGTAGCCGTGAGCCCGCGCCTCCTCCTCCGTGAACCGGGCCAGCTCCGTGAAGTAGGGGTTCATCACGTCGCTGATGACCAGCCCCAGGGTGCGGGTCCGGTCGGTGCGCAGCGACCGCGCCACCGCATTGGGCCGGTAGCCCAGGCGGTCGACGGCACCGAGAACCCGCTCCCGGGTCTCCGGGCTGACGGACCGGTGCCCGTTGAGCGCCCGCGAGACGGTCGCCACCGAGACACCCGCGGCGGCGGCGACATCCCTGATGCCCGCCATGCACTCCACCTCCTCGTGGACCCGCCACCCGGCGCACACCGCTGCGGTGCGGCGCGCCCACCGGGCGGTGGCACGGCAGATGAAATCGATTACATGCCGGTCGGCGCAACCCCCGAGCGCACGCGAGACCGGATCGTGACCTGGTCGGGGCCGGCGGGGCGGCGTCGCGGAACGGGTCGGAGCGCCGGCGGGCGACGGGGCCGAAGTGCCTCTCCCGTAGGATCGGCGCCCCCGGGGAGGGCGGCGCGCGGGCGCCGCGCGGCGCCGGGTCGGCCGATCGGCAATACCGGGAGAGCAGTGATCAGGGTCCTCGTCGCCGACGACGAACCGCTCATCAGGGCGGGCATCCGGCAGATACTCGCGTCGGCCGACGACATCGAGGTCGTCGCCGAGGCCGCGGACGGCCGGGAGGCGGTCGACCTCGCCTGCTCTCACGCGGTCGACGTGGCGCTGCTGGACATCCGCATGCCCGCGTTGGACGGCCTCGGGGCACTCGCGGAGCTGCGCCGGGCGGCGCCCGCCGTCCGAGCGCTCGTGCTGACGACGTTCGGGGAGCGGGAGTACGTGCTGCGTGCTCTGGCGGCCGGCGGAGCGGGCTTCCTGTTGAAGGACGCGGCGCCCGCCGAGTTGATCCGGGCGGTGCGCGCGGCGGCGGCCGGCGACGCGTTCCTCTCGCCGGGAGTGACGCGCCACGTGGTCGACACGCTGGCCGATGGCGGCGAGTCGACCCGGCGCGCGGCCGCGCGTGATCGGCTGGCCGCGCTCAGCAGCCGGGAGACGGAGGTGCTCGCCCTGCTCGGCGAAGGCCTCTCCAACGCCGAGGTCGGGCGCCGAATCCACGTGAGCGAGGCGACGGTGAAGACCTACGTGAGTCGAATCCTGGCGAAGTCGCAGTGCGACAACCGGGTCCAGGCCGCGCTGCTCGCCCGGGACGCGGGGCTGGGGCCGGCCTGATCGGGCCCACGCGGCTGCGGCCGGACGGCGTGACCGGCGCCGCGCGACGCGGGGAGATGCGAGGCGCCCCGCAGGGTGCGGACGACCGCGGCCGCGACGGGCCGTCGATCGGGAGGGCTGTCCCGCCCCTGCTCGCCCGGGCGCCCACCGCACGTCGCGGCAGCCGTGTCCGATTCCCGCAGTGCCCTCGGCCGGCACGCCCCGGCCGGGTGCCGCGGGTCGCTGAGGACGGGCGTCCCGCCGAGGGCGTGACGTCCTCGCTCATGAGGCGACGCGCTGCCGCCCCTGCTGCCCGGCCGTCTCCGGCGTCGCGTCGTCCACCGGGCGGCTGACCTCCGCCCACACGGCGTCCAGGGAGAGGCCGAGCACGTCGGCGATGGCCGCGATCGTGGGGAACGCGGGGGTGGCGACCCGCCCCGACTCGATCTTGCGGAGGGTCTCCGGGGACACGCGCGCGTCGAGCGCGGTGGCGAGTATCGAACGATCCCCGCGGGCGCGCCGGAGGAGAGCGCCGAGGCGCTGTCCGCGGGCGACCTCGGCCGGGGTGAGCGGCAACCTGACCATGCCCCGATACTAGTACCGGTATAGTAGTCCCGGTATTTCTATTGGAAGGCACGAGGAGAGCGTCGCGTGATCGAGATCCTGAGCCCGGCCCGCGTGGCCACCGCACGTACCTCGGGGGCCCTGGTCGCCGACATCCTGCAGACCCTGCGCACCCGCACCGTGCCGGGCACCAACCTCCTGGAGATCGACGGCTGGGCGAAGGAGATGATCCTCGGCGCCGGGGCGCAGTCCTGCTACGTCGACTACGCGCCGTCGTTCGGTCGGGGGCCCTTCGGCCACTACATCTGCACGGCCGTCAACGACGCCGTCCTCCACGGCCGGCCGCGCGACCAGGTCCTCGCCCCGGGCGATCTGCTCACCCTCGACCTCGCTGTCGCGCAGGACGGCGTCGCGGCGGATGCCGCCATCAGCTTCCTCGTCGGCGGGACGGGCGACCCCGAGAGCGTGGCCCTGATCGCTGCGACGGAGCGCGCGCTGGCCGCCGGCATCGCCGCAGCCGGACCGGACGCCCGCATCGGGGACCTCTCCCACGCCATCGGAACGGTGCTGGGAGAGGCCGGCTACCCGATCAACACCGAGTTCGGCGGACACGGCATCGGGTCGACGATGCACCAGGACCCCCACGTCCCGAACACCGGCCGCCCCGGGCGGGGCTACCGGCTGCGCCCCGGGCTGCTGCTGGCGCTGGAGCCCTGGGTCATGGCGGACACCGCCACGCTGGCCATCGACGCGGACGGCTGGACCCTGCGCAGCGCCACCGGATGCCGCACCGCCCACACCGAGCACACCATCGCCATCACCGAGGACGGGGCCGAGATCCTCACGCTCCCGACCCACTGACCGCCGCGGTGCGGCGTCGACCTCCGCGGCCGCTCACCACTCGGTGGTGTACGCGTCCTTCGCGACCAGTACCCCGTCCGCGAAGCAGAACCGGTACAGCGCCACCAGGTCCGCGTCGTCCGGTTGCTCCGTCGACGCACGCACCAGGCACTCCGTTCCGGCGGGCCGCGGCGGCTCCGCCCCCGCCACGTCGGTGACGAGCAGCGACCCGTCGGGCAGGCCGTCCCGCACCGCGGCCTCGTCGGCGCCCACCTCGATCGCCGCGTAGTCGCTCGGGGAGACCAGCGAGGAGTCCCACTCCCGCAGCGCCCACACCCCGAACCCCAGGAGCACCCCCGCACAGACGGCCGCGGTGCCGCACCCCAGCGCGACCCCCCGCCAGCTGCGGCCCATGGCGGTCGCCAGCTCCCGCTGCCGCCGCTGCGGCGCGTGCCAGTCGACCGGCCCCGTTCCGGTGCCGGCGGCCGGCCAGCCGTGCTCGGCCTCCGCTCCGCCGTCCGGCACCCGAGGCGGCCCGGCGGCCCCCTGCAGGGCGCGCCCACCGCCGTCGCCCGCTTCCCCCTCGGGCGTCACGTGGTGCGGGGCCGAGCCGTAGGGCAGGATTCCGGCGACGCGGAAGCCGCCGCCCTCGGTCGGCCCGGCGTGCAGCAGGCCGCCCACCAGCCGGGCCCGTTCGCGAAGCCCGGTCAGCCCCTGACCGCCGCTCACCGCGGCGCAACCACCCACCGGTACGGGGGCGGGGGGCCCGCCGTCGGCGACCTCGGCGACGAGCGCGTCCGGCTCGTACCGAAGCTCCACGGTCACCGCGGCGCCCGGCGCGTGCTTCAGCGCGTTGGTCAGCGCCTCCTGGACGATCCGGTAGGCGGTGTGGTCCGCCGCCGGTTCCAGCGCCCGTGTCTCACCCGTGCGGTGCAGCTCGACCGCTGCACCCGCCTGCCGTGCGTCGGCCACCAGGGCCCCGATCCCGGCCGAGCCCCGCGCCGCAGGCCCCGAGGACTGGGCCGGAACGCCGACACCGTCCTCGTGGAGCACGCCGACCGCCTCCCGCAGTTCGCGCATCGCCTCCGCCGCCGCCTCGCGCAACATCCGGACGCGGTCGCGCTGGTCGCCGCTGAGCCCGCTGTCCACCTCCAGCGCGCCCGTCTGCACCGTGATCAGCGCCAGCCGGTGGCCGAGGCTGTCGTGCATGTCCTCCGCTATGCGCTGCCGCTCGCGCAGCCGCCAGTGGGCGGCGATCATCTCCCGTTCCCGCAGCAGCTGTTCGTTGTGCTCGTGCAGCGCCACCAGCAGCGTGCGGCGCTGGGCACGGTAGCGGCTCACCAGCCCGGGCAGCACGGTGGTGGTCGCGAACCCGACCGTCAGGAGCAGCAACGTCTGCGGGTCGGGCGTGCCCCGCCACGGTTCCACGGCCGGTGCCGCGTGCAGCGCGTAGGCGACGACGAAGGCGGCAATGACGCGACGCGCCGCGGGGACGCGCCCGCCCGCCGACCAGCCCACCAGTGGCATCAGCAGCCAGAAGCCTCCCCACACCCCGGCGAGCCCGCAGGCCGCCACCAGGGCGCTCGCGGGAAGGGCGCGGCGCAGCACGCACAGGCCGGCGGCGCTGGTGGCTCCCAGTACAACCCCCGCCATGCCGGAACCGGACGCGCCCACCCCCGCCACCGCCGCCGTCGCCAGCGCCGCCACCGTCTCGCCGACGATCCGGCGTGAACTCCACATGTCCTCCGCGGCGAAGCGCCGCCAGGTGGCGCGTGCCCGTCGTCTCGGTTTCACCCGCCCACCCTAGGCAGCACCCGTGGTGCCGAAGGCCGGCCTCCGCGGGCGTCAGGTGCGGTGCTCCCGCCAGGCCGTAGCGGACAGCCGGTGTCCGCTGCCGACGGGAGGATGGTCGGGGACGGGACCCGGCCCCCGGCTCCCGCGCCCACGCAGCAGTAGAAGGAGAATCGCCGTGACCTCGCACCACCGCATGTGTGGCGCCGTACCCCTCCTCCCCGGTGGGAGCCCGTCATGACCGTTCTGGACGACCGCGCCCTCAACCGAGCCACGCTCGCGCGGCAGTACCTGCTGGAGCGCTCCGACGCCGCGCCGCTCGACGTCGTGTCACACCTGGCGGGGGTGCAGGCGCAGGAGCCGCAGGAGCCGTTCGTCGGGCTGTGGGCGCGGACGCGCGGGTTCCGCCCCGAGGCGCTGGACGCGTTGGTGACGGGGCGGGCCGTCGTGCGCACCCACCTCATGCGCCGCACCGTCCATCTCGTGGCTGCGTCGGACGCGCTCGCCTGGCGCGGCCGCCACGACGCGATGCTCCGGCAGCGCGTGCTGACCACGTACCGGGACGAACTGCGTGGCGTCGACACCGAGGCGGTCCGTACGGCTGGGCTGGCGGTGCTGGCCGACGGCGCCCCCCGCTCCATGGCCGAGATCGTCGAGCCGCTGCGGGAGCGGTGGCCCGGCCCTCCCCGCCGGGCGCTGGGGGAGCTCCTGGTGGCGGCGCTCATCCCGATGGCGCAGCTGCCGCCGCGCGGCCTGTGGCAGCGGAGCGGCGGGGTGCGGAACCTGCCGCTCGCGACCTGGCTGGGGCGCGCGGTGGACCCGCACGACGCGGACGACAGCGACCCGGTCGGACGGCTGCTGCTGCGGCGCTACCTGGCGGCCTACGGGCCGGCGGCCTCCTCCGACCTGCGGGCCTGGTGCGGGCTCGCCGGACTGCCCGCCGCGATCCGCGCCGCACGCGGCGAGCTGGTCTCGTTCCGCGACGGGCACGGGCGCGAGCTGCTGGACCTGCCCGGGGCTCCGCGGCCGCCGGCGGACACCCCGGCGCCGGTGCGGTTCCTTCCGGCCTTCGACAACGCCGTCCTCGGCTACCGCGACCGTGACCGGATCATCGACCGGGAGCACCTCGGCCTCTCCGTCGCGGGGGAGCGGGTGGTCCTCGTCGACGGGCGCGTCTCGGCGACGTGGCGCGTGCGCGAGGACCACGTCACGGTCACCCCGCTGCGCCCGTTCTCCCGGACCGAGCAGCGGGAGATCCGGGACGAGGGCGGCGCGCTGGCCGAGTTCCTCGGCAGTGGCTCCGCCGATGTGCGGATCGCCGAGATGCCGTGACTCCCCGCAGGGTCGGTCCGCTGCCCGCTCCCCCCGCTGCGTCGTCGCAGGCCGGCCCGGTCACGCCCGAGGGGTGACCGGGCCGCGGCGTGCCACCGGTCCCGGGTGCCTCAGACCCCGTCCGCCAGCAGCTGCCGCGCGGTGTCGGTGACGGTGCGCACGAGATGGCGCGGCACCGGGTGCTGACCCGCGCCCCGCCGTGTCACGGCCACGATGCGGCGGACGGGCGCCGTCTCCCCGCGGAGCGGGATGCGCGCCACCCGCGCCTCGTCCGCCAGCTGCGCGAGACGCGGCACCAGGAAGACCCCGAGGCCGTGCGCGACGAGGGCCGTGCCCGTACCCCACTCGTCCGCGTAGTGGGCCAGCCGCGGGGTGAAACCGGCGCTCAGACAGGCGGCCAGCAGCAACTGGTGATACGTGGTCCCCGGGTTGCCCACGATCCAGGGTTCGGCCGCCGCGTCGGCCAGGGTGACGCGGCTCCGCCCCGCGAGGTCGTGATCGAGCGGGACGACGAGATCCAGGGGGTCCTCCACGAGCGGCCGCTGCTCGAACCGCCGGTCGGTGACCGGTGGGGAGTCCGGCGTCGCCACCAGCAGCGCCAGGTCGGCGCGCTCGGAGAGGACGAGGTCGAAGCAGCGGTCGGGCTCGGCCTCGACCACGCTGACGGAGAGTCGCGGGAACTCGGCCCGCACCGCTGCGACCGCCGGCGGCAGCAGCCGGCTGGCGGCCGTCGAGAAACCGCAGACGGTGACATGGCCCGACGGTTCGACCCCCGCCCCCACCAGGTCGGCCCGCGCGTTCTCCCACTGCTCCTGCAGCAGCTCCGCGTGATGGAGCAGGACGTGGGCCGCGCTCGTCAACCGGACCCCGCGGCCCTGCTGGACCATCAGCTCCACACCGACATCCGCGGCGAGCTGTCTGAGCTGGTAGGAGACGGCCGAGGGGGTGTAGTGGAGCACCCGTGCCGCGGCGGTCACCGTGCCGTGCTCGGCCACCAGCTGGAGGATGCGCAACCGCGAGTCGATCATGTAAGAAGTTTGCACGATCAGCGCAGAATTCATTTGATTTTTCTTTTGATCTCGCGCCTCGATACTGGCCGACATGGCAGAGCAGCGTGTCACGAGGCGGCAACGGACCCGCCCGTCGCACTCCCGGACATCCCCCCGTATCCGTCACCTGACGACCCCCGGCACCCGCCCCGGCAGCCCCACCGCCACCAGGTTGCGCACCGCGGTGCGCCGCCGTCCGGCGCGCCCGGAGCAACTCGACCGCCGCACGGTCCGCACCGCCGCGCTCCTCGTGGTGGTCCTCACCGCCGGCGCGTACCTCCCCAGCCCGCTCTACCCCCGGTACCAGCAGCTGTTCGGCTTCGACGACCTCGGCATGACCATGATCTTCGCGATGTTCGCACTGGTCAGCGGTCCGGCGCTGCTACTCGGAGGCCCCGCCGCGGACCGCGTGGGCCACCAGCCCGTCCTCCGGCTCAGCCTGCTGCTCGCGGCAGCCGGCTCGTGCTGCTTCGCGCTGGCCGACGCGACGCCGTGGCTGTTCGCCGGCCGCGTCGCCCAGGCGCTCGCCCTGGGGGCCGCCACCGGAGCCGCGCAGGCGCTGATCACCACCCACCGGCACCCCGCGGCCCGCATCGGCGGCCCGCTCTTCGCGAGCCTGGCCTTCACCGTGGGCACGGCCGCCGGCCCGGCCCTCGCCGGCCTGCTGGCCGAGCACGCCCCGGGGCCGCTGCTCACCCCCTTCCTGCTGCACCTGCTGCTCCTGGGGTGGGTGTGGTGCCGCCTTCGCACCACCGTGCCGGTCGCACTGGCTCCGGGCCGCACCCGCGCCCGGTGGCGCCCGACCCGCCCCCGCATCCCGGCCGACCTCCGCCCGCTGTTCCTGGTCGCGGGGCTCAACGGGTTCCTCGCCTGGGCGGTGCTCGGGATCTACCTCGCACTCGTTCCGGCCCTGCTCGTCCGGGCGCTCGGGACGGACGACGCCGCGCTCACCGGAGCCGTGCTGGCCGCCGTGCTGATCTGCTCGCTCGTGGCGCAACTCGCCGCCACCCGCCGCGGCACCACCGGGGCGCAACAGCTCGGGGTGGCCCTGCTCGGCGGCAGCCTGCTGCTGCTCGCACTCAGCGGCGCCTCCTCCCTCGCCCTCACGCTGGCCGCCGCCGTGCCCGCGGGCGTGGGACACGGCCTGGCCTTCAGCGGCGCGGCCCGCGCGGTGGACGCCCGCACCCCCGACGGACAGCGGGCAGGGATCGGGGCCGCGCTCCATCTGCTGTTCTACCTGGGCTCCGGAGCCCCCGCCGTCGTCGTCGGCATCCTGACGATCTGGGTCCCGCTGGCGACCGCGGTCACCTGGATCAGCTGGGGCGCGGTCGGCCCCGCCGCGCTGCTCGTTCTCGCCACCGGCCGCCTGGCCCGACCGTCGCGCAACTGCCGGGTGCCCACACCCGGCTGACGACGAGCACGGGGCGGCCCCAGCCGCCACCCGGGACGTCCCGGTGCCTGGCTGGGAACCGCAGTACCAGGAACAGCCGTGCCTGGAGCCCCGGCGCGCAGCCGAGGACAGTCGAGGGACCGGAACGGCGCGGTCGCGTACCGACGTGACCGCGCCGGCCGGCCCGACGACAGTCCGAGGAGGACTCCCGTGCGTGACCACACCCGCCTCTACACCGACGGCCGCTGGACCGAGCCGCTCGACAGCTCCGTCCTCACGCTCACCGACCCCGCCGACGGCACCCGCTCCGGCAGTGTCGCCCTCGGCGGCGCCGCCGACGTCGACCGCGCGGTGGCAGCCGCCCGCCGCGCCTTCACCGGCTTCGCCCGCACCACCCGGGAGGAGCGCGCCGAGTCGCTCACCCGGGTGCTCGCCGAGTTCGACCGGCGGGCCGCGGACCTCGCGGACGCCGTGACCGCGGAGATGGGCGCCCCCGTCCGGCTCGCCCATGACGCGCACATCCCCACCGCGCGCCTCCAGATCACCACGGCGCTCGACGTCCTCGCGACCACCCCCTTCACCGACCCCGTACCGCGTGGTGACGGCGAGGTCCGCCGGGAACCGCTGGGGGTGGCCGCGCTGATCACCCCGTGGAACTTCCCCGTGCTCCAGATGGTCGGCAAGACCGTCTCGGCGCTCGCGGCGGGATGCACGGTCGTACTGAAGCCCGCGGAGACCGCCGCCCACACCGCCATGGTCTTCGCCGAGATCATGGACGCCGCCGACCTGCCGCCCGGCGTCTTCAACCTCGTTCCGGGCCGGGGCGACGTCGTCGGCCAGGCACTGGCCTCCCACCCCGACGTGGGCCTGGTCTCCTTCACCGGGTCTCAGGCCACCGCCACCCGGGTGAGCGTCGCGGCCGCCGCGACGACCAAGCGCGTCCACACCGAACTGGGCGGTAAGTCCCCCCAACTACTGCTTCCCGACGCTGATTTCGACGTCGCCGTGGCGACGCTCCACACCTTCATGATGGCAATGACCGGACAGATCTGCAGCGCCCCCAGCCGCACGCTGGTTCCGCGCGAGCGGCTCGACGAGTTCCTCGGCACCCTGGTCCCGGCCCTGGAGGCCCTCCGCGTGGGCGACCCGCGTGACCCCGCCACCGAGATGGGGCCGCTCGCCTCGGCGGCGCAGTGGCGGACCGTCCAGCGGTACATCGGCTCCGGCACGGCGGCCGGCGCGCGGCTGGTGACCGGCGGCCCCGGCCGGCCCGAAGGTCTGCCGCACGGGCACTACGTCCGCCCCACCGTCTTCGCCGACGTCGACAACACCATGCAGATCGCGCAGGAGGAGATCTTCGGGCCGGTGGCGTGCGTCATCGCCTACGACACGGTCAGTGAGGCCGTCGAGATCGCCAACGACACCCCGTACGGCCTGGCCGCCTACGTCGTCGGGCGTGACGCCGAGCAGGTGGAGGACGTCGTGGCACAACTCCGGGCCGGCGCGGTGCTCGTCAACGACGCCCCGTTCGACTGGACCGCCCCCTGGGGTGGGTACAAGCAGTCCGGGAACGGCAGGGAGTTCGGGGTCGAGGGCATCCTCGCCCATCTGGAGACCAAGGTCGTCCACCGGCCGGCCACCGCGGCGGCCTGACCCGGCGCCCCGGGCGGGGCCCTCGGGCGGGGCCCCGCGGTCGGCGGGTGCGGCCGTGCCAGGCACGGCCGCGCGACGAGGAAGAGGGGAACGACGTGACAGAACTGGGCGACTACCTCCGGGCGTGCCGCGCCCGCGTGACACCCGAGCAGGTGGGCATGCCGGCCCTCGGTCACCGCAGGGTGCCGGGGCTGCGCCGCGAAGAACTCGCCGCCCTCGCGGGGGTCAGCGTCGACTACGTGGTCCGCATCGAGCAGGGCCGGGCCACCACGGCCTCCGAGGAGGTCCTCACCGCACTCGCCGCCGCCCTCGGCCTCGCCGCCGACGAGCGCGCCTACCTGCTGCACTGCGCCGCCGCCTCCCCGCCCGCCGCCCGTGCCCGCCCCCGGCCGGGCAGCGGCGGCGGGCCGGCCGGGGGCGGCCGCGCCACCCGGCGTGTCGACCCGGCGACACGCGCTCTGCTCGACGGCGCACGCGGCGTCGCCGCGCTGGTACTGGGACGCCGACTCGACGTCCTCGCCTGGAACCCGCTCGCCGCCGCGCTGTTGACCGACTTCGGACGCGTGGCCCCCGAACGGCGCAACCTGGTCCGGCTCGCCTTCCTCGACCCGGAGCTGCGGGCCCGCTACCGCGACTGGGAGACGGTCGGCCCCGAGTGTGTCGCCTACCTGCGCATGGAGGCAGGCAGCTGCGCGGACGACCCGGAGTTCGCCCGACTCGTCGGTGAGCTCTCCCTGCGGGACGCAGACTTCCGGCGATGGTGGGCGGAGTACCACGTGCGGGCCCACCGGGCGGGCCGCAAGCGTTTCGTCCACCCCACCGCCGGCGAGCTGGAGCTGGACTTCCAGGTCATGGACGTGCGCGGCGCCGGCCAGCAGCTCATCCTCTACACCGCGCCGCCCGGAAGCCCCGCCGAGGAGGCGCTGGCGTTCCTCGAGCGGTGGACCGGCAGCACCCCCGACGGCCGCCCCGGGGGCCGCGCTCCGGAACAGCTCCGGTCCGGTGGGCAGGAGCCCGCCCGCGCCGACGCTCCCGGCCACCGCGCCTCGGAGTGACACCCCCGGCCCCGGTCATCCGCCGCCGGACCGGTAGCGGTCGGTCACCTCCGCCCGGTCCCAGTCGGCGCGGCCGCCCGCGCCCATGACCCCCGTGGCGGACCGCAGGTCGTCCATCGGCAGCTTCCGCATCTCCCGGCGCGCGATCACGCCCACCACCGCCGGGAACAGCGGCCGCAACGGCTGGCAGTAGCGCAGCCAGGGCGGTGCGTAGACCTGCCGCGACCGGCGTGCCACCCCGGTGGTGAGCCACTCGGCGACCCGAGCGGGGGAGTGCACCCGGCGCGCGAGCGCCGGCTGGTTGGAGCGCAGCGCCCGCAGCACCGGGTGCTCGTCGATCCCGGTCAGCATGTCCGTACCGGTCCAGTGCAGGTAGGCGACGCCGACGCCGACGCCGTCCGGCTCCACCTCGCCGCGCAGCGCCAGGGCGAACGACTCCGCCCCCGCCTTCGAGGCGCAGTAGGCGCTCATCATCGGCGCGGCCCCGAAGGCAGCCGTGGACGCGATCTGCAGGAAGTACCCGCGGGTACGGCACAGCTGCGGCAGGAACGCCCGGGCGGTGTTGGCCGACCCGGTCAGGTTGACGTCGATGACCCGCTCCCACAGTTCCGGCGCGCAGAGCACGAACGGGCCGCCCGCCGCGATACCGGCGTTGGCGACCACGACGGACGCGGGACCGAGCCGGTCGGCCACCTCGTCGGCAGCCTCCGCCAGCGCGGCGCGGTCGGTGACGTCGACCTCGATCCCGACGTTCTCGGTGAGCAGTCCGCCGGCGGCACGGCGGAGCGTCTCGCTCTCCCGGCCCAGCAGCGCCACCCGCATGCCCGCCCCGGACAACCGGTGCGCCAGAGCGGCCCCGACCCCCCGGGCCGCCCCCGTCACCACCGCGACCCGGCCCTCCAGGTTCCTCGTGGCATGCGCCGCGGCACCGCCGCGGCCTCGTCGAGCAGCACTGTGCATGGTGCATCCCGTCTCTCGGTCCACCGCCCGGGCTGCTCGGCCCCGTCCGGGACAGGCGTCGGGCGCGGTCGGTGTGGCAGCAGCTACACATGCCCGGTCGGTCACCGGCGACACTCGGCCGAGCGGTGGAGAACCCGTGCCACCACCCGTTCGGCGGCCGCGCCGGGGGCGGTCGGGCCGCGCGCGGGCGCGGCAGGACGGCTGCTTGACCCCGCCCTTACGTCATGGTTCTCACTGGTGCCATGAAGATCGTGCCGTT
Source organism: Streptomyces lonarensis (assembly GCF_012033735.1). Taxonomy (GTDB): domain Bacteria; phylum Actinomycetota; class Actinomycetes; order Streptomycetales; family Streptomycetaceae; genus Streptomyces; species Streptomyces lonarensis. The sequence goes on along the minus strand of NZ_JAAVJD010000034.1, from coordinate 16,312 downwards.
CGCCTATCTCACCTCCTACCTCCTCTCCCTGCTGGGCAACTCGATCGCCGCGATCGCGCTGCCGCTGATCGTGCTGCAGACCACCGGCAGCGTCATGGGCGCCGGCGCCGTGGCCGCGGCGACGGCTGTCCCGGCGGTCGCCGCGGGCCTGCTGATGGGAGTCGTGATCGACCGGATCAACCGGCGCACCTCCTCGGTGGTCACCGACCTGATCTCCGCCGTGGCCATCGGCGCCCTGCCCGTCATCGACCGGATATCGGGCCTCACCCTGGGGTGGTTCATCCTCTGCGGCATCGTCGGCTCGCTCGGCGACGTGCCGGGCATCACCGCCCGCGAGACCCTGCTGCCCGCGGTGGTGCGGCACGGCGGCGTGTCGGCCGAACGGCTGATGGGGCTGCGGGAGGCGCTGGGCGCCGTCGGCCTGCTGCTCGGCCCGGCGGCCGCCGGTACCCTCATGGTGCTGCTCGACGGCTCGACGGTGCTGTGGATCACCGCCGGCACCTCGCTCGCCGCCGCCCTGCTCACCCTGCTGATCCCGCACCGTGTCGGCGCCACCGACGGTACCGGCGCCGGCGCGGCGGAAGCGGGCAGCGGCTGGTCGCAACTACGCGTCGGCTGGCGCGCGCTGCTCGGCAGCCGGTTCCTCCTGGCCACCACCCTGATCAGTCTGGCGTCGGCCCTCGTCCTCGCCTCAATGCAGGGGCTGGTGCTGCCCGTCCACTTCTCCCTCACGGGGGAGCCGGGGATGCTCGGTTTCGTGCTCACCGCGCTGGCGGCCGGGATGCTGCTCGGCGGCGCCACCTACGCCGCCCTGGGGACCCGCGGCCCCCGTCGGGTCTGGTTCGTCTCCGGACTGCTCGGGACAGCCGTCGGATTCGCGTTGATCGGCTCCCTCGCCTCCACCCCGATCGTTCTCGCCGGCGCCGTCGTCGCGGGTGTCTCGGGCGGCCTCTTCGGCGGGCTGCTGGGTGTCCTCATGATCGAACGCATCCCGGAACACCTCCGCGGCCGCATCCTGGGAACGCAGAACGCTCTCATGACGGCTGTGCTCCCCGCGGGAATCGTGGCCGCCGCGCTGCTCACCGAGTACGCGGGCATCCGCGTCGCGGCCGTCGCACTGGCGAGCCTCTGGCTACCCGCCCTGCTGTTCGGCCTGTTCGCCAGGCCGCTGCGTAACCTGGAACCCGAACCCCGGGCGATGCCCGTACGAGAGGTGGTGACCGAGGGTGCGTAGCGGCGAACTCGCCCGACTGGCCGGCGTCTCCGTGCGCGCGCTGCGCCACTACCACCAGGTGGGAGTGCTGGCCGAGCCCGACCGCAACAGCAACGGCTACCGCGACTACGACGTGCACGACCTGGTGCGCGTGCTGCGCGTCAAACGCCTCGCCGCGCTCGGGGTACCGCTGGAACGGATGCCCGAGATCCTCGACGGCGACGCCGGTGAGGACGGCGGCCGGACCACCGCCGATCTCCTCGACGACCTCGACCGCGAACTTGCCGACCGCATGGCGCGGATCGCCCGCCAACGGGAGGTCATCGCCCTGCTGCGCGCGCACCGCTCCGCGCCCGACGTCCCACCCGAGCTGGCGCCCTTCCTCGCAGCCTTCGCCACCGCGGGACTCCCCGCCGATGTGGTCCGGCTCGACCGCGACCAGTCGGTCCTCCTCGCCCACTTCGCGGGGGAGGAGGGGATGGCCGGCCTCGCCCGGTTCTACGAGCGGCTCAGCAGCCCCGCGCTCTTCCCGGTGGTGGCGGCCGTCAGCGACGGCTTCGCCCGCCTCGGGCCGCACACCACCGACGAGGAGATCGCGACGTTCGCCGAGACGTTCGCCGCGGCCCTCGGCCCCGAGATCGGCGAGCTGGGCGGCACCGAATCAGCGCTGGACCTCGGCGACGCCGCGGACATGCTCGGGCGCCACACGGACGACCTGCTCAACGACCAGCAGCGCAGGGCGCTGCACCGACTTGCCGAACTCCTCGACCCCGCCGGCTGAGCGAGACCGCCGAGCGGGGCGGCGAAGCTCCTCAGAGGACCGGCGGCCCAGCGGCCTGCCGATCGTCACCGGGGCGGCGCTGGTGCCCGCGCCGGGCGTCGCGGTCGAAGATGCCCAGGATCTCGCAGGGGCCCCCGACCGCCCCGATCGCGTGCGGCAGCATCGTGGGGAACTCGGCCGCCTGATCGGTTTCCACCCGGAACCGCCGCTCACCGAGCAGCAGCAGCGCCGTCCCCGACAGCACCACGAGCCATTCGTGCCCGGGGTGGGCCCGCATCCGTGCCGGGTTGCCGGGCGGCGGGTCCGTCAGTCGCTGCCGCACCACCGTGGTGCCGGGCTCCGCGCGGAGCGTCCAGCGCAGCAGCCCGTGCGGCGCGTCATGGACCGGATTGGCGACCACGTCGGCGGTGTCGCGCTCCACCAACTGGTCCAGCGTGGTGTCGAGGGCCCGCGCCAGGGTCGCGAGCTGGTCCAGCGTGAGCCGGCGTCCCCCGGTCTCGATCCTGCTCAGCGTCGACTGGCTCAGCCGGGTCCGCGCGGCGAGATCGTCCAGCGACCAGCCCTGCGCCACCCGGAGCGCGCGGATGCGCCCGCGGACCAGCCGGTCGAGCTCCCCGTCCTCCTGCTCCATGGGCGTCAGCGTATGCCCTGCCGGTTGACCGTGCCGAGGCAGCGCGCAGCCGCTCTCACGCCTCCTGGCCCCGGTGGAGGAGAACCGGCCGCGGACGGGGGCCCGGCCCGGGCCGTCAGCTCCCGACGCAGCCGGCCAGCTGCCGGGCCGCGTCCAGGTCGTCGGCGAGCGGCAGGAACTCGGCGGTGCCCGTGACGGTGAAGAGCCGGGTGGCCCACGGCCTGAGCGGTCCGGCGATGGCGAGGGGCCGCCCCGCGTCCTCGTGGGCGGCCTTGGTCGAGAGCAGCAGGCCGAGCAGCGTGGAGTCGGCGAAAGTGAGGCCCGAGATGTCGACGATCGTGCAGTGCGCCGTCGAGCGCAGCGCCGTCGCCAGCGCCTCCTCGAACGGTCCGACGGCGTCGACGTCCACCTCGCCGCTGACCGCGACGGTGAAGATGCCGGAACTTTCCGCCGTGCTCACCACGGCGGCTTGTGGGGGGATCATCCTCGAATCCTCCCAGCCCGGGCCGAAATGTTCGGTCTCGTGAAGGTCACGTCTTTCCTGTTCTTCAAGTGCGGAGCGGTGGAGCCGTCGTGGTACGGCGCATCCGTCGACCGCGGGGGCCGAGTGCCCGGGCCGGTGGCGCCGCCGCGCTGTGATCCGGTTCGTGCCGTCGGCCGTTACCGCGGGCGACCGGTCCGCTCGGCCGTGGGGCCCGGGGAAGCCTCGGTGTCCCGGCCGCGGGGTGCGACGCCCTCGCCGCGGTGGCGAGGTCGCCCGCTGCGGAGCGCGTTGCCGCGGGGCCGCTTCGGCGGGCCGGCGCCGGTCGGGGCGGGCCGGGCCCGATCAGACCGCGCGGTCGTTCAGCGGCAGGACGGCGGTGAGTCGCTTCCCGACCAGCTCCCGGTGCATCTCGAACCCGGTGCAGACGGCGGTGACGATCTCCAGCCCGTGACCGCCGATACGGCGGGGGTCCTTCTCCCGGATCACCGGGAGAGCCGGGTCGGTGTCCCACACGCTCACCCGCGCGCACTCGGCCACCAGCTCCAGCTCCAGCATGTGCGGGCCGGGAGCGTGCCGCCGGACGTTGGTGACCAGCTCGCTGACGACCAGGGGGAGCATCATGCGGGCGTCCGCGCCGACCTCGACCCCGCCGCTGGTCCGGACGGCGTCGAGGAACTGCTCCGCGAGCGCCCGGGCCTCCCCGAGCTCCTCGCTGCCCTCATAGGCGGCGCATGCGCTGACCGGCTGCCCTCCCGTGTCCGTGCGGCCTGGCTTGCCCGGCGTCTCCGGCAAGGGGCCACTCGCTTTCCGTGGGCGTTCCATCATCATCAGTCCCGCATGCCCCAACGTCGGGACAACACTCCTGGACCCCGTGCCCATTCGCGCCACCGCGGCCGTGCCGCGCGCGCAACACCCCTCTTACCCGGTCGAAGCGGGCGCCTGGTAGAGCCCTCGGCCACCGGTCGCGCCCCGCGCGGGACCGGCCCGGCCCGCTGGCACGCGGGCCGGGCCGGTAGGAGCCGGAAGCCGGTGGGTCAACCGCGCCGTCGGAACGGCGGCGCGGCTGACCCACCGCGGCAGGGGCATCGCGGTCAGCGGTGCCGTCGGACCGCGAACTCGGCCAGCGCTGTCAGCCCCGCCACGGCCCCGGGCGCCGGCGGGTGCTCGGCAAGCGCCGAGTGCGCCGCCGCGAGGTGCCGGTCGGCCTCCGCCAGCGTGGCGGCCCTGCCGCCTGCCTCCTCCACCAGTTCCGCGGCCTGCGCGGGATCGCCGTCCTGTTCCAGGAGCACCCGCAGCGCCCGTCCGGCGGGCGTCGCGGAGCGCAGGGCAGCGAGTACCGGATAGGTCTTGCGCCGCTCCCGCAGATCGTTGTGGACGGGCTTCCCGGTGAGAGCCGGATCCCCCCACAGGCCGAGCACGTCGTCGGCGAGCTGGAACGCCACCCCCAGACTGCGGCCCGCCCGGTCCAGCGCCGCGACCGCGGTCGGTGCGGCTCCCGCCAGGGTCGCGCCCGTGGCGGCCGCGCAGCCGAGGAGCGCACCGGTCTTGCCCTCCACCATCGCGCGGTACTCCGCGGGGCGGACCTGCTGCTCGCCCGCCCACGGCCGGGAGGAGAACAGCAGGTCGTCCGCCTGCCCCCGCACCAGGTCTCCCAGTGCCCCCGACAGCAGCCGCACCGCCCGCGACCCCCGCGCGGGGCTGCCCGCGTGCGCCAGCGTCTCCACCGCCAGCGCGAAGAGTCCGTCACCGGCCAGCACGGCGGGTCCGGTCCCGTAGGCGCGCCACACGGTCGGGCGTCGCCGCCGGACGGCGTCGCCGTCCATCACGTCGTCGTGGAGCAGCGAGAAGACGTGGACCAGCTCGACCGCGACGGCGGCCGGCACCCCGTGGCGCGCGGGCGAGCCCGCGGCCTCGGCACCCAGCAGGGCCAGCGCCTGCCGCACCCCCTTGCCCCCCTCGCCGCCGGTGCTCACGGCTCCGCCCACCTCGCACCAGCCGAACGCGTAACCGGCCATCTCGGCCAGCCACGGATGCAGTGTCCCCACGGCCGCCTCGAGATCCGGCCGGACCTGCTGCCGACAGCTCTCCAGCAGGGCGGCCGCATCCCGGGCGGGCTCGACCTCTTCCGACGGCCTGGCGCGGACGATGTCGCGGAGCGCCGAACCGCCCGCAGTCACGGGGCGACCTCCAGCGGGCGCGCCGCCCCCGCCGGGCCGAGTTCGGCGCGCGCCCGCCGCACCATCTCCAGCGCGTGGCGGAGGCCCATGCGCTCCATGGTCTCGGCCAGCTCGTCCAGTTCGGCGGCGGTCTTGTCCGCGTCGCGGCCCAGGTGGGCGCGGGACTTCGCGAGACCGAGTCGTGCCAGCGCCTCACCGCGGGGCTCGTTCATGGCGCGGAACTCCTCCCACGCCTGGGCGTAGGAGTCGCGGGCCTCCGCGAACCGGCCCGCCCGGTACCGCACGTTGCCCTGCATCTTGTGGTTGTAGGCCAACGCGCTGCGCAGGTTCATCGTGCGGCAGCTCCGCTCTGCCTCGGCCAGCAGGGCGAGCGCCTGGTCCGCGTCCCCGTCCCGGACCGACACCACGTCCGCCAACCCGCGCAGCGCCCAGGCGTGGCCCCGCCGGTCCTCGGCGTCGGCCGCGATGGCCGCGGCCTCGGCGAACAGCCGGTGCGCGCTGTCCAGGTCGCCGGTGTTGCGGTGTATCTGGGCTAGCCCCTCCAGGGCCCAGACGGTGTGGCGGGCCTCGCCTCTGCGGCGGGCCTCCGCGAGGAGCTGCTCGTGGAGGCGGCGCACCGCCTCGTAGTCGCCCTGGATGCGTCCGGTCTCCGCCATGCCCGCCAAGGAGTAGCCGCGGGCCACGACGTCGCCGCCGCGTTCACCGAGGTCGGCGGCGAGCCCCAGCAGCCGCCGGGCGAGGGGGAGCCGCCCGCACTGCCGGGCGAGGGTGCCGCCGCTCCACAGCGCCCATGCCATGGCGCCGGCGTCCCCGGCGGACCGGGCGGTGCGGTAGGAGTCCTTCCAGGCGCTCTCCGCCTCCTCGGTCCGTCCCAGTCGCCGGTAGGCCTCGGCGGCGGCGAGTCCGGCACGGGCCGTCTCCAGGGGAGAGCCGGCACGGCGGGCCGCCGCCAACTGCTCGGTGGCCGCGGCCAGGACGTCGGGGAGGGAGGAGTTGACGGACAGGGCGGTGAGGGCGCCCTGGTACTCGGGGGCGAAGGCCTTGCCGTACATCGAGTCCTTTCGGCCGGAGGCATCGGTAGCCGGAGGAGAACCTCCGGCACAGCCTTTATACCGCGTATGTATACGCGGTATCTACCCGCCGCCCGGGTGGTCCGGTGCGGTGTGCGCCCATGAAGGCCGCACGTCCGCAGCGCAGTTGGCCACGCGCTTCGTCTGCGGCTGCCCCTGGCGGGCCGTCCCACGCACCCCGATCCGCAGTGGGCGGCCGCCCACTGCGGATCGGGGCTGCGAGCCCCGGGGTCCCGGGGCGGGTCAGGTGCCGATCTCGGCGCTCAGCGCCTCGGAGAAGGCCGAGACGCGGACGTAGACGCCGGGGAAGTCCGGTCGGGCGCAGCCGTTGCCCCAGGAGACGACGCCCACCAGAACGCCGTCCACCACCAGGGGGCCACCGCTGTCCAGCTGGCAGGCGTCGACCCCGCCCTCCGGCAGGCCGGCGCAGACCATCGACGCGCTGTCCACCTGGAAGGTGTGGGAGGCGTAGGCCGCCTCGCACGCGGCGTCCGCCACCAGCGGCACCTCGGCGATCCGCAGCACGGTGGACGCGTTGCCGACCTCCGCCGTGCGGCCCCAGCCCAGTACGTGCGACGGCGTTCCCGGCTCGTAGAGATGGGCGTCCGTCGGGCCGGCGATCGGGAGGGTGGCGAACGGCATGGGCTCGGCGAGGGTGAGCACGGCGACGTCCCCCGCCTTGGTGTCCCTGTCCCAGGCGGGGTTGATCCAGATGTCGCTGATCTCGCGGTCCACCCCCTCGGGGCCGAGACGCGCGGTGCGGCCGCCCACCACCAGATAGCGGGTCCGGTCGAGGTTGTGGACGCAGTGGGCGGCGGTGACCGCCTTGGTCGGTGCCACCAGGGTGGCGCCGCACCGCTGCACGCGGACACCCGAGGCGCCGGCCAACTGCATGACGTAGGGGTGCTCGTCGGTGGTGGTGGGGGTCCCGCCGACGATGAGCGGCGCCGCGGGTTCCGAGGTCACGGGGGTTGCGGCCACTGCGGGAGCGGACAGGACGAGGGCCGCCGTGAGCCCCGCCGCGAGTAAGCCGAGGGCCGAGCGGAGTCGGGACCGGGACTGAGCGAACATACTTCTCCCTCAATGTGGTTGACCGGTGGTGCTTCCGTGGAGACCCCAGCACGCTGTGGTGCGGACTGTCACCACCAGGCCGCGTCCGTCCCCGCGCCGGGGGCGCCCGCGCGGGCAGCGTCGTGCCCCGAGCCCGCGGCCGGCCGCCCCCGCCGGTGGGCCAGGACGCGTTTCCCGGGGCTGACCGCGGGTGGGGGCCACGCGCCACGCCACGGAGCGCCCGTCGACGGGCGCCGCCGCCCACCCGCTCCCGAGTCGTGCCGAGGCGTCACGCCGAGCAGCGGCGGCCACCGCCCGGGCCGCCGGACTCCGGGAGGCTGCCCCTGTCGCCGCCCGGGACGGCCCGCAGAGACGGCCGGCCGCTGGAACGGAGGTGCACGCGTGTCGTGCCCGGCGACGGCCGGTGGGGCGGCTGCGGGGCTCGCAGCGCCCGGCCACCGCCGCACGCCGCGCCGCTGTCGGTGGCCCATGATGGGATGGCACCGTGAACCGCGCAGTGGAGGACTCGAACCGTCGCATGCTCCGGGTCAAGGACGCGATGGACCGCGACTACGCGCAGGCGTTGGACGTGCCGTCGCTCGCCCGGCTCGCCCACATCTCCCCGGCGCACTTCTCGCGGATCTTCCGGGCCACCTTCGGCGAGACCCCGCACCGCTACCTGCAACGCCGGCGGGTGGAGCGCGCGATGTTCCTGCTCCGCCACACCGACCGCAGCGTGACCGACATCTGCTTCGAGGTCGGCTTCAACAGCCCCGGTACCTTCAGCCGCACGTTCCGCGACATCGTCGGGACCTCTCCCCGGACGTTCCGCGGTCGGGGAGGGGTGCTTCCGGTTCCCAGCTGCTTCACGATGGCGTGGGCCCGCCCGGCGTCGCCTCCCTCCGCACCGCGATGAGCAGTTTCGGACAAGCGAGGGCGCCCCGCCGTCGATAGCGTGCTCCCATGTTCACCGGTATCGCGCAGTCACAGATCTATGTTCTCGACCAGGACGAGGCGCACGCCTTCTACGTCGGCACACTCGGACTGGAGGTGGCCGCCGACATCGACATGGGCTTCATGCGCTGGCTGACCGTCAGTGTGCCCGGCCACCCCGAACGGCAGATCCTCCTGGAGAAGCCCGGCGCCCCCGCCCTCTCCGAGGAGACCGCCGCACAGGTCCGCGACCTGGTCACCAAGGGGGCGATGGGCGGGTGGCTCGTCCTCACGACCGATGACTGCCAGGCGACCTACCGGACGCTGCTGGAGCGCGGCGTGGAGTTCACGGAGGAGCCCACCCGGCGCCCTTACGGGATCGACTGCGGCCTCCGCGACCCCTTCGGCAACCGGATCCGGTTCACCCAGCCGACCCCCGCCCCCTGACCGCGCGGTCCCCGGCCGCCCCGGGGAGGGGCGGCCGGGGACCCGCCGGAGCGCCGCCCGCCTCTCCCGCACGGCCCCGCCGACGGTCGACAGGCGGCCGCGGCCGCTCAGCCGGCCGCCCGCGCGACCAGAGCCGTCAACGCGGCCACCGCCGGCTCGCTCAACTCGCTCACGGCGTAGGAGGTGGGCCAGAGCCCGCTGTCGTCGTCCAGCGCCGCCGCCGGGGTGAACCCGAACGTCGAATAGCGCTCCTTGTCCGCGGCCCCGCTGCGGAAGAAGCACACCACCGTGCCGCCGCGCGCGTACGCGGGCTGCCCGTACCACAGCTTGGGAGCGAGCTCCGGCGCGTGCGTGGTGACGATGGCGTGGACCCGCTCGGCCACGGCACGATCGGCCGGCGGCATCCCGGCGATCTTCGCCAGCACCTCGAGCTCCTGTGCCGCGGCCTTACCGCCTCGTGGCCGGTCCGCCTCCGTCCTGAGCTCGGCGGCCCGCTCCCGCATCGCGGCGCGTTCCTCGGGGGAGAAGCCTCCTGACCCGGTCGCTGGTTCGGAGCTCCCGCTCATCGTCATCACTCTCCTGGGACGGGGCATCCGGGTGGTGCCGTCTGCCGAGACCCTATGCCCGCTTCCGCGGTGGTCGCTTCTCGAAAGCTGGCCGGTCGTCTGCGCGCGGCAACTCGTTTCCTCGTCGAAATTCTGTGCCAGTTCTGCTTGGTGTGTGCGTGTTCGGCCAGATTCGACGGGATCATGCCATTGATTGCGAATCGGGCCAATCTCCGGCGGTGGGGGGGCTATACAGGATGGTCGAGGCAGGAGGGGTGCCTCGTTCCCGTGGGGTCGGTGAAGTGGGGAGTGGTCCGAGCAGTGCTGACCGTCAACGTGGCCGTGCTGCTGGCAGCCGTCGTCGTCGCACGCCTGTGCCGACGTACGCAGGCGCGCAGCAGAACGGACGAGAAGGTGACCGTGGTGCTGGTTCTGGCGCTCGGGGTTCTCATCGCCCCCACCCCGGTGGGGCAGGCGCTCTTCACGGCCCTGGGTGAACTGGCGCACGGTGTGACCAGGGCGGGGCAGTGAGCCGGCGGTCGCGGTCGCGGCCCCGTGGCCGACGACCGGGGCCGGGCCGCGGCGCCGTACGCCGGCGCCGGTCGAGAGCCGGAGCACGAGCCGGGGCACGACCGCAGTCGCGAGCCGTCGCCCCCGTCCTGCTGGGCCTCGGCGGGCTCGCGTTGGCTGTCGAGGGACTGCTCGCCACCTGGTGGGTTCCGGCCGTCGCCGCGGTCCTGTCACTCGCGGCAGGCGTTCACCGAGGCCAGGTGCGGGCCGGCTGCCCGCAGCCGGGGGTGAGGGGCGGCGGCCGTCGGCCGGAGACGCTCTCGCGACTCGACGCGATGCACCACTCGCGGTTCGAGGACGCCGTGCGGGACCTGCTGCGCCGCGACGGTTGCCGTGACGCGGTCCGCGTGGGCGGCGCCGGTGACCTCGGCGCCGACGTGACGGCCACGGACCCGTTCGGGCGCCGCTGGGTCGTCCAGTGCAAGCACCGACGCCAGGGCCTGGCCGGTTCCCCGGTCGGCACTCCCGACTTCCAGGTCCTGAACGGCACCGCCCGCCAGGTGCACGGGGCCGACGTGGCGGTCATCGTGACCAACGGCCGTGTGACGGCCCCGGCGGTGGACTTCGCCGGCCGCCAGCGGCTCCACGTGGTGGACCGCGAGGTGCTCGGTGCCTGGGCGTCGGGCGGCCGTCCGCTTTGGCAGCTGCTGCCGGCCGTGCCGCCGCCGCGTTCCCCTCCCCGAGGGGAACGCCTCCCCTGAATCCGCTCCCGGAGGAGAGGACTACCGGCCGGGGCCGGTGGGGCGTTCAGGCCGTCGGACCGCGGCTGCGCGAGGGGGTGATCGAGCTCGTCTCCGGGAGCCCGAACTCGTCGGCCAGCGCCGCGAACCGTCGCACCTTGTCCGTCCCGAACCTGCCGACGTGGGCCGCGTACTCCGGGTAGGTCAGCAGCCGGGCGGGCCGGGACTTGGAGTGGAACTTGTCGGCGTACATGACCAGGCGCTCCTCGACGGTCCGAGCCACGTAGTCGCCCGGCGGTATCGGCAGCCGCTGCTCCACCACGTCGGACGGGCTCAGCCCCACCCCGGTGTGGCAGGAGCAGAACCGGCACAGCTGCTCCGGGAACCCCTCAGCGGCGAGCAGCTCGTGGCCCAGCACCCCGTGCCGCACGTAGTTCTGCTCGTCGAGGCGCCCGTCGGCCCCGTACAGCCGGTAGACGCCGATGTCGTGCAGCAGGCAGCCCGCGCGCACCAGCTCCGTGTCCACCGGGGTCGGCAGCTCGCGCAGCAGCAGACGCGCGATCCGCCAGACGGTCTCGCAGTGGCCGAGGACGAGCCGGAACGCGGCGGCCGACGGGGCATGGGCCCGGTGCAGCGCGCGGATCTCCCGCTCGGTGGGCAGGCTCACCGCGGGGACCGCCCGGCGGTGTCCACTCCGCGGGCCGCGTGTCCGACGCGCCCGACATCTCCGTGGTGCATGAGGCCTCCGCCCTGCTCGGCCGTGGCCCTGCACGCCTCGGCGCTGCCTGGAGGATAGCTCCGGGCGGGTGGCCGGACCGGCTGTCGCACTCCCGGGCTCAGCGCCGCGCCCCGGCGCCGTCGAGTCGGCGGCCGCCGCCGACCTCCCCGACGTCCGCGGCGCCGCTCTCCGCCGGCCCGCCCCGGGCGGGCGCGGGCCACGACAACACCACTGCGACACCGGCCAAGGCCAGCGCCGACCATTGGGCGGCCCCCGGTGCGTCCGAGAACATCGCCCAGGCCCACAGGGTCGTGACCGGCGGGGTGAGGTAGAGCAGCAGGCTGGTGCGCGAACTCCCCAGGCGCCGCAGGCAGACCACGAAGGCCGTGTAACCACCGAGCCCGGAGAGCACCACCAGCCAGGCGAGGGCGCCGGCGACCGACGGGGTCAGGTCGAGCGCGAGTCCGCCCGTGGCAGCGGCGAAGGCGAGGAAGACCGCGGCGGAGACCACCACCTGGACGCAGAGGCAGGTCAGCGTGTCCGCCGTGGGAGGTCGGCGACGTTCCAGCAGCGCGGCGCCCGACAGTCCGAGCAGGCTCGCCACCGGGAGCAGCAGCCCGGCGCCCGACGAGCCGAACCCGCCGCCGACGCTCAGCGCGACCGCGGCCAGTCCGACGGCTGCTCCGAACACCTGCCTGCGGCGCAGGGAGTCGCCCCAGGCGAAGCGGCCCACCAGCATCACCAGCATGGGTTGCACCGCGCAGACCAGGGCCACCGTGCCCGCTCCGACGCCCTGGGACGACGCCCCGAAGACACCGCCCAGGAACACCACGTGCGCCAGGAGTCCGACCCCGCTCTGCCGGACGAGTTCGCGCCCGGTGATCGCGGTCCGCCGGGTGATCAGAACCGCCGTCGCCAGGATGGCGGCGGTCGCCACGTACCGCCAGGCGAGGACACCCGCGGGAGAGTCCGCCGGCTGGGCGAGCACCGCGCCCACGAACCCGGACGACCACAGCACCACGAAGCCGGCCGCCCATCCGAGATCTCTCATGGTCGTATGTAAACACACTGGTCGGTATACTCGCCGTGTACCCGTCCGACGGCAGAGGGGAAACGCATGCTCGCCCGAGCCGACCTGTCCCGCCTTGCCCCGGCGCCCGCCCCCACGACGACGCCCGCGGGGGAGCGGCTGCTGGCCGCCGCCGAGCAGCTCTTCTATGACCGGGGCATCGGCGCGGTGGGCGTGGACCTCGTCGCCGAATCCGCCGGAGTCACCAAGCGCACCCTCTACCAGCGGTTCGGGTCCAAGCAGGACCTGGTCGTGGCATACCTCCGCCGCCGAGCGCACCGCTGGCAGACGCTGTTGCTCGCAGACCTCGTTCGGCAGCCCGCCGGCGCGGAGCAGGTGCTCGCGGTGTTCGACACCGCGGAGCGCTGGGCCGCCGACAACCCCCGCGGCTGCGCCTTCGTCAATGCCTGGGCCGAGCTCGGGACGAGCTCCGCCGCGGTCGGCGAGGCGATCCGGGAGGAGAAGCGATGGATGCTGGAGCTCTTCCTGACCCTGACCGCTGACGCCGCCACCGCCGATCGGCTGCACCTCGTCCACGAAGGGGCCCACGTGACCGCGACCACGCTGGGGGACCGGGACGCGTACGCCAAGGCACGGGCGACCGCACGCGTCCTGCTGGCAGCCCGCGGCGGCGCACCGCCCGGGAACGGCTGACCGGGGAGCGCCACGCCGCCGTTCACCACTCCTGAGCCCGGGCTCCGGGACTGCCGGCTGCCGGCGAGTAGCTGTCGGCGCCGAGCACGGACAGCAGCTGCAGCTTCCCGTGCGCCTCGGTGCGAGGCTCCGCGGTGAACACCAGCAACGTCTGGGCGCGGTCCTCGGTGAAGAGCACCTGGCAGTCCAACTCGATGGCACCGACCTCCGGGTGGAGCAGCGTCTTGCGGTCGGCGAACCGGCGGGCGACCTCATGCCGCTCCCACAGTCCGGCGAACTCCGAGCTCTCCCGCCGCAGCAGGCGCACCAGCGCGTCGGCCTGGGAACGCGGCCCGTGCACGCTGTGGGCGACACGCAGGTTGGCGACCTGTGCCCGGCTCTGCCGGTCCCGGTCGTTCTCCGGGTACCGAGCACGCTCCGCCGGGTCCATGAACCACCGGTGGATCGCGCTGCGGGCCGGCCCCGAGAAGCGGGCGGTGTCCCCCAGGAGTGCCACCGCCATCCGGTTCTGCGCCAGGGTCACCCCCAGGTCGGTCAGCACCAGCCCGGGGGAGTCGCCAAGGCTTTCCAACACCCGCAGCAGTCCCGGCGCGACGCCGGCCGGCCCGTCGGTCGCGGCGGGCGCGTGGTGACCTGCGAGCCGGTACAGGTGGTCGCGTTCGTCGTTGGACAGCCGGAGCGAGCGTGCGAGTCCGCTCAGCAACCGGGCACTGGGCTGCGGCCCGCGCCGCTGCTCCAACCGGGTGTAGTAGTCGACGGACATGACGGCGAGGTGCGCGACCTCCTCACGGCGGAGGCCGGACGTCCGTCGCCGCACCCCGGGCGGCAGTCCGACGTCCTCGGGGCGCAGGGCCTCCCGTCGGCGGCGGAGAAAGTCGGCCAGTGCGTCGCGGTCCATGGGTTGATTGTGCGCCCGATCGGCCCCGGGCCACCAGGGACCGCCGATCCCCCGACAACCGCGCTCTGCCCGGGGGCGCCGCGGCGAGCGAGCATCGCCGCATGAACGAAACGCATCTGCGCGGCAAGCTGGCCGTGGTCACCGGGGGCAGCGACGGGATCGGGCTGGGGCTCGCGCAGCGCCTGGCACTCGCGGGGGCCGAGGTCGTCCTCCCGGTCCGCAACGCAGCCAAGGGGCGGGCGGCGCTCGACCGCATCGGCGGGGCCTCGTCCACCAGGTTCCTCGACCTCGCGTCCCTGGAGTCGGTCGCCGCCTTGGCCGACCGGCTGAACGAAGAGGGGCGGCCCATTCACATCCTGATCAATAACGCCGCCGTCATGACACCGCCGACACGACACACCACCACCGACGGCTTCGAGCTGCAGTTCGGAACCAACCACCTGGGCCACGTCGCGCTCGTCGCCCGCATCCTCCCGCTGCTCATCGCCGGTGCCGCCCGGGTGACCACCCAGTCCGCACTGGCCGCGGCCATGGTCAGGGGCATGAACTGGGACGATCTGCAGTTCGAGCACGGATACCGGCCCTGGCCCGCCTACGGCCAGTCGAAACTCGCGACCATGTTGTTCGCCCTGGAACTGGACCGGCGGAGCAGGCGGCACGGGTGGGGCATCACCAGCACCATGGCGCACCCGGGTCTCGCCGCCACCAACCTCCAGTCCGCAGGCCCGGGGCTGGGCGGGGGGCGCTCGCCGTTCGACGCGGCGTTCCGTTTCCTCGCCCCGCTGGGCTGGCCGGTCCAACGCGTCGCGGGCGGGGTGCGGCCCGCGTGGTACGCCGCCACCAGCCCGGAGGCGGTGGGCGGGCGGTACTACGGACCCCGCGGCCTGGGCCACCTCACCGGAGCGGCCCGCGAGCAGCGCCTCCACCGGGCAGCCCGGTCGCCCGAGGAGGCCGCCCGGCTGTGGGACGTCTCCTGCGAACTGGCGGAGGTGTCCTTCCCCGAAGCATCCTGAGCGACGCCGAGCCGGTCGGCCCGGCACCCGCCCGCAGGGACTCAGACAGCGGCGCGCGCGGGCGTACCGCACCCTTCCCGCTCGACCACCACCATGGCGGCGTCGTCCTCCAGGCTGCCGCGGACGTGGTGCAGCAGCGAGGCCCGCAACTGCTCCACCAGCTGCTGCGGCGGGCTGTGGTCGAGCCGGGCGAGGTGGGCCGGCAGCTCGAAGAAGTTGCGGGCGGGGTCACGGGCCTCGATCACCCCGTCGGTGTAGAGCAGCAACCGCTCACCGGGTCGGAACGGGTACGTCTCCGCCCTCGGGGGCGTCGCCCCGAGGAACTCCGCCAGGCCGAGGGGCGGCAGCGGCACGGACGCCTCCAGCGGCCGGACCTCGTCGCCGCTCAGCAGCAGCGGAGGGGGGTGCCCCCGACTCACCAGCTCCACCACCGGTTCGGCGGGTACCTGGGCCAGCACGGCGGTCACGAACTGCTCCGCCCGGTCGTGCGGCCCCGGCGCCTCCACCAGCTGCTCCGCCCGGCTCACCTCCCGCTGGAGGGCGGCCTCACAGCGCGACATGACGTCCGCCAGTTCCGCCTCGTAGTGGGCCGCCTCGCGGAAGGCGCCCAGCACCGCGGCGGTGGTACGCACCGCCGGCAGGCCCTTTCCCCGCACGTCACCGACGATGACGCGGATTCCGTAGGGGGTGGAGAGGACTTCGTAGAGGTCGCCGCCGATGCGCGCCCCCGCCTCGGCGGCCAGGTAGACGCCCGCTGCCCGTGCCCCGTGCAGCTGCTCGGGCACCGGGCGCAGTACCACGTCCTGGGAGACCTGCGCGATGCGCCGGACGTGTGCCAGCTCCCGCTCACGCCGCGCCCGCGCGGTACTGCTCGCCAGGCTCGCCAGTGAGACCAGCAGCAGCGCCGACAGGTTCGCGTACACCTGCTGACTGCCCCAGGCCTGGTTGAAGGTCGCCGTGGTGCAACTGGCGAGTGCCGTCACCACGGCCACCGCCGCCGTACCGCGGGGCCCCATGGTGAGAGCGGCGAGGGCGGGAGCCGGGGTGAGGAACGGCCCCGTGTAGAGGAAGTGCGCCGGGGACAGCTCGATGGACACCACCGCGATCACTGCGAGGAACGGCAGAATCCGCACGGCGGTGAACATGGCACTACCGGGCCGGATCAGGGCCGCCTCGTACGGTCCGCGGAGCATGCGCATAGCCCGAGCGTCTCATCAGACCAGCGCGCCCGCTCGGCCCGGCGGCCGCGCGGCGGGGTGGAGGACGCGGCCTTCGGGACCGGAGTGCCGCGCCGTCTCGCGGCAGGCGCGGCGCCTCGCCCCGCCATCGACCCGACACCGCCCGGGCGGCGCCCCGCCGGGTCGACCCGGCGGGGCGCC
>NZ_JAAVJD010000349.1 GCF_012033735.1 Streptomyces lonarensis | reverse complement strand
GGCCGCGGAGGACGTTCTTCCACTGGGAGGGCGGGATCTGATCGGCTTCGAAAGCCCGGCGCGCGGGGGTTTGCCGCCCTACCGCGGGGGCACCGCGCCCGCGGTAGCGCGGCCCGGCCGGTGCTCCGGCCCCCGTACCCGCCGACGACGGCCCGGTGCCCGTCACGGGTGCCGAAACAGCCACAATCCGTCACCCGATAGGTGGAACCTTGTGCCGTGTGTGGCGGTCCGGGCCCATGGGGCGCCTAGCGTCGCAGGGGTGATGTCCAGCAGCCGCGAGCGTACCCGGCACGCCCACAGCTCCCGCGCGCGCCGTGGTCCGTCCGCCGACCACGGGCGCCGCCCCGGGCAGGCGTACGACGACGCCTACCTCGACGGGCTGTTCACCTACTGCCTGTCGGTGATGTGCGAGCACGGCGCGGCCATCGACGCGCTGGGGGAGGCGCTCGCCCACGCCGAGCGGCTGCACGGACACGGCAAGCGCCCGGCCGCACGGGACCTCCACCGCGCCTGGCTCTACGCCCTCGCCCGCCACAGCTGCCTGCGTCGCCTCGCCGAGCAGCGCGACCGCGAGGGCCACGCCCCCGTGGTGCCGCGGGTCGTGGCGTCGGACCCCGACGCGCGGCGCCGTGAACTCGCCTCGCTGGCCTGGCCCGAGGCGGCCGGCACCGTACCCGAGCAGCGTGAGGCGCTGGAGCTGACGGTCCGCCACCAGCTCACCCCCGCCGAGGTCGGCCGGGTGCTGCGGCGGTCCGAGGACGACGCCCGCGCCCTGCTCACCAGCGGGGCGTGCGAGGTCGAGCGCGCCCGCGGCGCGCTGGCAGCGGTGGACGCGGGCGGCTGCCCCGTGGTGAGTGTCCTCGCGGGCCACGACCGGCTGCTCATGGCGCCCGGGCTGCGGCGCGAACTGGTGCGCCACGTCGACGAGTGCCCCGTCTGCCGCCGCAGCGCGCAGCGCGCGCTGGCCGGCAACGGCTGGCCCGGCACGGCGCCGGTCGCCGCCGAGCGGCTGACGGTGCTCCCCGCGCCCCGCGCCGAGGTGCACGCCGCCCGCACCGCCGCGCTCCGCACCCGGGCGCAGCACACGCCGAAGGTCGACCGCGCCGGGTTCCCGCTCGACGAGCGCGACCGCGCCGCGCGCCGCGAACGGCTCCGCAGCCGTGCGGTGACGACGACGGTGGTCGCCACCGTGCTGGCGGCGCCCGCGCTGGCGCTCTGGGCGGCCTACCGCAGCGCGCCCGTGACAGGCGAGTCGCACGGCGCCCCCGCCGCGGCCGACGACGACCGCTCGGGCCGGGACCAGTACGAGTACCCGTACGAGAACGCCGGCCGTGCGGGCAGCTCGGACGAGACCGGGCGCACCCCGTCCCAGGAGGGCGGCGACCCGGAGGAGCGGGCCGGAGCGGACGACGGTGCGCAGACCGAGCCCGGTGAGGACGACGAGCCGGACCCCTCGACCGACGACCCGACACCGCCCGCCTCCGACAGCGCGTCCCCCGGTCCCGGCCGGCTCGCCGTGGAAGCCGTCGCCACCTCCTCCGGGACCAGGGTCACGCTCACCGCCTCCGGCGGGTCGCCGGTGGAGTGGCGCGCTTCGACCGACGCCGGGTGGCTGCGGCTGGGGCAGAGCTCGGGCACGCTGCGCCCGGGCGAGCAGGTCACCTTCCTGGTCACGGTCGACCGGGAGCGCGAACCGGCGGGCCACTGGCAGGGGCGGGTCACCGTCGCGCCCACCGGTGCCGTCGTCACCATCGAGGGGCAGGGGCCGCAGGCGCCCGACCCCGGGCCGAGCGACCCGGACCCCTCGCCCGACCCCGATCCGGACCCCTCACCGGACCCGGACCCGGACCCCGACCCGGGCGACGGCGAGCCGCCCGGGTCCGACGGCGGCGACCGCCAGCCCTGAGCCCCGCGGGGCCCGCCCCGAGTCTCCGAGCCCCCTCGCTGTCCGCGGCGCCGAGACCGCGACGCGCACCGGGCGGGCGGTCGGCGGCCGTCCCGGAGGCGACCGTGCTGGACTGCGAACGGCGGAGGGCGAAGCTGCTCGGCCGAACCGCGCGGGCCGACGGGGAACGTGCTGGTCAGCGGTGACGGGCGGCGGCGCCGCGCCCGACCCGCACAGCACCCGACCCGCACAGCACCCACCCCGCACAGCACCCGCGCGCGTCAGCTGCGCCGCGCCCGCGCCCGCGCCCGGCGGGGCCCCACCCCTTGCGGCTGCGGCCCCGGGGCGCGGTGCGCTCACCCCTCGCCCGTCGCCGCCTCCGACCGTGCGCGGTCGTAGCGCTGCTGCGCCCCGAGGACCGTCGGCATCTCGGCTTCCAGCAGGTCGATGAGGGCGAGCAGCCTGCCGGCGGTCTCCCGGCCCAGGCCGGTCAGCCGGTACTCCACCCGCGGCGGCAGCACCGCGTGGACCTCGCGGTGGACGAACCCGTCACGTTCCAGTGACTGGAGCGTCTGGGCGAGCATCTTCTCGCTGATGCCGTCGACCCTGCGGCGCAGGGCGTTGAACCGGGCGGGCTCCTCCCGCAGCGCGGCGAGCACGAGCGTCCCCCATCGGCCGGTGAGGTGTTCCAGCACGGGGCGGGAGGGGCAGGCGCGTGCGAAGACGTCGAAGGGCTCGTCCGCGGTCACCGTCTCCGGCCGTGCGGGGAGGGCGCCTGCCGCGGCGGCCCGGGGGGTCTCGCTCATGGCCCCATCGTACCGCCGGAAAGAGAGTAACTTTCGAAAAGTTTGCGCTGCGGAATTCGCAGCGTAGATTGGGTGCTGTACCCGCACGGTACGGCCCGCCGTACCGACGTCCCCCTCCGGGCCCGGCCACAGTCGGCCCAGCACCGCAGAACCGAAGGATGTACGTGATGATCACTGTCACCGGTGCCACCGGTCAGTTCGGCCGCCTCGCGATCGAGCACCTGCTCGCGCGCGACATACCGGCGGCCGGGATAGCCGCCGTGGTGCGCGACCCGCAGCGCGCGGCGGACCTGGCCGACCGCGGTGTCGAGGTGCGGCAGGCCGACTACGACCGGCCGGAGACCCTGCCCGCCGCGCTGCGCGGCACCGACACGCTCCTCTTCGTCTCCTCCACCGGGCCCGACGACCGGCGCATCGAGCAGCACCGCGCCGTCGTCACCGCCGCCCGGGAGGCCCGGGTCGGCCTCGTCGCCTACACCTCGCTCGTCGGAGCGGACTTCAACACCCTCGACCTCGCGCGCGTCCACCGCGACACCGAGGGGGCGCTCGCCGAGTCCGGGCTGCCCACCGTGCTGCTGCGCAACGGCTGGTACACCGAGAACTACACCGCCGGACTGGCCGACTCCGTGGAGCGCGGAGAGATCGTCGGCGCGGCCGGGGACGGCCGCATCGCCTCGGCCTCCCGCTCCGACCTGGCGGAGGCCGCCGCGATCGTGGTCACCTCCGAGAACCAGGCGGGCCGCATCCACGAGCTCACCGGCGACGCCACCTGGACCCTGCCCGACCTCGCCGCCGAGGCGGCGCGGGTCTCCGGCCGCGAGGTCGCCTACCGCGACCTGGGCGGCGACGGCTACGCCGAGGCGCTGACCGAGGCGGGCCTGCCCGACTTCGTGGTCTCGCTGCTCGTCGACTCGGACGTCAAGGTCTCCAAGGGGGCGCTCGCCGCCGTCACCGGTGACCTGCCCGCGCTGCTCGGCCGCTCCACGACGCCGCTCGCGGAGACGGTCCGCACCGCCCTCGCCGGCTGACCGCCACGCCCCCGTCGCCTGACCGCCCTGCGCGCCGGCGCAGGCCGGGCCGCCACCCGGCGACCGGGCCGCCGAAGCCGTGCGGCGGCACCGGCC
>NZ_JAAVJD010000348.1 GCF_012033735.1 Streptomyces lonarensis | reverse complement strand
TCACCTTCGCCACCGCCGGCGCCAGCGCCGGCATCGCCGAGGACATGCAGAAGGGGATCATCGACCGGTTCCGGTCGTTGCCGATGGCCCGCGGCGCGTGGCGGCTTCTCTGCTCAGCCGACGCCGAGCACGTCGGCGGCGGCGCGGCGCGGCACCATGCCGAGCCGCCAGGCCGACCAGCCCCGGTCGTCGAGTCCCTGCCCCCGGCCGAGCATCAGCGAGTAGCTGTGCACCGCGAGGGTGAGCTGCGGGTCGCGCCAGGGGCCGTCCTCCTCGCGGAGCAGCGCCTCGATCTCCTCACGGGCCTCGACCTCACCGGCCTCCGCGCCGCCGGGTGAGGCCAGCGGCAGCAGGGTGCTGCGCAGGAACCGCGCCCACTCCGCGCCCCGCACGTCGGGCCGGCCCTCCCCGTAGCCGGCGGTGAAGACGCCCAGCGCCTCGTCGGCGAGTTCCAGGGCGCGGTCGGGCCGGCCGTTGCCCGCGTCGATGACGGCGAGTTCGAGACCGGTCCAGCCCTGCCCGTGGAGGACGCCGGCGCGTTCGTAGTCGCGGCGGGCGGCGGCGAGCAGCTGGCGGGCGAAGCCGCTGTTGTGCAGCGACCCGGAGCGTTCGGCCTTCTGGTCGCGGGTGACGCGGGCCTCGTGGTGCCGGGCGCAGGCGACGCCGTACCGGTCGGGCATCTGGTTGAACATGGTGCGGGCCCGTTCCAGGGTCCGCATGGCGGTGTTGAGGTTGCCGGCGTCCTCCTGCGCCTGGCCGAGGTGGAAGAGGGTCCACGCCTCGCCGCGGGTGTCGCCGTTCTCGCGGTGCTGGGCGAGCGCGGCGCGCAGCTGGTCCTCGCCGGCGGCGCTGTCCCCGGCGATGACGCGGACGGTGCCGAGCTGGGTGAGGGCCCACGCCTGGCCGCGCACGTCGCGGGAGCGTTCGTACAGCTCCTGCGAGGTGCGGAGTTCCGTCTCGGCCTCGGCCACCGCGCCGCGGCGCATCGCGGTCTGGCCGAGGTGGAGGCGGGCCCAGGCCTCGCCGTGGACCGAGCCGCTGGCGCGGTGGAGCTCCAGCGACTCGGCGAGGAGTTCCGCCGCGGTGGACAGCCGGCCGCGCTCGCGTTCCACGGCGCCGAGCGCGTGGAGGGTCCAGGCCCGGTCGCCGGGGAGGGAGTCGCGGGGCTGGAGGTCGAGGGCCTGGGTCAGTTTGGCAAGGGCCTCGGCGAGGTGGCCCTGGTGCTGGAGGGTGATGCCGAGGTCGCGGAGGGCACGGGCGGCGCCTGCCTGGTTGCGGGCCTCCTGGTAGAGGTTGACGACGCGGGAGAGGGTGGAGTGCGCCTTGTCGAGTTCGCCGAGCTGCCGTTCGGCGACACCGGTGCGCCAGGTGACGGAGCGGGTGAGCAGCCCCTGGTTGACGGACTGGGCGAGTTCGTTGAGTTCGCCCAGCCGGTAGAGGTCGCCGCGGAGCAGGCAGTAGTCGGCGAGGGCGCCGAGGAGGTGCTGGACCGCTTCGGGGTCGACGCCCTCGTCGGCGTGGCGGAGGGTGGCGGTGATGAAGTCGCTCTCGTCGTCGAGCCAGCGCAGCGCGGCGCTGACGGAGCTGAAGCCGTGGCCGCCGGCCGCGGCCGGCAGCAGGTCGGCGCGGGTGGAGGTGTTGCCGTCGACCAGCCGGATCACGGTGTCGGCGAGTTCGGCGTAGCTGCGGATGAGGCGTTCCTGCGCCGCGGCGCGGTCGGGTGCGGTCTCCTCCTCGGCGAGCCGGGCGCGGGCGAAGCGGCGCACGAGGTCGTGGAGGCGGAAGCGGTCGCCGCGGACGGTGCGGATCAGGCCGGCTTCGGCGAGGTCGCCGAGATGGCGGGCGGCTTCCTTCTGCGGCCGGTCCAGCAGGGCGGCGGCGGCGCGGGGGCCGAGGCTGGCGCGGCCGGCGAGGGCGAGGCGGCGCAGGAGTCGGCGGACGTCCTCGCTCTGTTCGGCGTAGCGGGCGTGGAGGACGCGCGCCGCCGCGCTTCCCGCGGTGTCACCGAGCAGCCCGGTGTCGGCGCCGGGGTCGGCGGGGGTGTCGGCCGCGGTGCGGGGGGCGGTCCCGGCGCCGGGGCTGGTGGCGGCGAGGGCGGCGGCCAGCTGGTCGGGGGTGCGGGTGGCAAGCCCCGGCCCTGCCATGCGCAGCAGCAGCGGGCGGCGGGCGCAGACCTCGGCCAGCCGGGTCCAGGAGGGATCGTCGTCGGGCGGGGGCGGGGTGTCGGTCGTGGTCTCCCGCAGCGTCGTGCGCAGCAGTTCCACCGCGGACGGGGTGTCGAGGGGGCCGACGGCGAGGTGGTGGACGGAGGCGGGGGCGTCGTCGAGGTCGAGGGGTTCGGTGGTGGTGACCAGCACCAGCGAGCTGGAGCGTTCGGGGACGAGGGTGCGGACCTGCGCGGCGTCGGTGGCATCGTCGAGGATGATCACGACGGGGAGTCCGGTGAGGTGGCGGCGGTAGCGCTCGACGAGGCGGCCGAGTTGCGCCTCGCCGTCGGCGCCCCGGGCGGTGCCCTCGCGGAACAGCAGCTGGTCCTGGGGGGCGCCGAGGCGGCTCATGAGGTGGAGCAGGGCGTCGCGAGTGGAGATCTCGTCGACGCTGTGGCCGCGGAGGTCGGCGAGGCAGGCGCCGCGGAAGAGCGAGCGCAGTTCGTGGGCGGCCCAGCGGGCGAGCATGGTGCGGCCGGAGCCCGTCGGTCCGTGGAGGACGACGACGGTGGGACGGGTGTCGGTGCGGGCCCGGTCGCGGTTGACCCACTGCGTGATGTCGGCGAGTTGGTCGCGCCGTCCGATGAACGGCTTCCCCCGGTCGGGCAGCTGGTCGAACGATCTGCCGAGGAGGGCGCGGGTTCGGGCGGCGTCGCCCCGGTTGCTGCGGCGGCTCGGCGTCCGCTGGGCCGGCAGATGCGTGGTGGCGCCCCCACCGCCCCGGGTGCGGGCGGTCAGCGCGCGCTGCTGCTCCAGCCAGGGGCGGATGCCGCGGACCTCGACGGCGGTGAGCCAGGCGAGGCGGAGTTGTTCGACGCCCCCGGGCTGGTTGCGGCTGCCGGCCTGGGACTCGGCGGTCCAGAGGTGGGCGACGACGGCCTGGAGGACGAAGGCGGTGACGGCCGCGGCCGCCACCACGGCGGCGACCAGCGTGGCGTCGCCCGCGGTGTCGGTGGCGGCGACCGTCAGCAGGGCGGCCAGCGCGGCGGCGAGGGTGGTGGTGACGAGTCCGCCGACGGCGGCGGCGTCGAACCGGTCCCGCAGGCGGCGGGGGGCGTTGTCGCGTTCCGCCTGCTGGTAGCGGGCCCACTCCTCGGCGGCCGGGTGGAGGAGCTGGTCGAGCGCGCTCCGCGCCCGCTGGAGCAGGGCGGCGCCGTCGGCGCTGCCCTGGGAACGGCGCACCTCGGCCTCCACGGAGCGTGCGAGCAGTTGCTCGACTTCCGTCCGGTGACGGTCCTTCAACTCGGAGAGCACTGCCATCCGCCTGCCTCCCACCGATCGTGCCGCGGGCCGCGCGGGGGCGGCCGTGCATGGACGTCTTCGGGGCGGGGTGCCCCCGGCCCGCGCGGTGCGTCGCCCGGTGGTGTCCGGGTGGCTCCGCCTCTGCGTTGGCGTTACCCGTCCCGGGCCCGTTGACGCGGCCGGTGGACGGGCTTTGGTCATTCTTTGTCCCCGGGTGCGCACCTACCGCGACGCACCCGGTCGGCGGTCGCTGCCCCACGGCAGTGGTGCCGCGGGCCGGGCGTGACGTGACATCGACCGGACGGCGCGGCGCGTGCGGTGCTCGCCGAGCGGTCGCGGCGGGGCGCGTCGGGGACGGCGGCGCGGTGAACGGGGCGACCGGAGCCGCGGCG
>NZ_JAAVJD010000347.1:2946-3933 GCF_012033735.1 Streptomyces lonarensis | reverse complement strand
CCCCCCCCCCCCCCCCCCCCCCCCCCGCGGCGTGTTCCCGGGCACGGCGCGGCGCCCGCCGCGCCCCCGGACCCGCCGCGGCCCCGCGCCGGTGCCACCGGTGCCGATGCGGGGGCCGGTGCGGCAACCCCGGTGCCGTGCAGCGGAGATAGTGTGACGGTGCTCGTGCCCGCCCGTCCCCCAGGAGAGCGATGAGCCAGCCCTGGCCCCCGACGCAGCGCCCCTTGGACCCCGCCCGGTCGGGGACCCCGCAGGCCCCGGCCGCCACCGCGGGCCCCGGCCTCCCCGCCGGCCCCGGCCTCTCCGGCCGTCTCCCGGGGCAGTCCGCCGGTGCGACCCCCGGCCGGCCGGCGCCCGGTCACCCCGGGTCCGCGCACCCCGGGTCCGCGCACCCCGCCGGGCCGGCGCACCCGCCGTCCGCCGAGCCCCGCACCGCAGGGCGGCTGGCGGGCGCCACCGCGCTGGCGCTGCTGGCCGCGCTGGTGGGTGGCGTCTGCTACGCGCTGCTCGTGCGGTTCCTCTTCGACCCCGCGACCAGTGAATTCGCGGTGCTCTCCGTGGTCTCGCTCGTCCTCGGCGCGCTCGTCGCCCTGGGGCCGGCGCTCCTCGGCCGGAACTGGTGGCACTACTCCGGCGGCGCCGCGCTGGCCCTGCTCGCGGTCGTGCTCGGCGACCTCTACGGCCTTGCCATGGTCATCGCCCTGCTGGTCGGCGACGCCACCGGCCTCACGGCGGCCGAGCTGTTCTTCCAGCGGTTCGGCGACCTGTGGGGGACCTGGAGCCGCACCGCGGGCTGGTCCGACATCCTGACGCTGTGCTTCGCGCCGGCCGCAGCCCTGGCGGTCAGCGGGCTCTGCCATGCGATGAGCCGCCGGTCGGCCACCTCCTGACGGGCCGGAGTCCGACGGGGGACGGCGTTTGCCGGGAACGACGAGGGGCGGTCCGCATCGGCGGACCGGTCGTTCCCGGCGTCAGTTGGGGGAGAGC
>NZ_JAAVJD010000347.1:0-2936 GCF_012033735.1 Streptomyces lonarensis | reverse complement strand
GGGCGGTCCGCATCGGCGGACCGCCCCTCGTCGTTCCCGGCGTCAGTTGGGGGAGAGCCCCTTGCTGCGCAGCCACGCGGCCGGGTCGACCGCGGCGCCGCCCGCGGGCCGGACCTCGAAGTGGAGGTGCGGGCCGGTGGACTTGCCCGAGTTGCCGGAGTAGGCGATCACGGTGCCGGCCTTGACGGTGCCCGAGTAGTGCACGTGGCTGGAGAGGTGCGCGTACCAGGTCTCCGTGCCGTCGGGGGCGGTGACGATCGCCAGGTTGCCGTAGGACGGGTTGACCAGGGTGCGGACCGTGCCGTCGGTGGCCGCCCGGATCGGCGTGCCGTAGCTGACGGGGAAGTCGATCCCGGTGTGCATCGACATCCAGTTGATGCCGGACTGCCCGTAGACCGCGCTCATCCCGCGCTGGTCCACCGGCACGAAGAACTTGGGCCGCAGTTCCTCCTGGCGGGCCGCCTCGGCCTCTGCCTCGGCCTGCTCCTCGGCCTTCTTCTTCTCCAGGTCCATGCGCCCCTGGGTGCGGCTGGCGCGGTCCGCGTAGTCGTCGGCCGCGGCCGTCAGACCTTCCAGCTGCGTGTCGAGGCGCTCGTTGGCGGCGGCGGTGCGCTCCGCGGCCGCCGCTTCAGCCGCGGCGAGAGCCGCCTCGTCGACCTCTGCCTCGGCGTCACCGGCCGCGGCCAGCGGCAGGTCGTCCTCGGAGTGGGAGGTGCCGTCGGGGGTGGTGATCGCCGACGCGGCGACAGCGGAGACGCCCAGGACGCACAGGGACGGTGCGGCGACGGTGAGCAGCGCCGAGCGCTTCGGCTTGGGGCGACGGCGCGCCCGGCGGCTTCCCGGGTGGGGGCCCTCGACGCCCTGCGCGCCCTGGCGGGCGGCGGAGGCGGCGAGCACCTCGGCGTACGGGTCGTCGGCGAGGGCGGGCGGGGGCGAGGCCGGACGGTCGGAGTCGGCCGGTGGCTCCTCGGCCCAGCCGGTGCCGTCGAGGCCGC
Source organism: Streptomyces lonarensis (assembly GCF_012033735.1). Taxonomy (GTDB): domain Bacteria; phylum Actinomycetota; class Actinomycetes; order Streptomycetales; family Streptomycetaceae; genus Streptomyces; species Streptomyces lonarensis. Next base: position 1,941 of record NZ_JAAVJD010000347.1, on the reverse strand, counting down.
TGTCCTCGCCGTACTCGGCGTGGGCGTGGCCGTCGTGGGTGTGGCCGTCGTGCCCGTGTCCGGCGCCGTGGCCGGCGTCCCCGTAGGTGCTGCCGTGCGTCGGGTCGAACTGCTCGGCGCCGTAGGGGTCGTGGCCGTAGCCGTCCTCCGGGCCCGCCGACGTCGCGTAGCCGACGGGGTCGCTCTCCCAGCCGTCGTGCGCTGTGCCGGGTGCCGCGCCGTCGTGACGTCCGCCGTCGGCCTGCGCGGGGATGCCCTCGGTCCTGGCGTTCCAGGACTCCCAGTCGGCGGTGTCCCAACCGGTGGCGTCGGTCGCGGTGACGGTGGCCTGTTCGGCCGGCGCGGTCATGGTGGCGGTCGCCGTCCCGCCGTCCCACTGCTGCTCGCCGTAGGCGGCGGTGGCGTCGTAGCCGTCGTGACCGCCGGTGGTCCGTCCGGTGCAGGAGGCGTCGACGACGGGGGTGCCGTGGGCGGGGGTGGCGTCCCACGCGGTGGTGCCGTACTGGCCGTTGCCGTAGGCGGCGGCCTGCCCGTAGGGGTCGTGGCCGTAACCGCCGTGCTGCTGGGGGGCGCTGCCGGCGTGGTCGCCACCGCCGAACGAATGGGCGTGGCCGCCGGCTGCGTGCCCGAGGAGCGGATCGACTCCGAGGGGGTCCGCGCCGTAGGGCGAGGGCTCCGTCAGCCCCGGCCCGGGGTGGCCCGGTTGCTGCCCGAGGGCGTCCTGGCTCTCGTACCCGAAGGGGGAGGAGCCCGCCTGGTCCGGGTAGGCGTGACCGTAGGACGCCTGGGTATAAGCGGAGTAGTCGGCGGAGTACCCCGATGCGGGGTCGCCGCCGCCGTCAGCTGTGCCGGTTGGGTACGGGTGCCCCGACAGGTGACGATCGTTCACCGACCATGCCTTCCGGCTCGACGACAGAGGCGGGGCGTGGCCCCGGCGGCTGTAGTGCGGCGACTGTACCCGCCGCTGTGCGCGGGCGACAATCTTCCCGCTGCCCGGCCGCGGAAGGAAACGGGCATTCGGTCGACTTTGCCGGGGCCGCCCATGACTACTGCACCGCACATTCGATTCCCGTTCGATCGTTCGAACCGTGGTGTCGGAGGTGGAACGCCCGGAACTGCGGGGATACGGGGCGCAGGTGGGGGCCGCGCGCGCCGCTGACCTCCGCTTCGACTGTGCGGCTTTCGTGACCGACCCACCCTCCGTTCGGTACCCCTGGTCCCGGGTACCGCCCCTAGGCTGGAATCCGTGCGCCCCGCGATGCCCGACCGTGTGTGCGGCCCGGGGGTCGGGCGTGTCGAGCGGTGTCCGCAGGGGGGCGCGCGTCCGGGTGGCTCGGCTACCGGATGTCATCGCGAAGGTCGACCGTGTGATTTCTCCCTCTGCGCGTATCGCTCAGGCCGTGGCGTGCGACATGCTGTTGCTAACGCGCGTTCACTCGGCACTGAGGCCGGGGCATGGGAGGTAGTGATGGATGTGTCGGGGCCGATTCGTGTGGTCGTCGCCAAACCGGGGCTCGACGGCCATGACCGCGGGGCCAAGGTGATCGCCAGGGCGCTGCGGGACGCGGGTATGGAGGTCATCTACACCGGGCTCCACCAGACGCCGGAGCAGATCGTGGACACCGCGATCCAGGAGGACGCGGACGCCATCGGCCTCTCCATCCTCTCCGGCGCGCACAACACCCTGTTCGCCAAGGTCATCGCGTTGCTCAAGGAGCGGGACGCCGCCGACATCACCGTCTTCGGCGGCGGGATCATCCCCGAGGACGACATCGCACCGTTGAAGCAGCAGGGTGTTGCGGAGATCTTCACCCCCGGCGCGCCGACCGGGGACGTCGTCGCCTGGGTCAGGGCCCACGCCCGCGCCGCCTGACGCCGAGCGCCCGCGTCCCCCGGCCGTCGCCGCCCCGGCCGGGGCCGCGGCCTGCCGGTGACCGGCGC
>NZ_JAAVJD010000346.1 GCF_012033735.1 Streptomyces lonarensis | reverse complement strand
CGGCAGTGGTGCGCCACCGGCCGGAGCCGTCGGTGGCGCACCGCCGACCGCGGTGCCGGGGCGCTGCTGCGGCGTCAGTGGGCCGCGTTGAAGGCGTCGTAGACCTTCTTGGGGATGCGCCCACGTGCGGGGACGTCCATTCCGTTGGAGTCGGCCCAGGCGCGGACCGCGCGGGGCGAGGGGTCCACCGCGGTGTGCCGGTACGACTTGCCGGACCGCGTCTGCTTGCGGCCGGCCGCGACGAACGGTTCCAGCACGGCGCGCAGGCGCTCGGCGTTCTCGGCGTTGAGGTCGATCTCGTAGGACCGGCCGTCGAGGCCGAAGGCGACCGTCTCGGCGGCCGCGCCCCCGTCGATGTCGTCGGAAAGTGTGACCACTACCTGCTGTGCCACGTGCACCGGTCCTTTCGGCTGCTCCGCGTCACCCGCACGCGACCGCCGGGGCTGCCCGGCCGTCACGCGCAAGCGGCGGACATAAACATTCTTCGCTGCTCGTTCCCGGGTGCTCCTCGGAGGACTCCGGCGCTATTTCGGGCCCGTTGCGCGGTACCTGGGAAATACCGCCGTGCCGTGCCGTCCGCCGAGTTGTCCGGGCTACCTTCCTTTTACCATTACTGACCGTCGGAACGGGGTTCCGATACCCGACCGTGACCCGGCGCCCCACATATCTACCCGGGTAGATTTTCATCCCGGGTACGCTGAGCGAAGCAGCGTCAAGCACCAACACCACCGGGAGTACCTGTGGCTCGCGTCGTAGTCGACGTCATGCTCAAGCCGGAGATCCTCGACCCCCAGGGCCAGGCGGTGCAGCGCGCGCTGCCGCGGCTCGGCTTCGACGGGATCACCGATGTGCGGCAGGGCAAGCGTTTCGAACTGGAACTGGAGGGCCCGGTCGATGACGCCGCGCTCGCCCGTATCCGTGAGATGGCGGAGAGTTTTCTCGCCAACACCGTGATCGAGGACTTCACCGTTCGCGTGGAGGAGTCCGCCGAAGGCACCACCGCCGGAGCCGCTTCGTGACCACCCGCATCGGAGTGGTCACCTTTCCGGGATCGCTCGACGATCACGACGCCCGCCGCGCGGTTCGGCTGGCCGGCGGTGAGCCCGTCGCCCTCTGGCACCGCGACCGCGACCTGAAGCAGGTCGACGCGGTCGTGCTCCCCGGCGGGTTCTCGTACGGAGACTACCTGCGCTGCGGCGCCATCGCCCGGTTCTCGCCGGTGATGGAGTCCGTGGTGGAGCAGGCGCGCGGCGGCATGCCCGTCCTCGGGATCTGCAACGGCTTCCAGGTGCTGTGCGAGTCGCACCTGCTGCCCGGCGCGCTGACCCGCAACGACCACCTGCACTTCATCTGCCGCGACCAGTGGCTGAAGGTCGAGAACGCCGGCACCGCCTGGACCTCCGACTACACCGAGGGCCAGGAGATCACCGTTCCGCTGAAGAACGGCGAGGGCGGTTTCGTCGCCGACGAGCGCACCCTCGACGAGCTGGAGGCGGAGGGCCGGGTCGTCTTCCGCTACCTCGGCTCCAATCCCAACGGTTCCCGCCGCGACATCGCCGGCATCACCAACGCGGCCGGCAACGTCGTCGGCCTGATGCCGCATCCCGAGCACGCCGTGGAGCCGCTGACCGGCCCGACCACGGACGGTCTCGGGTTCTTCACCTCCGTTCTGAAGAAGCTGGTTCAGGCATGAGCGTCGACACCACCGAGCACGCCGCGAAGACCCCGGACGTCGAGCAGCCGTGGGCCGAACTCGGCCTGAAGGAAGACGAGTACGCGCGAATCCGCGAGATCCTCGGCCGCCGCCCGACCGGCGCCGAACTCGCGATGTACTCCGTCATGTGGTCCGAGCACTGCTCCTACAAGTCGAGCAAGGTGCACCTGCGCCAGTTCGGCGAGAAGGCCCCCGAGAACGACGCCATGCTCGTCGGTATCGGCGAGAACGCCGGCGTCGTCGACATCGGCCAGGGCTACGCGGTCACCTTCAAGGTCGAGTCGCACAACCACCCCTCGTACATCGAGCCCTACCAGGGCGCGGCGACCGGCATCGGCGGAATCGTCCGCGACATCCTCGCGATGGGCGCCCGCCCGGTCGCGGTGATGGACCCGCTGCGCTTCGGCGCCGCCGACCACCCCGACACCCGCCGGGTGCTGCCCGGCGTCGTCGCGGGCATCGGCGGCTACGGCAACTGCCTGGGCCTGCCCAACATCGGCGGCGAGATCGTCTTCGATCCCTGCTACCAGGGCAACCCGCTGGTCAACGCCCTGTGCGTCGGCGTGATGAAGCACGAGGACATCCACCTCGCCAAGGCGTCCGGCACCGGCAACAAGGTCATCCTCTACGGCGCCCGCACCGGCGGCGACGGCATCGGCGGCGTCTCCGTGCTGGCCTCGGAGACCTTCGACGCCGAGGGCCCCTCGCGGCGCCCGGCCGTCCAGGTCGGCGACCCCTTCCAGGAGAAGCTCCTCATCGAGTGCACCCTGGAGGTCTTCGCCGAGGACCTCGTCGTCGGCATCCAGGACCTCGGCGGCGCCGGGCTCTCCTGCGCCACCTCCGAGCTGGCCTCCGCCGGCTCCGGCGGCATGCGGGTGGAACTCGACACCGTCCCGCTGCGCGACGCGACGCTCTCGCCCGAGGAAATCCTCATGAGCGAGTCGCAGGAGCGCATGTGCGCGATCGTGACCCCGGAGAACACCGAGCGGTTCCTGGAGATCTGCGAGAAGTGGGACGTCATCGCCACCGTCATCGGTGAGGTGACCGAGGGCGACCGCCTGGAGATCTTCTGGCGCGGCGAGCAGATCGTGGACGTGATCCCGGGCACCGTCGCCCACGAGGGGCCCGTCTACGAGCGGCCGTTCGCCCGGCCCGGCTGGCTGGACGCGCTCCAGGCCGACGACGCCGCCCGCCTGGCGCGGCCCGCGAACGCCGACGCGCTGCGCGAGCAGGTGCTGGCGCTGGTCTCCTCGCCCAACCAGGCGGCGAAGACCTGGGTCACCTCGCAGTACGACCGCTACGTCCTCGGCAACACCGTGCTGGCGCAGCCCGAGGACTCCGGCATGATCCGCGTCGACGAGGAGACCAACCTCGGCGTCGCGGTCGCCACCGACGGCAACGGCCGCTACGCCAAGCTCGACCCGTACACCGGCGCCCAGCTGGCGCTGGCCGAGGCGTACCGCAACGTCGCCGCCACCGGCGCGGTGCCGCTGGCCGTCACCGACTGCCTCAACTTCGGCTCGCCGGAGGACCCGGCGGTCATGTGGCAGTTCGCGGAGGCCTGCCGCGGCCTGGCCGACGGCTGCCAGACGCTCGGCACCCCGGTGACCGGCGGCAACGTCTCGCTGTACAACCAGACCGGCGAGCAGGCCATCCACCCCACCCCGGTGGTCGGCGTGCTCGGCGTCATCGACGACGTCACCCGCCGCACGCCGATGGCGTTCACGGAGGACGGCCAGCTGCTCTACCTCCTCGGCGACACCCGCGAGGAGTTCGGCGGCTCGGCGTGGTCCCAGGTGGTCCACGACCACCTGGGCGGTCTGCCGCCCCGGGTCGACCTGGAGCGCGAGCGGCTGCTCGGCGAGATCCTCGTCAACGCCTCGCGCGACGGCATGATCGACGCCGCCCACGACCTCTCCGACGGCGGACTCGTCCAGGCCGTGGTGGAGTCCTGCCTCAAGGGCGGCAAGGGCGCCCGGCTGGTCGTCCCGGACGGCCTGTCGGCGTTCACCTTCCTCTTCTCGGAGTCGGCCGGCCGCGCTGTCGTCGCCGTTCCGCGCAGCGAGGAGGTGCGGTTCAACGACATGTGCGGTGCCCGCGGCCTGCCCGTGACCCGCATCGGCGTCGTCGACGGCGACGCGGTCGAGGTGCAGGGTGAGTTCACCCTGACGCTGGCCGAGCTGCGCGAGGCCAACGAGCGGACCCTGCCGGAGCTGTTCGGCTGAGGTCGGCCGCCGGCCGACCGCGCCCGGGGC
>NZ_JAAVJD010000345.1 GCF_012033735.1 Streptomyces lonarensis | reverse complement strand
CCGCAGGCCACGGCGCCGGCGGGGGGCGTCTCGGCGGCCCCGGTGGCAGCGGCCGCCGGGTCGAGGGCGGTGGTGCGGGGGGCGGCGGGGGCGGAGAGGCTGGGCATGACGTTTCTCCCGGGATCGCGGGGCGAGGGCGAGGACTACCGGCCGCGCGGCGCCCCGAGTCGCCCGCTGGGGAGCGAAGAGGGCGCGCGACGCGCTGCGGACGACCGCCGGACCACCGGCGTCCCGGACCCGGCCCGGCGCGTGCCCGGCGGGGCCGTCGGCATCGCGGACGGCACGGCGCGGGTGCGCGGGCGGAGAGGTGGGACGAGGGGGAGGGCTCCCGGCTGACCGGGGATCCGGAACGGGCGTCCTAACGCATTCGCTGGATCATGTGAACTCCTCGGCGACCGTGCTTGCCGTGAACCGGTGCTGTTCACGACCTGGTCATCACCCGGGGCACCCCGCCACGGTGGAGGGTTGCCGGACAGCCGGCCGGGGCCTTCTTCGCTGTCACTCGTGACCTGGCAGGCACGCTACCGCAGCACCGTCCGGCGGTCTCCTGCCCCTCCGTCTTGTCCCACATACTGAGACCTCGTGTCCGGCGCAACGGCCGCCCCGGTCGCCCCGCCCCGGCCCGGTCGCCCCGCGCCCTTCCCCGCCCCGCCCGCCGGCCCGCAGCGCCCGCCGTGCGGTCAGAAACCGTGCGGCAGCCAGGGGGCGACGTCCCAGCCGAACGCCGTCGTCGCCGGCGCCAGCGCGCCCGCCCGCAGTTCACGGACCCGCCCGGCGCGCGCCAACCCCGTCAGCGAGGTCCCGCCGAGGTAGGCGGCGCCCACCTCGCGCACCGACAGCGCCAGCTCCGCGGGGTCGGTGGTCCGCTCGCACACCGCCCCGGCCCGGTCGCCCGAGAGCCGCCAGCGCCCCTCGTTCCAGGGGCAGAACGGGTCCGCGACCTCCAGCACCACGTCCACCGGCGCGGCGTAGCGCCGGGCGGCGAGCGCCGCGCCCAACTCGACCGGCCGCAGGTACAGGTTGTCCCGCAGCTGGATGCCGCACCCCCGCACGTCGTTGACGGCGTACTGCCAGGCATCGTCCACCGGCCGGTCGAAGAAGGTGACCCGCGACGTCAGGTCGATCGAGAACAGGAAGCGCCACAGCGCCAGCTCGGTCGCTCCGTCGTCCGCGGCCAGCGAGCGCACCCGGACCGTGCCGGTCCCGTCGGCGTCCGAGACGCCGTAGCGGGCGTAGCCGACCGCGGCCCCGTCCCGCTCCGCCACCACGCACAGCTGCCCGACCGAGCCCGCGCCGACCCCGCCGGCCACCGTCTCCAGCCGCTCCCAGCCCGGCAACCGCTCCAGCATGCCCGGCCGTCGCTCGACCTGGCGGGCGTACACCTTCTCGGTCTCCGGAAGCGCCGCCACCGAGTCCACCAGTCGCAGCCGCAGGCCGTCCGCCTCCGCGCCGGCCGGCTCGGGCAGCCGCACCCGGCGGGTGTCGATGTCCGCGCGGACCCGCCCCGCCGCGGCCCCGTACCCGAAGCGTCCGTAGATGGCCGCCTCCGACGCGGTCAGCGCGGCCAGCGGCTCGCCGCCCTCGCGGACCTCCTCCAGATGGCGACGGATCATCGCCGTCAGCAGCCCGCGCCGCCGGTGCGTCGGCAGCACCCCCACCATGGTCAGCCCGGCCGTCGGCAGCACCGCCCCGCCCGGTACCGCCATCCGGAACGAGAACGCCGACAGTGTCCCCACGACCTGGCCGTCGTCCCAGGCCCCCAGGGAACGTTTGTGCTCCGTCAGATCGCGCCACAGCGCGCGCTGCTCGGCCAGTTCCACCTCGCCCGCGAAGGCGGTGTTCAGACACCGGTACCAGCGTTCCCAGTCAGCCGGGTCCAGCTCTTTCAGCTCTGTCGTCATGGGCCATGGCTACCAGTGGGCCCGACGGCCCGCCAGCGCTTTTTCCACCCGCACCGCACCGAAGCCGCCGCAATGGGGACGGGCCGGGAATCGACGCGGTCACCCGGGCTGGCTAGAGTCCAGAGCCATGGCAGGTCGAGGTTCGTCCCCCTCGGGGTTCCGCAGGTCGCGTACGCACAAGGCGATGCACCGGGCCCGTACTCTGCTACGCCGTTCGGCCGTCGACTACTTCCGCGGCGGCGGCTCCGACTGGGCGCCGCTGGTGGTGCTGCTGCTGTCCGTCCCGCTGCTCGCGGCGGCCACCCTCCGCTGGCCCGAGTGGTGCCCGCCGGAGACGCTGGTGCTGCCGCTCATCGCCGGCGGCATGGTGCTGCGCCCGGCGAGCCTGCTCGGCCTGTACGGCGCCACCGCCGTCGCGCTCGTCGCGGAGACCGCCATGCTCGACCACGGCCCGCGCGGCGAGGAGCCCGTCACCCCGGGCACCGTCCTCGTCGTCGGAGCGGTCGCGCTCTCCGCGCTGCTCGTCGCCCAGTTCCGCAGCCGGGTCGGCGTCCCCTGGCGGCGCGGCTCCACCATGCTGTTCGACCTGCGGGAACGTATCCGCGCCCAGAGCGCGCTGCCGCCGCTGCCGCGCGGCTGGCACCGCGAGATGTCGCTGCGTCCGGCGGGCGGGCAGTCCTTCTCCGGCGACTTCGTCGTCGCCGCCCGCACCGGCGAGGGCGGCCGCACCCTGGAGGCGGTGCTCACCGACGTCTCCGGCAAGGGCATGGACGCCGCGTCGCGGTCGCTGCTGCTCTCCGGTGCCTTCGGCGGCCTCCTCGGCTCGCTCCCGCCGCGCGACTTCCTGCCCGCTGCCAACGGCTACCTGCTGCGCCAGGAGTGGGACGAGGGCTTCGCCACCTCCGTCTACCTCGTTCTCGACCTCGACACCGGCGACTACCAGCTCTTCTCGGCCGGACACCTCCCCGGCGTGCAACTCGACGCCGGCCTCGGGCAGTGGCGCCGCGTCGCCGCCGAGGGCCCGTTGCTCGGCGTCTGGGCCGGGGCCGAGTTCGAACCCGTCCGCGGCCACCTCGGCCCCGGCGACGTGCTGATGCTCTTCACCGACGGACTGGTCGAGCGATCCGGCCGGGACCTCGACGACGGCGTCGACCGCCTCACCGGGGAGGCCGAACGGTACATCCCCACCGGGTTCCGCGGCGCGGCCTGGCACCTCATCGAGTCGCTGGCCAAGGACGTCAACGACGACCGGGCGCTACTGCTGATCTGCCGCGGCTGACCTCCGCCCGGTCGGGACCGGCCGCCACCCCCACATGGCTGTGACAGCGCGTGTCTGGCCGGTCACCCGTCAGGTGGATTCGTCCCCGGCTGCCCACGCGGGCCCGCCACGCCGCGCCCGCCTGCGGCGACGCGGCCCACGGGCCGTGCACGGGACGTCCGCCGATCGGCGGCCCCGCCCCCGCGCGGCGGATGCGCCGCCGCGCGTCCTGACGTTGGCTCAGCACCATGTGCTCCGTGATGCGACGTCAGCAGTCCGCCCACCACCGCGCCGCGCGCCTCGCCGGTTCGGTGCTCACCGGCGCGGTGCTCATCGGCACCGTCTCCGCCCTGGCCGCGCCGGCGGCGGCCGCCCACGGGGATCACGCCGACCACGGCCTCCCGGGGCAGCCCGACCCCGGTGGCGCCCCGCCGGGCGGGGAGGGCACGCGGCCGCCGCAGGACCCGTGGGCGGTGCTCGACTTCGAGGACGCGCCGCCCGATACCGCGCCCGCCACGGACGCCGGACCGGGGGACGGGCCGGTCCAGGACCCCGCCGCCGGGCCGGACGACGGCCCGGCAGGCGGCCCCGGCGCGACGGTGGACGCCGTGGCGGCACTCGCCGCCCGCGCCGAGTCGGCGGTGGTGCGCGCGGGCCGTATGCCCTTCGCCCCACCCTGGACCGTGCCGGCCGCCGACCCCGCGACGCCGCCGGCCGCGGACCGCCCGGCGGAGCCGCGGGACGCGGAACCCTGGAGCGGCGGTGCGGCGAGCAGCGCCGCGGAACCCGGTGGGGATGTACCGTTCGGCCTCCCCGGTGAGGCGGTCGACGCC
>NZ_JAAVJD010000344.1 GCF_012033735.1 Streptomyces lonarensis | reverse complement strand
GTCTCGGCGGGGCGCCGTCTCGCCGAGGCCGCCGCGGGTGCGCGGACGTGACCAGGCGGTCCGGCGACCCCGCCCCGGACGGCGGTGACGGTCGGTCAGTCGGCGGGGGTGCCCGCTGCCGGTTCGCGCATGTCCCGCCGCATCGCGACGTTGCCGATCAGCACCCCGCCGTCGACCGGGAGCGTCACACCGGTGATCCACCCGGCGTCGCGGGAAGCGAGGAACGCCACCGCCGCGGCGATGTCCTCCGGCCGGCCCACCCGCCCCAGCGGGTAGTGCGAGGCGACCCGCTCCAGCACGGGCCGCCGCCGGTCCCAGGCCGGGGTGTCGACCGTCCCGGGCGCCACCAGGTTGGCGCGCACCCCCCGAGCCGCGCTCTCCACCGCGAGCGTCCGGGTCAGACTGCCGAGTGCTGCCTTCGCGGCGCTGTAGGCGTGGCCACCGAAGTCCTGCTCGCCGTTGACCGAGCCGACGGTGACGATCGAACCGCGCCCCTCCGCCCGGGCCAGGTGCGGCATCGCCGCCCGCGCGCACCGGTAGGCGCCGTGGAGGGTGACGTCGAACGCGGCGAGCCACTCGCCCATGTCCGACAGCTCCAGCAGCTCGGTCTCCGGGGTGCCGGCGAACGCGTTGTTGACCAGCGTCTCCAGCCCGCCGAGCCGCTCCACCGCCGCGGCGACCGCGGCGTCCACGGACGCGGTGTCGGCGACGTCGCACCGCAGCGCGACGGCGGTGCCGCCGGCGGCCGTGACGGTGTCGGCGACCACCGACGCGCGGTCGGCGTCGACATCCGTGACGGCGACCGCCGCGCCCTCCGCCGCCAGCCGGCGGGCGACCGCCGCGCCGATGCCGCTGCCCGCTCCGGTGACCAGGGCCCGGTACCCCTCGAATCGCTGCATCGTCCCAGCGTAGGTCGCGCCCCTCCCCCGGGCCCGTTGCCGACGCGCCTCTGCGGCGGACCGGACGGCATGGGCCGGCGGCGGACCGGACGGCATGGGCCCCGGCTCACCGCGGCGCGCGGCGCTCCGCGCACGCCCCCGGTGTACTCACGCCGTCGCTGAGTACCCCGACGGATGCCGCGGCCGGGCGCGGCACGCGATCGTTCCGGCATGAGCCCACGACCCGCCCGGCCGGTGCGTCCGCGCCGGGAAACCTCCCCCGCCGCGCGACTCGCGGCCGCCACCCCCGCCGGCCGCGACCGGTACGTCGACCTGCTGCGCGTCGCCTCCCTGGCGGTCGTCGTGGTCGGCCACTGGACGATGGCCGCCGTCACCGTCGGCGCCGACGGCGCGCTCGTCATCGGCAACCTGCTGGCGGAGGTGCCGGCGCTCCAGGTGCTGACCTGGCTCTTCCAGGTGATGCCGGTCTTCTTCCTCGTCGGCGGCTTCTCCCACGCGCTGGCCTACCGCTCGCTGCGCCGCCGGGCCGAGGAGGCGGGCGCGACGGGCTCGGTCTACCCCGCGTTCCTCCGTACCCGGCTCCGGCGGCTGCTGCTGCCGGTGGCGGTCTTCGCCGGGGTCTGGGCGGCGCTGGCGCTGCTGCTGGAGACGGTCCTCGGCGACGGCGCGGTGCCGGCCGTGCTGCGGCTGGTGGCGCAGCCGCTGTGGTTCATCGGCGTCTACCTGGCGATGGCCGCGCTGACCCCGCCGATGCTGCGGCTGCACGAACGGTGGGGGTGGGGCGCCTTCGCCGCGCTGGTCGCGGGGGTGGTGCTGGTGGACACGGCGCGGTTCGCCGGCGGCGTGCCGTACGTCGAGTTCCTCAACTTCGCACTGGTGTGGCTCGCGGTCCACCAGCTCGGCTTCCTGCGGGCCGACGGCCGGCTGCACCGGCCCGGCGTGGCGCCGGCCCTCGCGCTCGGCGGACTGCTGAGCGCGGCGGCCCTGGTGTGGGTCGGCCCGTATCCGCTGTCGATGGTCGGGATGCCGGGCGAGGAGGTCAGCAACATGGCGCCGCCTACCCTCGCGCTGCTCTGCCACGGCCTCTGGCTGGCCGGCGCGGTGGAGCTGATGCGACGACCGGCCGCCCGGGCGCTGGCCGTTCCGGCGGTCTGGCGGGCGGTGGTCGCGGCCAACGGCACCGCGATGACGGCGTTCCTCTGGCACCTCACCGCGATGCTCGCCGTCTACGCCACCCTGGTGACGCTCCATGTCCCGCTGCCGGAGCCCGCGTCGGGGGCGTGGTGGGCGCAGGCGCCGGTGCGGCTGGCGGTGGCCGCCGGGGTGACGGCGGGGCTGGTGGCGCTGTTCCGGCGGCTCGAACTGCCGGGCGCCGGAGCGGCCTTCGGAGGGCCGGGCTCGGCGCGGACCTCGCCCGGCTCGGTGGTGGTCGCGGCGGTCGGCGTCACCCTCGCGCTCTTCGGTGTCCTCGGGGTGTCGATGACGGGGTTCGGCGGCATGCTGACCGGGCACTCCGCCACGCTGGTCGTCCTGCCCGTCACCACGCCCTTCGCGCTCCTGCTCGTCGCGGTCGGCTGGGCGCTGGTGGTGCGGGCGGGCGGCGGGAAGGCGCGGCCACGCGGGGCCGGGGACGGGGGCGCCGGGCGGGACCCGGCGGGTGCATGACGCGGATCACGGCCGCCCGCTCCGCGGAGCGGGCGGCCGGGGTGCGTGCCCGTCCCCGCAGGTCGGCGCGGAACCCGTTCCCCAACGCCCGAAGTGGCGCGAAAAGTTAACGCCCCCTTGGCACCCCGTGGCACGGCCCGGCGGGCGGAAGCGTGGCACAATCCGGAGTGAGGCAGCTACGGCGAAGGCGGTGAGTGAAGGATGTACCTGGCGCAAGAGGCAGACATCACCGAGATCATCGGTGGTATCGCTCCCGACTGGGGTCCGTTCGGATCACTTGGCGGCGAGGCGAGGACGATGGTCCAGGTGATCATGGCGCTCGCCATTCTGATCTGCCTGGCCATCGCGATCTGGGGCGCAGCCAAGCAGCGAATCGGTTCCACCGCGATGCGTGACACCTTCAGTGCCGAGCAGGGCAAGGGCCTGATCGTCGCCGGCCTGACGGGCGTCTTCATCATCGGCTCGCTCGGCACGCTCTTCACCATCGTCTATGGCATGGCGGTCTGACGGGGCACCCTGCTCACGTCCACCACCGCCTCCCTCGGGAGGATCTGAACCGGAACGTTGCGCTCAGCTGACGCTGATCTCCAGTAGTTCACTCCCGGACAGCGCCCAGAGCCGATCCCCGTCAGCCGCTCGCACGACGCCCAGGCTCTCGCTTGTCCCGAGGCTCACTGCGGTCGCGTCGGCCACGGGGTCTGCTCCGTCGAGCGGCAGCCTCCACAGGACGTCCGTCAGGGGGTCCGATACCCAGAGAGCGGCGGACGCATACACCAGTCCCGCTGCGCCTTCCGGTAGCCCGACGTCCTGTTGGGTCGCACTGCCAGGTGCTGCCCCGGCCTCGAGACAACGCAGCATGCCGTCGCCCGCCAGATACCACAAGCGGCCCACCTGGTCCCAGTCGAAAGCGCGAACTCCGGGATCTCCCGACGCGATCCGCCCGCCCGGGCCGTGGGAGGCATCAGGGTCGTTGCCGGCGAGCGTCACACGGGTGAGGACATCGCCGGCTGTCCCCTCGCCCGGTCGGCCTTGTGCAGTGGCCGCGTAGAGCAGTTCGTCCGGCCCCAACGCCACCGCGCCGCCGTTGGCGACCGATTCGATGGGCATGCCTGTCACAAGTCCCTGCGCGGGGCTCAGTTGAGAGCCCTCGGCACGGTCAGGACTGTAGACGAAGCGGCTCACTCGGCTGTCGGACGCCGTCGAATAGAAGGCGTAGACATGGCTGCCGTCGGTGTCGAGACCGAGAAGTCCTCGTCCTGATCCAGGCTCCGCGGCCTGCACCGTCCCGACCGTGGTGGTGTCCCCGGTGTCGGGGTTCAGGCGGTGGACGGTCCCGGTGTCGCGGGAGCCGACGAGGAGGTCGCCGTCGGGGAGCACCGCCAGCCCCCAGGGGGCGCTGACGCCGTCGAGGGCGAAGGTGCGCTCCACGGTGGCGCCGCCCTCGGCGGGTGCGGCCGGCGGGTCGGTGGGGGTGGGCTCGGGTTCGGGC
>NZ_JAAVJD010000343.1 GCF_012033735.1 Streptomyces lonarensis | reverse complement strand
CGGCGACGGCAGCGGCCGGACTGTGGTCGGACGAGGTGTTCCACCGCTCCCGGGCCGTGTCGGCCGCCCGGCAGGCCGGGCGCTGCCGGCTCGGGTGAGCCGGACCCGGAGCCGGGCCGGGGCCGCTCCACAGCGGTGCACCGCCCGGTGCGGTACCCGCCGCACCCGCCGGGCGCCACCCGGCGGGTGTGATGATGCCGGGATGACCGCGACCGCTGCCGAACTGAACCGCGCCACCCTCGCCCGCCAGCTGCTGCTGGCCCGGGAGGCGCTGCCCGTCTCGGACGCCGTGGGGCGGCTGGTCGCGCTCCAGGCGCAGCACCCGGCCTCGCCCTACCTGGCGCTGTGGAACCGCGTCGCGGGGTTCGACCCCGCGGCGCTGGACACGGCGTTCGCCGACGGCGCCGTGGTCAAGGCGACGCTGCTGCGGATCACGCTGCACGCGGCGCGGGCCGAGGACTATCCGTTCCTGCGTTCCGCGGTGCAGCCGGTACTGCGCGGCGCCCGCTACGACCGCCGGTTCCGGGAGACGGGCATGGCACCGGCCGAGGCGGAGGCGCTGCTGCCCGGCCTGCTGGAGTTCGCCGCGGTGCCGCGCACCACGGCCGAGCTGGACGCGTGGTTGGCCGGGAACGCGCCGACGTCGGCCCGGTCCGCGCTGTGGCGGACGTTGCGGGCGGTGGCGACGCTGGTCCACGAGCCCGCGACCGACGCCGCCTGGTCGTTCGGGCCGCGCCCTGTCTACCGCGCGGCGGCGGCGCCTCCCCCGCTGGACGAGGCGGCGGCCGCGGCTGCGCTGCCCCGGTTGGTGCGCCGGTACCTCGCCGGCTACGGGCCGGCGTCGGTCGCCGACATCGCGCAGTTCTCGCTGGTGCCGCGCGGGCGGGTCCGGGAGGCGTTGGCGGCGCTGGGCGAGGAGGTGGTGGAGCTGCCCGGCGGGCACCGGCCGCCGCTGTACGACCTGCCGGACGCGCCGCGACCGCCCGGCGACGCGCCCGCCCCGGCGCGGCTGCTCGGGATGTGGGACAACGTGCTGCTGGCCCACGCGGACCGGTCGCGGCTGCTGCCCGCCGAGTTCCGCGCCGCGGTGACGCGGACCAACGGCGACCTGCTGCCCACGCTGCTGGTGGACGGCCGGGTGGCCGGGGTGTGGCGGGCGACCGGTGGCGGCGTCGAGGGGTACGCGTTCCGGCAGCTGCCGCCGGCGGCGTGGCGTGAGCTGTCGGCGGAGGCGGAGCGGCTGGCCGCGCTGCTCGCGGGGCGGGACGCCGAGGTGTACCGGCGGCATCACCACTGGTGGGAGAAGCTCGGCGACGCGGTCGCGGAGCGCCGCGCGCTCAGTGGGCCGATCGCTGACTGACCCGGGGGGTGGGCGCGGTGAGCGTACGACCGGGGCGCGGGGAGGCCCTGCCAACGCCCGCCCGCCCCCCGATGCCCCACCCCGGCGGCGGCCTGCCCCGGACCCTCGACCCGCTCGCACTCGCCCGCCCCGATCTCCGGGCCCCGCCGCCCAGCACCGCCCCGTCCGCGCACACCCGCCCACGCCGCACACCCGCCCGCGCCGCACACCGCCCTGCGCGGCACCCCGGCGCACGTTCCCGCCGTAATCCGGTTGCACCGCGCACCGTGTCCGTCCTAGGCTCCCGTGCTCTGCTGCCCTCCGTGCCCGCTGCGCCGGGGAGGCGCCGACCGCACGGCAACCGGTCGGCACCCGTTCGCCGTCGACGCTGTGCCCGCCGCCGCCCCGCACCGGGGCGGCGGCGCTGCCGCGTGACCTCCCGGAAGGCCCCGCACCATGTCCGCCGTGCCCCCACCCGGCCCCGCCGCCGGTCAGACTCCCCCGCCCCCGCCGCCGGAACCCGCGGCCGACCGCACCCAGGACCGCGAGCCGCCGGCCGGGGCCACCGACCCGCTGCGAACCGAGCGCGCCCATCTGGCGGCTTCCCGGACGGCGCTGCGCGCCATGCGGCACGACGCCGAGTCGCTGGACATCCGCGACGTGACCGCGAACTGGGTCAACGCCGAGGTGCTGCGCGGGGAGGTCGAGCAGCGCATCAAGTCCCTGGCGGACCTCGTCGACACCCCGCTGTTCTTCGGGCGGCTGGACTACCGGCACCCGCTGGACGCCGAGGGCGAGAGCGGCACCCGGTTCTACATCGGCCGCCGCCACGTCCACGACGCCGAGGGCGACCCGATGGTCATCGACTGGCGGGCCCCGGTCTCGCAGCCCTTCTACCGGGCCTCGCCCTCCGATCCACAGGGTGTGGAGCTGCGGCGGCGCTTCGGGTACGACGGCGGGAGCCTCACCGCCTACGAGGACGAGCACCTGACGCACCTCACCGACGAGGAACGGGCGCGCGGCGCGGGCACGGCGGCCGGGTCGGCCCTGCTCCAACGGGAGATCGAGCGGCCGCGCGTCGGCCCGATGCGGGACATCGTCGCGACGATCCAGCCGGAGCAGGACGCCATCGTGCGGTCGCCGCTGGGGACGACACTCTGCGTTCAGGGCGCCCCGGGGACGGGAAAGACGGCGGTGGGTCTGCACCGGGTCGCGTTCCTGCTGTACGCGCACCGGGAGCGGCTCGCGCGCAGCGGGACGCTGGTGGTGGGCCCGAACGCGTCGTTCCTGCGGTACATCGAGCAGGTGCTGCCGGCGCTGGGCGAGTTGGAGGTACGGCAGTCGACCGTCGCGGACCTGGTGGCGCACGTCGAGGTGCGGGCGGTGGACCCGTCGGCGGTGGCGCTGCTGAAGGGCGACGCCCGGATGGCGGAGGTGCTGCGGCGCGCGGTGCGCGCGGGGGTGAGCATGCCGACCGAGCCGCTGGTGCTGGTGCGCGGCTCGCGGACGTGGCGGGTCCCGGCGCACGAGATCGAGGAGCTGGTGCGTGAGCTGCTGGACCGGGACATCCGGTACGGCGCGGCCGGTGAGGCGCTGCCGCAGCGGATCGCGCACGCGGTGCTGGTGCGGATGGAACGCTCGGGGGAGGCGCCGGACGACCGGGTGCAGGCGGCGGTGGCGCGCAGTGCGCCGGTGAAGGCGCTGGTCAAGTCGGTGTGGCCGGTGGTCGACCCCGCGAAGGTGGTGCTGCGGCTGCTGTCGGACGCCGCGTTCCTCGCGGAGCAGGCGTCCGGGGTGCTGTCGGAGGAGGAGCAGCGGCTGCTGCTGTGGGAGAAGCCGGCGCGCGGGGTGCGGTCGGCGAAGTGGTCGGCGGCGGACGCCGTGCTGATCGACGAGGCGCGTGACGTGGTCGAGCGGACGCCGTCGCTGGGGCATGTGGTGCTGGACGAGGCGCAGGACCTCTCCCCGATGCAGTACCGGGCGGTGGGGCGCCGGTGTTCCACGGGGTCGGCGACCGTGCTGGGCGACCTGGCGCAGGGCACCACGCCCTGGGCGACCGACGGCTGGGCGCAGGCGCTGGCCCACCTGGGGAAGCCGGAGGCGGCGGTGAGCGAGCTGACGGAGGGTTTCCGCGTGCCGCGGCAGGTCATCGCGTACGCCTCGCGGCTGCTGCCGGCGATCGCACCGGACCTGTCGGAGGCCACCTCGGTGCGGGAGTCGGCCGGCTCGTTGGAGATCCGGGCCGCCGCCTCGCCGGAGGAGCTGCCGCACCTGGCGGTGGCGGCGTGCCGGGAGGCGCTGACCCACGAGGGGTCGGTGGGGCTGATCGCCGCCGACGCGGCGCTGCCGGACCTGGCGGCGGCGCTGGGGGCGGCGGGGCTGCCGCACCTCTCCCCCGGCGAGGAGACCAGCGCGGGCCGTCGGCTGACGCTGGTGGCGGCGTCGCTGGCGAAGGGCCTGGAGTACGACTACGTGGTGGTGGCGGAGCCGGCGGGCATCGTCGCGGCCGAGCCGGACGAGCGGACGGGGCTGCGGCGGCTGTACGTGGCGCTGACCCGGGCGGTTTCCGGGTTGGCGGTGGTGCACCACGCGCCGGTGCCGGCGCTGCTGGCGGAGCCGGCGGCCACGGCTACGGCCGCGGCCGCCGGCTGAACTTCCCGGCGGGCCCGGCGGGCTGCGTCGGCTGTCGGCGTGCCGGCGTTCGGCGCGGCGAGCGGGCCGTTGTGCCACGC
>NZ_JAAVJD010000342.1 GCF_012033735.1 Streptomyces lonarensis | reverse complement strand
CCGCCGCCCCGGGTGGGGCGTGTGGTGGGGCGGGCACGGCGCGCAGGCCGTCCGCGGTGCGACCGGGTGCGGCGCCGCGGGGGCGGTCGCCCGGCGGCTCCGGGGTCCCGTACACTTTCCCTGGCGATCCGGGTCCCGGATCGACCTCGCACGCCCCGCCGACGGCCCGATCGAAGCATCTGGCCCGGAGGCCGCGTCCCTCGGTCCACGACACCCCACCCGGCGCTCGTGGTAGGACGCGCAGGGGCGTCAGGAGCGCCGGCCGTCCCGGCAGGCGCTGACAACCGAGTCACACCCCAAGGAGAACGGCCATGGCCGTCGTCACGATGCGGGAGCTGCTTGAGAGCGGCGTCCACTTCGGGCACCAGACCCGCCGCTGGAACCCGAAGATGAAGCGCTTCATCTTCACGGAGCGCAACGGCATCTACATCATCGACCTGCTCCAGTCGCTGTCGTACATCGACCGCGCCTACGAGTTCGTCAAGGAGACCGTCGCCCACGGCGGCGCCGTGATGTTCGTCGGTACCAAGAAGCAGGCCCAGCAGACCATCGCCGAGCAGGCGACCCGCGTGGGCATGCCCTACGTCAACCAGCGCTGGCTGGGCGGCATGCTGACCAACTTCTCGACCGTCCACAAGCGCCTCCAGCGCCTCAAGGAGCTCGAGCAGATCGACTTCGAGGACGTCGCCGCCTCCGGTCTGACCAAGAAGGAGCTCCTGGTCCTCTCCCGCGAGAAGGCCAAGCTGGAGAAGACGCTGGGCGGTATCCGCGACATGCAGAAGGTGCCCAGCGCCGTCTGGATCGTGGACACCAAGAAGGAGCACATCGCGGTCGGTGAGGCGCGGAAGCTCAACATCCCGGTCGTCGCGATCCTGGACACCAACTGCGACCCCGACGAGGTCGACTACAAGATCCCGGGCAACGACGACGCGATTCGCTCCGTCACGCTGCTCACCCGCGTGATCGCCGATGCCGTGGCCGAGGGCCTGATCGCCCGCTCCGGTGCCGCGAACGCCGCCAAGGAGGGCGACAAGCCCGCCGGCGAGCCGCTGCCGGAGTGGGAGCGTGAGCTGCTGGAGGGCGCCGAGGCCAAGGCCGCCGCCCCCGCCGAGGGCGCCGAGCAGGCCGCCACCGAGGCTCCCGCGGAGACCGCTGCCGAGGCTCCCGCCGAGGCTGCTGCGGAGACCGCCGCCGAGGAGGCCCCCGCCGAGGCTCCGGCCGAGCAGGGCTGACGCACCACCCGTACCGCGATCCCACACACCGACCATTCGGGAAGAGACTCACACCACCATGGCGAACTTCACCGCCGCCGACGTCAAGAAGCTCCGTGAGCTCACGGGCGCCGGCATGATGGACTGCAAGAAGGCGCTGGACGAGGCCGAGGGCAACGTCGAGAAGGCCGTCGAGATCCTGCGGGTCAAGGGCCAGAAGGGCGTCGCCAAGCGCGAGAGCCGCACCGCCGAGAACGGTGCCGTTGTCGCGCTCATCGCCGACGACAACACCTCCGGCGTGCTGGTCGAGCTGAAGTGCGAGACGGACTTCGTCGCCAAGGGCGAGAAGTTCCAGGCGGTCGCCCAGGCGATCACCGAGCACGTCGCCAAGACGTCCCCGGCCGACATCGAGGCCCTGCTCGCCTCGGAGATCGAGTCCGGCAAGACCGTGCAGGCCTACGTCGACGAGGCCAACGCCAACCTCGGTGAGAAGATCGTGCTGGACCGCTTCGCCCAGTACTCGGGTGGCTTCGTGGCCACCTACCTCCACCGGACCAGCCCCGACCTGCCACCGCAGGTGGGTGTCCTCGTGCAGCTGGACAAGCCCGAGGCGCAGGTCGCCCGGGACATCGCCCAGCACATCGCCGCGTTCTCCCCGACGTGGCTGTCCCGTGAGGACGTCCCGGCCGACGTCGTGGAGAACGAGCGTCGCGTGGCGGAGGCCACCTCGCGTGAGGAGGGCAAGCCCGAGGCCGCCCTCCCGAAGATCGTCGAGGGTCGGGTGAACGGCTTCTTCAAGGAGAACACCCTCCTCGGCCAGCCCTTCGCCAAGGACAACAAGAAGTCCGTCCAGAAGGTGCTCGACGAGGCCGGGCTCTCGCTGCAGGCGTTCGCCCGCTTCCGCGTGGGCGCCTGAGGCACCGTTCGACGGGGGTCCGTCGGCGACGGACCCCCGTCCCCCCGTGCCGTCGGCGTCGTCAGCGCCGCGGCACCGCTATTGTCGGGCGTAGAGCCCGCGAGCGGCGCGCCGCGGGGCTGTGACACCGCTGTTGTGACGAGGAGGCCGTCGCCGGAACGGAACCGAGAGGAACCGTCGGCAATGGCCTCCTTCGTATGTGCACGAGGAGAATTCCATGAACCAGGAGACCCCCGCTCCGACGGGTGGCCGGCCGTCCCGCTACCTGCTGAAACTGTCCGGAGAGGCGTTCGCGGGAGGTGGCGGCCTCGGCGTCGACCCCGACATCGTGCACAAGATGGCCCGTGAGATCGCCGCGGTGGTGCGTGAGGGCACGCAGATCGCCGTGGTCATCGGCGGCGGCAACTTCTTCCGGGGAGCCGAGCTCCAGCACCGGGGGATGGACCGGGCCCGGTCCGACTACATGGGCATGCTCGGCACCGTGATGAACTGCCTCGCCCTCCAGGACTTCCTGGAGAAGGAGGGCATCGACTCCCGCGTGCAGACCGCGATCACCATGGGCCAGGTGGCGGAGTCCTACATTCCGCTCCGCGCCATCCGCCACCTCGAGAAGGGCCGCGTCGTCATCTTCGGCGCCGGCATGGGGATGCCCTACTTCTCCACCGACACCACCGCCGCGCAGCGCGGTCTCGAGATCCATGCCGAGGCCCTCCTGATGGGCAAGAACGGTGTGGACGGGGTCTACGACTCCGACCCCGCGAAGAACCCCGACGCGGTGCGGTTCGACGCCCTCGACTACGGCGAGGTCATCACCCGCAACCTGAAGGTCGCGGACTCCACGGCGGTCACGCTCTGCCGGGACAACGACCTGCCGATCCTGGTCTTCGAGCTCCTCACGGAGGGCAACATCGCCCGCGCCGTCAAGGGTGAGAAGATCGGCACACTCGTGAACAGCTTGGGCCGGCGGGACTGAGGTCCCGTCCACGCGCCGGTTTGCCTCACACACCGAATAGGAGCACGTGGTGATCGAAGAAGCTCTCCTCGAGGCCGAGGAGAAGATGGAGAAGGCCGTCGTGGTGGCCAAGGAGGACTTCGCGGCCATCCGCACCGGTCGGGCGCACCCCGCGATGTTCAACAAGATCGTGGCCGAGTACTACGGCGCGATGACGCCGATCAACCAGCTGGCGTCGTTCTCGGTGCCCGAGGCCCGCATGGCGGTGGTGACCCCGTTCGACGCGAGCGCGCTGCGCAACATCGAGCAGGCGATCCGCGACTCGGACCTGGGCGTCAACCCCTCGAACGACGGCCGGATCATCCGGGTGAACTTCCCGGAGCTCACCGAGGAGCGGCGCCGCGAGTACATCAAGGTCGCCAAGGCCAAGGGCGAGGACGCGAAGATCTCGATCCGCGGGGTGCGACGCAAGGCCAAGGAGGCCATTGACGGCGCGGTGAAGAACGGCGAGGTCGGGGAGGACGACGGGCGCCGCGGCGAGAAGGAACTCGACGACACCACCGCCAAGTACGTGGCACAGGTCGACGAACTCCTCAAGCACAAGGAAGCCGAGCTGCTCGAGGTCTGAGCTTCGGCCGCCACTCGGCGGCCGGCTGGGGTCGGAGTGCTGCCCGCGCCCGTGGTCGAGGCAGGGCGCGGGTGGGAGAACGAACGGAAATGAGCGCGTGAACGAGTCATCCTGGGGCCAGCTGGACCGGACGGGCGGGGGTACCGGGGGTCCGGTGGGCGGCGGGCCCGCCGGCACGGGTCCCGTGGGTCCCACGGGGGGGATGCCCGCGGGCGGCGCCGACGGGGGACGGGATGACGCGGCGCGGGGCGGGGGCCGCGCGGCGGATGCATGCCGCCGGCGGCACGGTGCGGGCCTCCCCGCACCTCGACGGTCAGTGCACGGGGGCCGACCTCGGCGGCACGGGGCGCCCCACGATGCCGATCC
>NZ_JAAVJD010000341.1 GCF_012033735.1 Streptomyces lonarensis | reverse complement strand
CGCGGGCGAGCCCTCCGACCCCGCCGCTCCGCCGGCCGGCACCCCCGCCCCGACCGCCCCCGCGAGGGCCGCGGACACCCCACCGGAGACCGGCCCGACGGGCACCGCCCCCGAGGTGGCCGCCGCGGACGGCGCCGAGCCGCCCGGCCGGCCGGGCGGTGGCCGCTTCACGGTCGTCCTCGACAACTTCGAGGGCCCGTTCGACCTGCTGCTGCAGCTCATCTCGCGCCACACCATGGACGTCACCGAGGTCGCCCTCTCCCGGGTGACCGACGAGTTCATGGCCCACATCCGGGCGATGGGGCCCGACTGGGACCTCGACCAGACCACCGAGTTCCTCGTCGTCGCGGCCACCCTGCTGGACCTGAAGGCGGCCCGTCTGCTGCCCACCGCCGAGGTCGAGGACGAGGCGGACCTCGCGCTGCTGGAGGCCCGCGACCTGCTCTTCGCGCGGCTCCTCCAGTACCGGGCCTACAAGGAGATCGCCTCGATCTTCGCCGACCGCCTCGACGCGGAGGACCACCGCCACCCCCGCACCGTCGGGCTGGAGCCGCACCACGCGGCCCTGCTGCCGGACGTCGTGCTCTCCGTCGGACCGGAGGGACTGGCGCGCATCGCCGCCCGGGCGCTCGCGCCCCGCCCCGAGCCGCGGGTGTACGTCGACCACATCCACGCCCCGCTGGTCAGCGTGCGGGAGCAGGCGGAGCTGGTGGTCGACCGACTGCGTGCCCTCGGTCGTGCGAGCTTCGCGGAGCTCACGGCCGACGCCCCCGACACCCTGACCGTCGTTGCGCGCTTCCTCGCCCTGCTGGAGCTCTACCGGGAGCGCGCGGTCGCCCTGGAGCAGCCGGAGGCCCTGGGCGACCTCACCGTCCACTGGAGCGGCGGCGCCGACGCGCGCCCGGCCGTCACCGACGAGTTCGACACCCCGCCCGCCGTGCCCGGCGACCGGTCCGGGCGCCGGGCGGCACAGGAGCAGCGATGACCACCAGCGAGCCCACCGCCCCCCAACCCGCGCCGGCCGCCCCGGCGCAGCCGGCGACCGCGGGCGGGGTGATCCCCGACACCCCGGCCGATCCGCCCCCGCCCGCCGCCGACGGGCCGGCCGCGCCACCGGAGCACGCCCCCGCGGCGCGGCTGCCGCTGCGGCCCGCCCTGGAGGCGGTCCTGATGGTCGTCGACGAACCGGTCCGCGAGGAGCACCTGGCGCGCGTCCTGGACCGGCCGCGGCAGGAGGTCGCCGAGGCGCTGCAGGCGCTGGCACGCGAGTACGAGGCCGAGCAGCGCGGGTTCGACCTGCGGTTCGTCGCCGAGGGCTGGCGGTTCTACACCCGCGCCGCCTACGCGGAGGCTGTCGAGAGCTTCGTCCTGGACGGCCGGACGGCCCGGCTGACGCAGGCGGCGCTGGAGACGCTGGCGGTGGTCGCCTACCGGCAGCCCGTCAGCCGCTCCCGCGTCTCCGCGGTGCGCGGGGTCAACTGCGACGGCGTCATGCGCACGCTGCTGCAGCGGGGTCTCGTGGAGGAGGCGGGCGCCGAACCCGAGACAGGTGCGATCCTGTACGGGACGACGCACTACTTCCTGGAGCGGCTCGGCCTGCGTGGCCTCGACGAGCTGCCCGAGCTCGCGCCCTTCCTCCCCGAGGCGGAGGCGGTGGAGCCCGACAGCCAGGAGGCGGTGCCGACGTTCGACGTAGACAGCGCCGACCCACCGACCTAAGACGAGACTTTGATGCGAAGCAGCGGCAGGAACAGCAACCGGAACGACCGGGGCGCGGGCAGCGGCCGGGGACGGGAGAGCGCCGGCCGTCCCCGCCCGGAGGAGCGCCGCTACCCGGAGTCCGGCGGGAAGCGGCAGGGCGGCACCGGTGGCGGCGGAGGCGGCCGCTCCGGTGGCGGCGCGGGCTCCGGCGGCGCCGGCGGTGGCAAGCCGGGCAGCCGCGGCGGCTCCCCGGCGGCCGGTGGCCGCTCGGGCGCCAAGCGCCCGGTGCGCTCCGCGCCCGGACGCCCCCGCGAGCTGGACGCGAAGATCGAGGAGCGCAACCGCGAGCGCCACAGCCGGGACACCCCCCGGACCTCGAAGACCTTCGGCGAGCCCGACGGCGTGCGGCTGCAGAAGGTGCTGGCCCAGGCGGGCATGGGCTCCCGCCGCGCCTGCGAGGAGCTGATCGACCAGCGCCGGGTGGAGGTCAACGGCGAGATCGTCACCGAGCAGGGCCTTCGGGTCGAGCCCGACCGCGACGAGATCCGGGTGGACGGTTTGACCGTCACCACCCAGAAGGACCTCTTCTTCGCCCTGAACAAGCCGGTCGGCGTGGTCTCCGCCATGGAGGACCCCGACGGCCGCCCCTGCCTGGGCGACTACGTCCAGAACCGCGAGAGCCGGCTCTTCCACGTCGGGCGCCTCGACGCCGAGACCGAGGGGCTGATCCTCCTCACCAACCACGGGGAGCTGGCGCACCGCCTCACCCACCCCCGCTACGGCGTCAGCAAGACCTACGTCGCCGCCATCGAGGTCAGCCAGAGCTCCGGGCGGCTCCCGCGCGACCTCGGCAAGCAGCTGAAGGACGGCGTGCAGCTGGAGGACGGCTACGCGCGGGCGGACAGCTTCCGCGTCGTGGAGAACGTCGGCCGCAACTACCTGGTGGAGATCACCCTCCACGAGGGCCGGAAGCACATCGTGCGGCGGATGCTGGACGAGGTCGGCTTCCCCGTCAGCAAGCTGGTCCGTACCGGGTTCGGCTCCGTCACCCTGGGCGACCAGAAGTCCGGCTGGCTGCGCCGGATGACCAACACCGAGGTCGGGCGGCTCATGCGCGAGGTCGACCTCTGACCGACCGCCGCCCGACGGCCCCGCCCCGCCGCCGCGCGGGGTGGGCCGGGAGTCGGCGCCCGGCCCGTCGCTCCGTGCCGCCCGCCCCGGCCCGCGGCGCGGAACGGCGGCGTCCGGTGACCCGCGGCCCGGCTACCCTGGCCCGATGCGGACCGCCCTCGTCATCGGCACCGGCCTGATCGGTACCTCCATCGCCCTCGCGCTGACCTCCCGGGGGGTGCGGGTCCACCTCCAGGACCACGACCCCGAGCAGGCCATGACCGCCGCCGCCCTCGGTGCCGGCGACACGGCCCCGGCCGAGGGGCCCGTCGACCTCGCCGTCGTCGCGGTACCCCCCGCGCACATCGCCGCCACCCTGGTCGCGGCCGACGCACGGGGCGCCGCCGGCGCCTACCTCGACGTGGGGAGCGTCAAGGGCGGACCGCGCCGGGAGCTCGCCGCGGCCGGGTTCGACCTCGCGCGGTACGTCGGCACCCACCCCATGTCCGGCCGGGAGCGCTCCGGTCCGCTTGCCGCCACCGCCGACCTCTTCGAGGGGCGGGCGTGGGCGCTCACGCCCACGCCGGAGACCGACACCGAGGTGCTCAACCTGGCCCTCGAACTGGTGGCGCTCTGCCGCGCCGTGCCCGTGGTGATGGACGCCGACGCCCACGACCGCGCGGTGGCCCTGGTCTCCCACACCCCGCAGCTGCTCTCCAGCCTGGTCGCCGCCCGTCTCACCGCCGCCGAGGAGAGCGCGGTGCGCCTCTGCGGCCAGGGCATCCGGGACGTCACCCGCATCGCGGCTTCCGACCCCGCGATGTGGATCGACATCCTGTCCGCCAACCCGGGGCCCGTTGCCGACATCCTCGCCGAGGTCGCCGAGGACCTGGACACCACCGTCCGCGCGCTGCGGGCCCTGGCGTCGGCCGACGCCGAGGAGCACGCCGGCGGGGCGGCGGACGTCGCCTCGCTGCTGCGGCGCGGCAACGCCGGCCGGCAGCGTGTGCCGGGGAAGCACGGCGCGGCGCCGGCGGCCTACGAGACGGTCGCGGTGCTGATCACCGACCGGCCCGGCGAGCTGGCCCGGATCTTCGCCGACGCGGGGGTCGCCGGGGTGAACGTGGAAGATGTCCGGATCGAGCACGCCAACGGGCAGCAGGCCGGCCTCGTCCAGCTCATGGTCGACCCCGGCGCCGCGCCCGTGCTGAGCGCCGCGCTCCGCGAGCGCGGCTGGTCGATCAGGACGTGACCGGCGGACGGCGGGCCCACGGGCGCCGGGGTGCGCCGCCGGCGGGCCCGCC
>NZ_JAAVJD010000340.1 GCF_012033735.1 Streptomyces lonarensis | reverse complement strand
GTGCGCGGACCGGCGAGGGCCCGCGCACCGCGAGGTCAGCTGCTGCTGACCGGGTGGGGCCAGGCGTTGGCCTCGCAGGTGATCCCGTTGATGGTCAGGAACTTGGTCTGCTGCATCATGACGGGGGCGAGCGCGCCCTCGGAGGGGCAGACCGCGTGGCCGTAGCCGACGCGGTGGCCGACCTCGTGGTTGATGAGCATCTGCCGGTACTCGTGCATCCGGTCCGGGCCGTAGGTGTCGGCGCCCTGCGCCCAACGCCACGCGTTGATCATCACGCGCTCGGTAGTGGCCGAGTCGCAGGAGACGTTGTCGATCGTGGTGTTGAGCCCCGACTTCGCGCACCACTCGGCCGTGGTGCCCGGCGACGCGAGCGTCACGATGAAGTCGTGGTTGCCGGAGGAGACCCGCGTGAAGGACCGGGCGCCGTGGTTGGTCCAGCTCCGCGGGTCGCTCAGCGTGCGGTGGACGGCCTCGGCGAAGAGCTCGGGGTCCAGGTCGAGCCCGTCCTCGACGTCCACGCGGTAGCGCAGCTGCTCGGGGGCGTCGGGGAAGGGACCGTCCTCGGCGCCGACGACCGGGACCAGTTCGCCGGTGCCGGTCAGCTCCGGGTCGAACGGCTCCTGCTGGGCCATGGCGTCCTCGTAGGAGAGGGGCGGCTCGCCGTCCCCGCCCTCGTCGACGGCGCCGCCGGTGCCGTTGGGGGACTTGTCGCCCGCTCCGGCCCCGTCCTCGCCCTCGATCTCGGTGGCGCCCTGCCCGGAGGCGGCGGAGGGCTGCTCGGCCTCGGCCATCTGCCCCATCACGGAGATGGTCAGCACGGTGACGACCCCCGCGGCGGCGAGCCCGGTGATCGTCCGTGCCCAGCTGCCGCCGACACCGCTCGGCACGGGGGGCGAGGGCTCCTCGCCCCCGTTGTCCCCCGCGCCGGCCGTCGCCGGCCCGGCGGCCGCCGGCGGCTCCGACGCCACGCCGGGGCGGGGGCGCGGCGAGGCGCCCCGGGCGGGCTGCGTCGGTCGCGGCAGCTGGTCGAAGGCGTCCAGGTACTCCTGGCGCGGGCCGCTGTCGCGGCGGTGCGAACCGCCGGTGGACATCGGGCCGCTCTCCGCACCCTCGTCCGCAGGGTGCTCGCCGCCGCGCTCCCCGGCGCCTGTCGGGTAGGACACCGGACCGGCCGCGTAGGCGTGGCCGTGGGCGCCCGCGGCGGGCGCGGGTTGACGGCGCTGCTCGGACGTCGCCTCGTGCCCGCGACGGGTGGCTTCCCGCTCCTGCGGCGGGACGAGCGGTTCGTCGGCGGTGTCGGCGGCGGCGGCCGGGTACCCGTAGTGCTCCGGGGCGCCCGGGCCGCGGGGGTGCTGCCCACCGGCCGGTGCCGGCCCTGCGGTGGCCCCTTCCGGGTGCCACTGTTCACGTTCGGACCGGTGCATCAAGCGTCACGCCCCCCGGCGTTCTCGGTGGCCTTCGACCCGGCCGTGGCGGCGCGGAACTCGCGGAAAGCGTCCGCGACCAGATCGGGGAACTCCATCATGGCGACATGGCCGGCTTCGGGCAGCGCCAGCACCCGTGAGTCACGGAAGGCGGCGGCGGCCCGGTCGACCATCCGGAAGCGTACGAGACGGTCACGCCCGCCGTACACCAGCAGGGTCGGTGCGAGCACACGTTCGGCCAGGCGCCACGGCGCGTGCTGACCGCTCAGCGTGTAGGAGTTGACGAGCCCTCGGGCGGAGAGCGTCAGCGACTCGTAGAACCAGGGCAACGACTGACGGCGCTCCAGCTCCGCGGCGGCGCCGGAGAACTCCTCGGGCGTGATCCGCGAGGGGTCGCCGTAGATGAGTCGCAGCACGCTGCGCGACCGCTGCTGGGGCGGCTGGTCGCTGCCGAGCCTGCGCAGCAGCGACGCCATCCCCGGCGCCGCCAGCATCGCCGTCGGCAGCACGGTGCGCTGCGGCCGGACCTCGGGCAGCGCCGGTGAGATCAGGGTCAGGGTCCGCACCAGGTCCGGTCGGAGCGCCGCGACGCGGGTGGCGGCGGCGGCGCCGAGGGAGTTGCCCACGAGGTGGACGGGGGCACGGCCGCTCTCCTCCAGGCAGCGGACCACGGCGCGCGCGTGGGCGGCCGGCGTGTACTGACGGTGGTCGGGCGGCGGTGAGGCGCCGAACCCGGGCAGGTCCACGGCCTCGCACTCGACGTCACCGGCCAGCCGCTCCATCAGCGCGGACCAGTTGCGGGACGAGCCGCCCAGGCCGTGCACGAAGAGGGCGGGTTCCAGATCGTCGCGGGTGGCGGCGCGGCGGCGCACGGCGAGGGTCATTCCGGGCAGGCTCACGGACCGCATGGTCTCGCCCGCCCGCACGCCGGGCCACGCCTCGGCAGCGGCGAGAGCCGCCGTGGCCTGTCGCTCCTCGGTCGATGGCATGGCGCCATCCTACGAGCACGTCACGCAACCGTGACTGTGTCCGGCATCACACCTGTGGGGCATCCGGCGTATCGCGGTCATATCGCTTCCGCATCGCTTGGCCCCTCCGGGGGTGTTCCGAGGCGTGATCCCGGGGCGAAGCGGGTACACGTGCCGCTTCGACCCGACAGGACAGGATGTTCGTCACGTCGCGCCCGACCGGCCCGCACCACGGCGACCCTCCCGAGCCCCCTCCGTGGGCAAGTCATCACCCTGGGCGACCGCCGCCGATCGCGTGAACCCCGGCGGCGCGGTGCTTCACCCCCCGGTGGCGCCCCGGACGGAGGCGTCCGCAGCCCGGGTCCCGCGGCGACCGGCCCTCGCAGCGCAGTCCGGCGCGGGACTGACGGGCGCACGCGCACGGCCGCGACGGACCACGGCGCATCACCTACGCTGGAGGTAACCGAACGTGACGACATTCGGCTACCGGAGGTGCACGCAGTGGCCATCGACCCCAGCGAACCGGACACCCTGGAAGAGCTCCTCGCCGCCGACCGCGAGCGCGGGACGGAGACCCCCGAGGCGGACGCCGCCGAGCAGCGGACCGAACTCCGCCCCCGCGACGAGGAACAGCCTGCGGCTGCCGCCCGCGGCGCCGCCGACCCGGCGGATGCGGCGGATCAGGCCAGAACCGTCGAGCGGGACGAGGAGGAGTACCGCTGAGCGCCGGGGCGGCGCGGCGACCGATCGCCGGCCGGGCGTCGCCCCTGGCCCGGAGGCGCGCCGCGGGGTCGGCGACCGGCCCGCGCGACCGCTGCGAACGGCTTCGACACGGCGGCCCGCCGTCGGCGGTCCTTGACACGTGACGGACGGCCCGCCGTTACCCGCCCGTAGGATGACGGCGTCGGGCGTGTGGGACACCGGCGTCCCGGCCGGTGCCCGGCCCAGCGAACCACCGACCCCACCACAGGTCCCCTACACACGGGAGGCGGCGTGACAGCCATCGAGCAGACCGGTGCGCGCCCCCGCGGCACGCGCCTGCCTCGGAGGGCCCGGCGCACCCAGCTCCTCGGCGCGGCCCAGGAGGTGTTCGTCGCGGAGGGCTACCACGCGGCGGCCATGGACGACATCGCCGAGCGCGCCGGCGTTAGCAAGCCCGTGCTCTACCAGCACTTCCCCGGCAAGCTGGAGCTGTACCTCGCCCTGCTGGACCAGCACTGCGAGGCGCTCGTCCAGCACGTCCGCGAGGCGCTCGCCTCCACCTCGGACAACAAGCTCCGGGTGGCGGCGACCATGGACGCCTACTTCGACTACGTGGAGCGGGACGGCGGCGCGTTCCGCCTGGTCTTCGAGTCCGACCTCACCAACGAGCCCGCGGTCCGGGAGCGTGTCGACTCCGTGTCCCGGGACTGCGCGGAGCTGGTGTGCGCGGTCATCGCGGAGGACACCGACCTGCCGCACGACCAGTCGATGCTGCTCGCCGTCAGCCTCTGCGGCATGGCCCAGATCACGGCGCGGCACTGGCTCAGCTCGGGCCAGGAGATCCCGCGGGAGACCGCCAAGACGCTGACCGGCGCCCTGGCCTGGCGCGGCATCGCCGGCTTCCCCATGCAGCCCCAGGACTGAGACCGGCTGCGGCCCGCCGCAGCCGGCGCGCCCGCCCGCGCCGGGGCGGCGCATCATGACGCAGCCGGAGACCACCAGCGGCGCGGTGGCGAAGCAGTACTCCTCGGCGCCGAGGAGG
>NZ_JAAVJD010000033.1 GCF_012033735.1 Streptomyces lonarensis | reverse complement strand
GTCCGGTGCCGGAGCGTCCGCCGGGGCGCCGGGCGCCTGGGCGGGGCGGGCCGCGGGGGCCACCGCGGGACGGCGGCGCTCCGGGGCCGCGGCGGACCTGCCGGTGGGGGAGTCGGTCACCGGGGAGAGCCACTGCACGGGCAGGAAGACGCTCGCCCGGGTCCCCCCGGTGATGGAGGGGCGGAACTCGATCCGCATCCCGAAACGCTCGCCCGCCAGCCGCGCCGCCGCCAGACCGAGGCGGCTGCCCGACAGGTCGGTGATGTCCAGGGGGCGTTCCAGGTCGACGGTGGTGCGGGCGCGCTGCAGCGTCTCCGTCCGCATCGGGAGCCCGCTGTCGTCGATGTGCAGCACGATTCCACTGGTGGCGTTCTCCACCGTGACGTGGACCTGGGTGGTGGGCGGGCTGAACTGCAGCGCGTTGTCGATCAGTTCGGAGAGCACGTGGATCGCGGCGTTGACCGCCGGCCCACGCACCCCCTGCGGCACCGGCGGGAGGGCCGCCACCACGCGGGTGAAGTCCTCGCTGCGGCCCACCGCGGCGCGCACCACGTTGGCGATGGGAACGGGGCGCGGCCAGGGGCGCCCCGTGCGCCGCGCCCCCGTCAGGACCAGCAGGCGCTGGGCGAGCAGGTCCATCGGGGCCAGCTGCCGGTCGAGCGCCTCCATGTCCTTGCGGACCTGGCTGTGCGGCACGCTGGCGTGGACGTTGTCCTGCCAGTACGGCAGCTTGCGCCGGTCCAACTCCGCGACCTGCGCGGTCACGGCGGCCTGGACGCGGGAGGCGCCGCTCTCCAGGACGGAGAGCGCGCTCGCCA
This sequence comes from Streptomyces lonarensis, assembly GCF_012033735.1. GTDB lineage: Bacteria > Actinomycetota > Actinomycetes > Streptomycetales > Streptomycetaceae > Streptomyces > Streptomyces lonarensis. Next base: position 34,337 of record NZ_JAAVJD010000033.1, on the reverse strand, counting down.
GCCGGCGCCGCTCGGTGTACACCGTGCGGACGGCGGTCTCCACCAGCTCCCGCACCGCGGGGTGCGACGGCAGGTGCTCCTGCCCCTGGGCGAGGACGGTGTCGGCCGAGGCCCGGCCGTGGGAACCGTCGGTCGCCCAGGGCAGCGAGTGGCGAATCGCGCGAGCCAGGTCCGTGTGGAGTGCGGTGAGATCGGACTCCAGCCGCGTCGCACGGTGCCGCTCCGCCAGCAACGCATCCTGGGTGCGGGCCGCTCGGCGCCGAGTGACGACCGCGCCCGTGCAACCGAGCACGGTCAGCGCACCGGCCACGGCGGCGGCCACCGGGACGGCGGACGGCGCCAGCAGGGCCACGGCCCCGACGGTCGCGAGCCAGACCCCGGCGGCGAGGGCCACCGCCAGGACGACGGCCCGTCGGTTGCCGCGGCTCTCGGCAGGGGGCGCGGGCGGCTGTGACGCGGGCCCCGCCGCGCCGGACGGCGCGTCGTGGTTCATAGGGAGCTCCTCGTTCCGGAGAGCGCGCAGGGACGAGGGCCGCTGCCGGCCGGGGGACCGGTGGTGTGCATGGGCCAGACCTCTAGACGTTCAACGGGCGTGCGGTCGGCGGGGGTCCGGAGACCGGCGACTCGTCCCGGTGCTCCGTCCCCGCGGTCGGACCGACCGTCGGGCGCGCCGCGCCGGGTCCTCCGGGGCCCGCGCGCCGAGCGCCGCGCCCCTCCCGTCGCGCCGTGCACCGCAGGCGGACCACGTCACAGGACCTGATCGAACAGACGTCTGGTCCTGACGCGTGGCCAACACAATAGTTGTAGTCGGCCGATTGCTGAACCTGTCCTACCGTCGGGACGGGAACGTTCTCCCTCTTGTGACCGACACGTCGTCAGCGCGTGAGGCCGGGGCGGCACGGCAGCCCGCCGGAGCCCCGGGCGAGCACCCCGGGCCCGCCCGAGATCCCGGACGTGCCCGGCGTGCTCGAACGGCCGGTCAGTCCAGCTCGCGCACCTGGACGTCGCGGAACCACACGTCGGAACCGGTGTGGTGGTTCTGCAACCCGATGCGACCCGACGACAGGTCACGGTCGGGGGAGGCGCCGGTGGTGTCGAACTCGTTGATCAGGACACCGTTGAGGAGCACCGTGATCCGCCGGTCCTCCACCGTGATGTCGTAGCTGTTCCACTGGCCCGGCGGGTTGAGGGCGGCGTCCCGCGCCTCGATGTCCGCGCCCTGGAAGTCGTAGATCGCCCCCGTGGTCTTCTCGGGCACGTCGGTGGCGTCGATCTGCACCTCGAACGCCTGGTTGCGGGCCCCCGCGTCACCCGCCGGGTCCGGCAGGCCGAGGTGCACACCCGAGTTGTCGTCCCCGCCCATCTTCCAGTCCAGCTTCAGCTGGTAGTCGGTCAGTTCGTCCGGGTGGCTGACCAGGCCGAGCCCGCCGATCGAGCGCATGGTGCAGTCGGCCTGAGTGACGAAGCCGCCGGGGCCGGCCATCTCCCACGCCGCCAGGCTCTCGTCGGTCCCGTCGAAGAGCATCCGGAAGCCGTCCTCGGGCTGCGAGGGCGTGCACGGCTCCTCCCACAGGCGCAGGTGGTCCCAGTTGACGTGGCGGTCGTCATCCTCGCCGGCCGACACCGTGATGGTGTTGGTCCCCGCCTCCAGCTCCAGAAGCTCGACGTGGTCGGCCCACGCCTGCCAGGTGCCGGTGGTCTCCACCGCGATCTGGCCCAGGTCCTCGCCGTTGACGTCCAGCGAGATCGTCTTGGTCCCGACGTAGGGGTTGGGTCCGTTGGCGTAGCGGAACGTCACCGGGTGGGTGCCGGCCTCCGCCACGTCCACCCGCCAGGTCAACGAGGCACCGATGGTGTTGAAGCCGTCGACGAAGCCCTCACCCGTGAAGTGCGGGTGCTCGTCGTCGATGTCCGCGCCGCCGCGCAGCTCGCCGTCCTCCGCCTCGTACACCCCGGTCTCGTTCGGGGGCTCGACGTACCCGGGGATCGAGTGCAGCGTGTACCAGGCCTCGGTGCTCCACAGCGGTGTCCCGTCCTCCGCGGCGAACGGCCGGGGTGAGCGCACGTGCGCCACCCGGTCCTCCCGCAGGCCGGGCACGACCAGGCTGACGGTGCGCCCGTCGTCCGACAGCGAGGCGCCGGTGACGGTCAGCTGCTCCTGGTTGCGCTTCGGCCCGCCGTACTGCGAGGTCGGGTTGTAGGACCACTGCTGCACCAGGTAGCGCTCGGCGAGGCCGTCGACCAGCTCCGAGGCCACCGGTTTGGTGTAGGTGATGTCGAACCCGGACCCGGTGACCTCCATCGCCTCCATGTCCATGGCGTCCTCGGAGGTCGGCGTCAGCTTCTGGAGCCCGTACGGGAACTTGCCGGGCTGCTCCCAGTTGCCGCCGCCGCCGATCCCGCCGACGTAGAACGATCCGTCCGGGCCGAGCGCGAGCCGGCTCACGCCGGACTCCAGCCCCTGCGTCATGCGGAAGACGGCCCCCTGCTTGCGGCCGTCGACCTCCTCCAGGAACGCGCGCTGCAGACCGCCGTAGGTGACGTCCCCGATGAGGAGCTGCCCGGCGAACGGGCCCTCCTCGACGAGGACGGGATTGGTGGGCGAGTTGGAGATCTCGCCGTGCGGCAGCCAGAGCACCGGCTCGATGACCGGCCGGTCGTCGAACGGCCCGGCGGGGGTGGTGTAGTGGTTGTAGAAGCCGCCCTCCTCGATCTCCACCAGCTTGGAGGCGGGCAGCCAGTCGCCCTGGTTGTCCGTCACGAAGATCTCGCCCTCGCCGCCCCAGCCGATCCCGTTGGGGGTGCGCAGCCCGCCGGCGACGTACTCGACCTCCCCGGACTCCTTGTCGATCCGCACCGAGGTGCCCCGGTTGTCGACGTGCTGCGGGACGGTGGTGCGGCCGCCGGGGGTGATGGCCACCGAGAGGTTCAGGTAGTAGTGGTCCTCGTCGGCGAGCAGGCCGAAGCCGAACTCGTGGTAGGTCCCGCCGCTGGGCCAGGTGGCGATCGCCTCGGTCTCCTCGTAGACGCCGTCCCCGTCGGCGTCGACCAGCCGGCTCAGCTGGTGCTTCTCCGCGACGATGATCTCGCCGTCCTCGACGAGCACGCCCTGCGGTTCGTTCATGTCGGTGGCGACGACCTCGGTGACCACGGTGTCCGGCCCCGCGTCGGCGCCCACCGTGCCGTCGACGATCTCCACCGCCCCGTCGAAGCTCTCCCGGCCCGCCCAGGTGGTGATGACCATGCGGCCGTCGTCGAACCAGTCCATCCCGGTCACCCGGGGTTCGAACCCTTCCGGCCGGAGGTCGGTGACCTCGTAGTTCGGGTGCACCCCGGCCAGGGGCGCGTTGTCGCCGGGGCTCGCGTCGGCGTCCAGGCAGGACTTCACCCCGGGTGAGGTGACCCGAGTGACGTCGGCGTCGGTGGTCAGCGCCGATCCGGGAACCTTCTCGAACGCGGAGGCACCCGGCGGCCGCCACTCCAGGCGGAGCGCCTTGCCGTGCGCGCCCTGGAAGTAGGCGATCCGCAGGGCGTTGGGCCCCTCCTCCAGTTCGGCGGTGCCGTCCGCTCCGGTGGGCGGCTGGCGGCGGTCGTTCTCGATGATCTCCTCGTCGCCGATGTACAGCCGGGAGCCGTCGTCGCTGGTGACCCGGAACTCGTAGCTGCCGGCGGCCGGCGCGTGCAGGTTGCCGATCACCTGCGCCATGAAGTTGTTGGCGGCGCCGCCGAAGTCGTCGGTGGTCTCCCAGTCGACGTCCGGCCGCAGCACGTCGATGTTGGGGGTCTGCCCGTCCGTCAGGGTGCAGATGCGCTCCGGTTCGAAACCGACGTCGAAGACGCGGAGCGTCACGCCCGGTTCCTGCGGCGGGAGCTCCCCAGCCGGTGCAGCCCCGGCGCTGCCGGCGGGCACCAGGACGGCGGCCAGCATCGCGAGGCCCACCGCCCCGGCGCCGGCCGTGTGTCGACGTGATCGTGGAAGCATGTGCAGACTCCTTCGTCCGGTTGTCCGACGGTGCGCGGTCTCCGTGCCCCCAGGTCGCTCCGTTCTCAGATCACGCGGGCCCCGTCCCGCGAGGCGTAGGTGTCCAGCCGTCCGCACATCCCCCAGGCGTCGCCCGCCTCACCGCGATGGACGGCGGCGGACCGCAGGTGCGCGGCGTCCCCGTCGGCGAGCGCCGCGAGCTGCGCCGCCGTCCGCGCCACCTCCGCAGCGGGGCCCGCCTCGAAGGTCCGCCGCCAGTCGGCCAGCGCGGGGCGGACCAGGCGCAGCGCGGCCGCGTGGAACTCGGCCACCGCCGACCGGTCGCCGGCCGCCGCCCGGTCGCGGAGCACCGCGTGACCGGCGAGCGCCAGGTCGCGGCGGCGCCGGGCGCTGCCCTCCCGGTCCGCCGGGTCCAGCGCCGCCGCGGCGCGGTAGGCGTCGGGGTCCGCCAGGACGTCGGAGGGGAAGGTGAACACCGCGTCTCCCGCCTCGGGCAGGCCGGCGTTCTGCATCAGCACCAGGATGCGCAGCCCGCCGTCGTTGATCAGCCGGTGCACCGTGCCCGGCGTGAACCACACCAGGTCGCCCTCGGCCAGCGGCACCGTCGCCGCCCCCTCCGCGGTGACGACCTGGACCGCCCCGCTGCCACCCGTCACCGCGTACGCCTCGGTGCAGGCCAGGTGCATGTGCGGCGTGCCGCCGCAGTGCCCGTCGGCGCCCGGGGGAGCGGGCCAGTCGTAGACGCGCAGCCGGGACAGGCCGATACCGCCCGGCAGCGCCGGGGCGCCGGCGGTCGTGCCGGGGTCGTCGGTGTGCGGTGTGCGGTGCACGGGAAACTGCCTCCTCGGGCCCGGCGCCGCGCGTCGCGGACCCCGCCCCGGAGCTGTGCGACTGCGCGGGGCAGCGGGTGGTGCGTGCGCGGGTGCGGGCGTGGCGTCACCGACGCCGGGCCGGTGCGTGTCGGCGGGGTGGGGCGCGGGGCCGGGCGGCCGGTGGGGGGTGGGCGCGCCCCGCGTCGTGGGGGTGGGTGGGGGGTCGGCCGGCGCACGACCGCCGGAGCGGGCGCGGGCCACCGGTGGGCGAAATGCGGGCAACACCCGCATCCGGTGCAGAAAGCGTTTTCGCTCCAGGACGGTAGGCCGCGCGAAATGCACTGTCAACACAGCCGTCACGGTCCCGGTCGCCCGCGGCGCGTCCCGCCGGTCGGCGACCGTCGCCCGCCGTGAGGCGCCGGGCGGCGGTGGATCACGGGGCGCCGGTCCGCCGGTTCCTGAGGTCGGGACACGAGTCGCGCAGCCTGACCTGACCCGGCACCAGGACGTCCTCCCCCTCGACCGCCCCGCCGCCCAGGGCCAGTTCGGCGGCGCGCCCGCCGATCGCGCCCAGTGGGAAGTGCACGGTGGTCAGCCGCGGTGTCACGTCTGCGGCGGTCTCGATGTCGTTGAACCCGGTGACGGCGATGTCCTGGCCGGGGCGCAGCCCGCCGTCCCGCAGCGCCGTCATCGCCCCCACCGCCATGAAGTCGTTGCCCGCGCAGAGGACGTCGGCCGCGGCCAGCCCGCCGCGCGCCAGCAGCCGTCGGGTCGCGCGGTAGCCGCCGCCCCGGTCGAACGCGTCGCGCTCGACGGCGACCACCCGGCCGCCCCCGGCCGCCAACCCCTCCCGGAGGCCGTCGGTGCGCTCCCGCACTGTCTCCAGCCGACCGGAGCCGGTGACGACGACGGCCCGCCGGTGGCCGAGGCCGGCGACCGCCGCGCCCAACGCCCGCGCGCCGTCGAGATTGGCCGGACGCACCGCCGGCAGCCCGCCGGCCGGCCGGCCGATGAACACCGCCCGGCCGCCCCCGGCGCAGAGCGCGCGCAACTCCGCGAGCAGCGCCTCGCCGTGCGGGCTGCCGACGGTGCGGCTGCCGCCCACGACCACGGCGCGCGGGCGCTGGCCGCGGATCGTGCGCAGCGAGGTCAGCTCGCGGGCCGTGTCGCGACCGGTGACCGCGACGGTGACGATGACGCCGTGGCGCTGCGCGGACCGTGCCACGCCCTCGGCGATGGCCGAGAAGTACGGGTCGTCGATGGTGCTGACCAGCAGCGCGAGGACCGGCGCGGTGCCGCGGGCGATGGCCTGCGCCGAGAGGTCGGGTCGGTAGTCGAGCTCCCGGGCCGCCCGCAGCACCCGCTCCCGGTGCTGCGGGCCCACCCGGCGGGTGCTCTGGTGCAGGACCCGGGAGGCGGTGGCCGGTGAGACCCCGGCACGTGCCGCGACGTCGGCGAGTGTCGGCGCACCCCTGGTCGCGCGGGTTCTCGGCTTTCGCACGGACCGCCCCGTTTCTCTCCAGGCATTGACGCCCCATCAGGCTGTACTTAACATCCCCGAAATGGGAAAGCGCTATCCCCCACCCGTCCGACTTCGTCGGCAAGCGCTTTCCCGGCACGGTCAGGCTCCATCCGTCGTCCCCACCAGCGACGCGAGGTCCGCATGACGCAACAGACCGAGAACGTGCCCGTCCGGACCGCCGCCCGCGGTTCTGATCCACCGACGCACAGCGTGCCGCGGGAGAAATCCCGCTGGGCCTCACGAGCCGCCGCGACGGTCCATCCGGCCGGCTTCCTCGCGCTCCTGATGGGCACCTGGTTCCTCGTCACCGGCGCCGGCATGGTGCAGCCCTACATCATCCCGTCCCCCGCCGACACCTGGGCCGCCTTCGTCGACCACCCCGAGTACCTCTGGTCGCACACGCTGGTGACCACCGGGGAGACGGTCGCCGGATTCGTCATCGCCGCCGTCGTCGGCGTTCTCGTCGCCGTTCTGATGGTCTATTCGCCGGCGCTGGAGAAGACGTTCTACCCGCTGATCCTCTTCGCCCAGGTGATCCCCAAGATCGCGATAGCGCCGCTCTTCGTGGTGTGGCTCGGATTCGGTGCGAGTCCCAAGATCCTCGTCGCCGTCCTGATGGCGTTCTTCCCGGTGGTCATATCCGGTATCAGCGGGCTGCGCTCGGTCGATCCGGAACTGCTGGAACTCACCTCGACCATGGGGGCCTCCCGGGTCAGGACGTTCTGGAAGGTCCGCTTCCCCGCCGCGCTCCCCGAACTGCTGTCGGGGCTGAAGGTGGCCGCGACGCTGGCCGTCACCGGCGCGGTGGTCGGCGAGTTCGTCGGCGCCAACTCGGGCCTCGGCTACGTGATCCTCCAGGCGAACGGCAACGTCGACACCGCCATGCTGTTCGCCGCGCTCATCATCATGTCCGCGCTGGGCGTCCTGCTCTTCGCCGTCATCCAGGTGGCGGAGGCCCTCCTGATCCCCTGGCACGCCTCGCGCCGCAACCGGGGCTGACCCGGCCGACGGGGCCGCCCCGACAGGCGGGGCCACCCCGCCCCCGGGCGGGCTCCGCCACCCCCACGACACGGAAGGACGCCCCCATGCCCGTCCGCACCCCGCCCCGCCCGGCCCGTCCGGCCGCCGCCGTCCTGCTGGCCGGCGCCTGCGCGCTCGCCCTCTCCGCCTGCGGCGGCCAGGACGGCCCGGGCGACGGCGACAACGTGACCCTGCAGCTCAACTGGTACCCCTACGGGGAGCACGCCGCCTTCTACCACGGCGTCGCGGAAGGAATCTACGAGAAGCACGGCATAGCGCTGACGATCGAGGCGGGCCAGGGCTCCGCACGGGTCGTCCAGGCCGTGGGACAGCGGGACTTCGACTTCGGCTGGGCCGACACCCCCGCCCTGCTCGCCAACATCGACCAGGGCGTCGACGTCCGCTCCGTCGGCGTCTTCCTCCAGTCCACCCCCTCGGCGGTCCAGGTCTTCAGCGACACCGGTATCGAGGAGCCGGACGACCTTCGCGGACGGACGATCGCCGTCTCCGCCGGGGACGCCGTCACCCTCACCTTCCCGCTCTACCTCGACGCCGTCGGCCTCGACGAGGCCGACGTCACCCAGCAGAACCTCGACTCCGCGGGCAAGAACGCGGCCATGATGGTCGGCCGGGTCGACGGCCTCATCGGCTTCGCCCACGACCAGGGGCCCAAGATCGCCGACGAGAGCGGCCGCGACGTCACCTACCTGCGCTACACCGACGCCGGGCTGAACTTCTTCAGCAACGGCCTGGTCGCCCACAACACCACCATCGCCGACGACCCCGACCTGGTGGAGCGCATGGTCGCCGCCACGACCGAGGCCTTCACCGCGGCGCAGGAGGACCCGGAGGCGGCCGTCGAGGCCATGGCCGGCAAGAACCCCCAGATGCCCTCCACCGAGGTGCTGCTCCAGCAGTGGCAGGAGACGATCCCGCTGCTCGCCACCGACCGCACCGCGGGGCTGCCGCCCGGCGTCACCGATGCGGCGGACTGGCGGGAGACGATCGAGGTGCTGGCCGAGGCCGACCTGCTCGCCGAGGCCAGGGAGACCGACGCGTACTTCGACGGGTCCTTCACCGCCGGAGGGGAGTGACGGTGTTCGCACGAAAGCCGCGCGCCACCGGGGAGCCCGTCACCGCCGCCGCCCCCGGCGACGGCGACGCGATGGTCGAGATCCGCGGGGTGGGCGTCACCTTCCGCAGCAAGGGGAGGACCGTCCACGCGCTCAGCGGTATCGACCTCTCCGTGGCGCGCGGCGAGTTCCTCAGCATCGCCGGGCCCTCCGGGTGCGGCAAGTCCACCCTGCTACGGGTCATTGCCGGGCTGACCGACCCCACCGCGGGCGAGGTCACGCTGCGCGGGACCCGGGTCGCGGGCCCCCGCCGCGACGTCGGGTTCGTCTTCCAGCGCGCCGCGCTGCTGGACTGGCGCAACGCCCGGGACAACATCCTGTTCCAGGCCGAGATGCGCGGGTTGCCCCGCGCCTGGTCCCGGAAAAGGGCGGCGGAGCTCATCGAGATGACCGGCCTGTCCGGGTTCGAGACCGCCATGCCGTTCGAGCTCTCGGGCGGCATGCAGCAACGCGTCTCCCTGTGCCGGGCGCTGCTCCACGAGCCGGACGTGCTGCTCATGGACGAGCCCTTCGGAGCGCTCGACGCGCTCACCAGGGAGAACATGAACGTCGAGCTGCGGCGTATCTGGGAGGCCACCGGCATGACCGTGGTGCTGGTGACCCACTCGGTCGCCGAGGCCGTCTACCTGGCGTCGCGGGCGGTGGTGATGGGACCGAGGCCGGGCCGGGTGATCGAGGAGTTCGAGGTCGACCTCCCCGGCCACCGCGCCTACGAGCAGACGCTGGAGAGCCCCGAGTTCCAACGCGTCGGCGCCGCCATCCGCGACCTGCTGGGAGCGGCCGCCGCCGGCGACTGACGCCCCGCGGGCGGTGCTGGGCGCCGCCGCTGTCCCGGGTCTCCGCCGCCGTCCGCCGCGGCCCCGCCTCGCCCGGTCGGGCGGGGCCGCGTCCTGCGGAAACCCGCCGCACACCCCTTGACTCGACGCCGGTCGGGCCCCACAGTGCTGGACCAATACGCGGGCCTAATGCGTATTAGTACCGAGGGGAGCGACCGTGGACGAGGTTCGAGGGCAGACGCGCCGCCGCGTCGCGGCGCCGCGCGCGGGCCGGCCCCGGCAGGCCGAGGTGGCCCAGCTGGCGGGGGTGTCGCAGACGACGGTCTCGCTCGTCCTGGGCGGCAAGGCCGACGACGTCGCGATCTCGGCGGAGACCCGCCGCAAGGTGCTCGGCGCCGCCGAGCGCCTCGGCTACGTCCCCGACCCCGCCGCCAGCCGGCTGGCGGCCGCGCGCAACAACCTGCTCGGCGTCTTCAGCTTCACCGCGACCTTCCCGACCGACGTGCAGCACTCGTACTACCCGTTCCTGGTCGGCGTGGAGCAGGAGGCCGCGGCCCAGGGGTTCGACCTGGTGCTCTTCACCGGTTCCAGCACCGGCGGCGCCCGCGCCGGCGCCCACGCGCTGCACCGGGCCCGCCTCGCCGACGGCTGCCTGGTCCTCGGGCGGCACGCCCCCGCCGACCAGCTGCGGCGGCTGGTGGACGACGGCTTCCCCGTGGTCCACCTCGGCCGCCGGGACGAGCCGGAGGGGCTGGCCTGGGTCGGCGCCGACTACGTGACCGCCGCACGTGCGGTCGTCGGCGACCTGGTGGCCCGCGGCCACCGGGAGGTCGTGCTCGTCTGCGAGGACGACCCCGTGCCGGCCTCGACCGACCGGGAACGCGGCTTCCACGAGGGGCTCCTCGCCGCCGGCGTCCCGACCGGCCCGGAACGGGTGCACCGCTGCGCCGACCCCGAGCGCGACCTCACCCCGGCGCGGCTGCGGGCGTGGCTCGCCGCCGGTGTGACGGCGATCGTCGTCGAGGAGACGGACACCTCGGCCGCCTGGCGCGCCCTCAACACCGCCGTCTCCGACGCCGGCCTCGACTGCCCCCGCGACGTGTCGCTGGCCCTGCTCGGCAGCCCGCCGCCCGATCACGAGGGGCCCGTCCCGACCGGTTTCGACCTCCCCCGCGCCCGGCTGGGAGCCGCGGCCGTCCGGGCCCTCGCCGCGCTCGTCGCCGGCGGCCGCCCGGACGAACCGCTGGTGGAGTGCGCCTTCCGCCCGGGCGCGACCGTCGGCCCACCACCCCGCTGACCCCGCACACCTCTCTCCGGAGGGCTCCGCACCCCGGCACCGAACCCACCGCCTCGCGGCGGTGACGACCGCACACCCAACGGCACAAGGGAGAACACCTCGTGACACCCGAACCCGACATCCTCGTCGTCGGCGGCGGCCTCGGCGGCGTCGCAGCCGCCCTCGCCGCCTGCCGCGCCGGGCGGACCGTCGTGCTCACCGAGGAGACCGACTGGATCGGCGGCCAGCTCACCTCGCAGGCCGTCCCGCCCGACGAGCACCCGTGGGTCGAGCAGTTCGGCACCACCGCCACCTACCGTGCCCTGCGCGAGGGCATCCGCGACCACTACCGGCGCTGGTACCCGCTGCGTGCCGAGGCCGCCGGCCTCACCGGCCTCAACCCCGGCGCGGGACGCGTCAGCAAGCTCTGCCACGAACCGCGCGTCGCCCTCGCCGTGCTGGAGGCGATGATTGCGCCGCACCGGTCCGCCGGCCGCCTCACCGTGCTGACCGACCACGCGCCGCTCGCCGCCACGGCCGACGGCGACCGCGTCACCTCCGTCACCCTGCTCGACCGCCGGGAGGACCGGCGCGTCACCCTCCGCGCCCCCTACGTGATCGACGCGACCGAGACCGGGGAACTCCTCGACCTCGCCGCCGTCGAGCACGGCTCCGGAGCGGAGTCCCGCGCCGAGTTCGACGAGCCGAACGCCCCCGACGAGGCGCAGCCCCTCAACCAGCAGGGCATCACCGTCTGCTTCGCCCTCTCCCACCACGAGGGGGAGGACCACGTGGTCGACCGGCCCGCCGACTACGACTTCTGGCGGGACTACCGTCCGGAGTTCTGGCCCGGCCCGCTGCTGGGCTTCAACGCGCCCGACCCCCGGACACTGGAGCCGGTGCCGCGGACCTTCGTCCCCAATCCCGATGTCGACCCGCTGCAGGTGAGCGCCGACCAGAGCGCCGACGCGGGCGACAAGGAACTGTGGGGGTTCCGCCGCATCCTCGCCCGCCGGCTCCACACCCCCGGCGCCTTCGACTCCGACATCACCCTCGTCAACTGGCCCCTCAACGACTACTGGCTCAAGCCCCTGATCGGCGGCGGGGCGGAGACCACCGCCGCCGCGGTCGCCGAGGCGCGGCAGCTCTCGCTCTCGGTGCTGTACTGGCTGCAGACCGAGGCGCCGCGGGCCGACGGCGGCACCGGCTTCCCCGGGCTCCGCATCCGGCCCGACATCACCGGGACCGCCGACGGTCTCGCCAAGGCGCCGTACGTCCGGGAGGCCCGCCGCATCAAGGCGGTCACCACCGTCACCGAGCAGGACGTCTCCATCGACGTGCTCGGGCCGCACGGCCGGGTGCGCCACCGCGACTCGGTCGGCGTGGGCAGCTACCGGATCGACCTCCACCCCTCCACCGGCGGCGACAACTACATCGACGTGGGCTCGGTCCCGTTCGAGATCCCGCTCGGCGCCCTGCTGCCGCGGCGCGTCCGCAACCTGCTGCCGGCCGGCAAGAACATCGGCACCACCCACATCACCAACGGCTGCTACCGCCTCCACCCCGTCGAGTGGAACATCGGCGAGGTGGCCGGCGCCCTCGCGGCCCACTGCCTGAACGAGAAGCTGGAACCGCACCAGGTGCAGGCGACCGACGAGCGGTTCGGCGACTTCGCACGCCACCTCGACTGCGCCGGAGTCCAGCGCCACTGGCCCGACGTGCGGGGCTACTGACCCGACCGCGCCCCGGGGCGGCGCGCCGCGCCGCCCCGCAGCACCAGGAGGTGCAGACCATGACCACCCCCCGCATCCGCGTCGGCATCGACGTCGGCGGAACCTTCACCGACGCGGTGGCCGTCGACGCGACCACACTGGAACTCCTCGGCCAGGTGAAGGTCCCCACCAGCCACCACCACCCGGACGGCGTCGCCCACGGCATCGTCGAGGCGCTGGAACGGCTCCTGGACGAGATCGACCGGGACCCGGCCGACGTCGCCTTCCTCGCCCACGGCACCACGCAGGCGACCAACGCCCTCCTGGAGGGCGACGTCGCCACCACCGGGCTCATCGGCATCGGCCGCGGTGCCGGCGGGTTCCTGACCCGGCGCCTCGCCGCCCTCGGCCGACTCGAACTGACCCCGGGCAAGAAGTTCCCCCTCCACTACGCGCACGTCGGCGACGCGAGCGACACCGCCGAGGTCACCGCCGCCGTCGACACGCTCGTGGCGGCGGGCTCGGAGGTCCTCGTCGCGACCGAGTCCTTCAGCGTGGACCGGCCCGAGGGGGAACAGGCCGTCCTGGCGGCGGCCGCCGCCCACGGCCTGCCCATGACGGCCGGCCACGCGATCACCTCGCTCTACGGCCTCCACAAACGCACCCGCACCGCCGTGGTCAACGCGGCCATCCTTCCCCGGATGCTGGCCACGGCCGACCTGGTGGACCGCTCCATCACCGGGGCCGGCGTCACCGCCCCCCTGATGGTCATGCGCTGCGACGGCGGGGTGATGTCCCTCGACGAGATGCGGCGCCGACCGCTGCTCACCATCCTCTCCGGCCCCGCCGCCGGCGTCGCGGGCGCGCTGATGCAGGAACGCGTCAGCGAGGGCGTGTTCCTGGAGACCGGCGGCACCTCCACCGACATCAGCGTCGTCCGCCGCGGCAAGGTCGCGGTCCGCCACGCCACCGTCCTGGGCCGCACCACCTACCTCAACGCGCTCGACGTGCGGACCGTCGGCGTCGGCGGCGGCTCCATGGTGCGCGTCGACGGCGGCCGTGTCGTCGGCGTCGGCCCGCGCAGCGCCCACATCGCGGGGCTGCCCTACGCCTGCTTCGCCGCGGTGGAGGAGTTGCGCGACGCCCGGATCACCACGGTCCGCCCCATGCCCGACGACCCGGCCGACCACGTCGTCATCGACGCCGCGGGCGGCCGCTACGCCCTGACCATGACCTGCGCCGCCAATGCGCTCGGCCGCGTCCCCGAGGGCGACTTCGCCCGCTGCGACCCCGACGCGGCACGCGCCGCGCTCGCCCCGCTCGCCGCCCTGCTGGGCACCGATGTCGCGGCGGCCGCCGCCCGCGTGCTGGACGCCGGGACCGAGCAGGTCCGCGGCGTCGTCGACGCGATGGTCGACGACTACCGCCTCGACAAGGACACCGCGGTGCTCGTCGGCGGCGGGGGAGGAGCCGCCGCCGTCACCCCGCACCTGGCCGCCGCCACCGGCCTGGAGGGGCGGATCGCCCGCAACAGCGAGGTGATCAGCCCCATCGGGGTCGCCCTCGCCCTCGTCCGCGAGGAGGTCGAACGCATCGTCCCCGGCGCCGGACAGGAGCAGATCCTCGCCGTGCGCGCCGAGGCGGAGGCCGCCGTCGTGGCACAGGGCGCGGACCCCGGCGGCGTCGAGGTCGAGGTCACCGTGGACCCGCAGACCAGCAAGATCCGCGCGGTCGCCACCGGCGCCACCGAACTGCGCACCCAGGACCGGGCCCACCGCTCCGACGACGGCGAACGGCTCCGCGCCGCGGCCGCCAGCCTCAAGGCGGACCCCGCCGCGGTCGAGGTCCTCGCCGGGACCCCCGCCCACACCGTCTACGGCACCACCGTCCGCCGCCGGATGCGCGCCCCGCGCCACCCCGTGCGCGTCGTCGACGCCGACGGCGTGGTGCGGCTGCACCTGGCGGACGCGCACGTGGCCGCCACCACCGTCGCCGACGCGCCCGGGGCCCTCGCCGAGCTGGTCGCCGAGAAGACCGCCTACGGCGACGGCGGGGTGCGCGCCCCCGCCGTCCGCATGCTGCTCGGCTCCCGCATCGCGGATCTCTCCGGCGTGCTCGACCCCGAACCCCTCCTGGCGCTCGCCCGCGGCGAACTGCGTTCCCGGGGAGGCGCCGAACCCGTCGTCCTCGTCGTGGAGGTGCGGTCGTGACCGCCGTTCCCGCGGAGCTGCCCCGCGGCCGGGAGATCGCCGCCGTCGACGACCTGGACCTCGCCGTCCGGCTGCTGGCGGACACCCCCACCCACGAGGGCCGCGACCCCGAGCTGCTCCGCCGATGGGCCCGCGCCGCGGACGCCTTCGGCTCCACGCTGCCCGCCGGGCCGCCGCCGGAGCGCGTCGAGGAACGCGACGACGGCCTCGACCGCGGGCTGCTCGCCCGCTACCGCTCCCGGCCCGTACCGACGGTGGAGCTGTACACCGACACCCTCGCCGCCGCCGAGCGGCTCGTCCGCCGCTACGGCTGGGAGCACTGGTACCCGCCCGGCTCGCTGCGCGTCGCCGTCCTCGCCCACGAGGCGGTGCACGAACGGCTCCACCACGGCCCCGTACGCGCCGAGTTCCGCCGCGCCCTGGGCCACGAGGTCCTGCGCGTGGGCCGGTTGCGCCGCCTCGGGCACGTCGCGGGCGCCGACGAGGTCGCCGCCCATGCCCACGCCCGTCGGGCGGCCGGTCTCGGGCGCAGCCCGCTGCTGCTGACCGCCGCGCTCGCCGCCGCCGTCGACCACAGAGAGAAGTGACGTCATGGGCGTTGTCATCCTGCTCATCATGGCGGTCGGAGTCGCCGCCATGCTGTCCCGCAAACTGCCCACCGCCTTCGCCCTCGTGGGTATGGCCGTCGCCATCGCCTTCGTGGCCGGCGCCTCCGTCACGGGGGAGGAGAGTGTTCTCGACACCGTGATCCAGGAGGGCGCGCCGGCCCTCGCCTCGACGATGATCGCCGTGCTGCTCGGCTCCTGGCTCGGGAGGCTGCTGGACGAGACCGGCGTCGCCTCGACCATCGTCCGCAAGATCGTCGAGTTCGGTGGCGACCGCCCCACCGTCGTCGCGCTGGGGGTGCTGGGGGTCTCCGCCCTGATCGGCACCGTCACCGGGTCCGCGCCCGCCGCGATGATGGCCGGGATCATCGGCATCCCGGCCATGATCGCCGTGGGCATCCCCAAGGTCACCGCGGCCGGCACCATCCTCATGGGCATCGCCGTCGGCGTCCCCTTCGAGCTGCCCATCTGGCAGTTCTTCTCCACCGCGCTGGACATCCCCGTCCCGCAGGTGCGCTCCTTCATGGTGAAGCTGTTCCCGTTCGCCTTGGCCGCGGGCGTGGCCTACGTGCTGATCGAGTCCCGCCGCCGGGGCGTCGAGCACACCTGGTCGCTGCGGTCCGGCTCCGGCCGCCCGGAGTCCCGCCGGAAGCAGCTCGGGGACGCCCCCTGGTACGCGCTGTTGACCCCGCTGGTGCCGCTGGTGCTCGCGCTGGGGCTGGAGGTGGCGATCATCCCCTCGCTCCTGGCGGGCGTGTTGTTCGGGCTGGTCACCACCACCCGGCCCCGCGAGATGAACAAGCGGCTGCTGCGGACGCTGTACGGCGGGTTCCAGGTGGCGGCGCCGCCGATCGCGCTGTTCATCGCCATCGGCATCCTGCTCGCCGCGGTGCAGCTGCCGGGCGCGGTCACCGCGCTGGAGCCGCTGGTCAAGGCGATCAGCCCGCAGAACCCGGTGGCGTTCGTGGCGGTCTTCACCCTGCTGGTGCCGCTCTGCCTCTACCGCGGCCCGCTGAACGTCTTCGGGCTGGGGGCCGGGATCGCCGGCGTGCTCATCGCCACGCAGATCTACCCCGCCATGGCGGTGCTCGGGCTGGTCGCCTCCTACAACCAGGTGTTCGGGGTCTCCGACCCGACCAGCACGCAGACCGTCTGGAGCTCCCAGTACGCCGGGGTCAGCCCGCAGCAGGTCATGGTGCGCACGCTGCCGTACGTCTGGTTTGTCGCCCTGGGGGGATTCTGCGTCACCGCTGTCACCTATCTCTGACCGCGCGTCTCCCCCCATCCGCCCGCCGTGCCGGCTCCGCCCCGAGCGGAGCCGGCGCCTCGGCCCCCGCCCACCGGTACCCGTCCGACACGACGAACGGAGAGCACGTGAACGAGCCGCAGCACGCAACGACCCGCCCCACCCCGGGGCCGACCGGGGCCGTCCCCCGCAGGCTGTTCCTGCGCGGCGCTGCCGCGGCCGGCACGGCCGTCGCCCTGGGCGGCGGGGTCGCCCGGGCGGAGGGCGGCGCGGCGACTGCCGCGACCGCGAGCGCCCCGGGAGGGTTCCCGGAGTACCGCTACCTCACCACCCTGCTGACGCCCTCGCAGCTCGACTACGACCCGACCGGGGAGATCATCTTCCCCTGCATCCGGGGCACCGCGGGGCGGCTGTCCGGAGCCCTCGGGCGGTACTACCTCTACTACGCGCCGCACGACGCCCCCGGCGGGATCTGCCTCGCGCACGGCGACTCGCTGGAGGGGCCGTTCACCGAGCACCCCGGCAACCCGATCGTCTCGCGCAGCTGGGAACCCCACTACTCCGTCAGCCACGTCTCCTCGCCGCACGTGATGTGGAACGCGGACGTCGGCGAGATGTGGCTCTACTTCCACGGCGAGAACGGCACCACCCGGCTCGCCCGCTCGTCCGACGGCATCGCGTTCGACTACGACGGGGTGGTGCTGGACACCTCCATGCTCCCCTCGGGCACGACGGAGACGTCCTACGCGCGGGTCTTCCCCCACGATCTGCCCGACCGCGGCGCCCGGTACGTCATGGTGTTCATGGTGAACAACGCGAGCGACCACCGCGACATCGGCTGGGGGTGGTCGCCCGACGGCCGCCGGTGGACCTTCGACCAGCAGCCGCTGATCCGCCACTCCGACGTGGGCGCGGTCAACCTCAGCGGTCCCCACCTGCTGACGAGGAACGGCAGCGCCTTCGTGGTGTACCACACCGACCGGGGGAGCGGCGGGAACATCCTCATCACCGAGGTCGGCGGGGACTTTTCCCGCCGGGACCACCTCGGGGTCTTCCACCACTCCCTGGACACCGCCCCCGCGGTGCCCCGTACCGGGGCGCGGTGACGTCGCCGGCTCAGGTGCCGGGGCCCTGCCGGTACCCCTGTCCCGGCTGGCGGGGGTGGCCGTGCGGCGGATGGTGGTGCGGCTCGGCCGCGGTGGCGGGCGAGGCGGGCGAACCGTGGCTGCCGGGGGACGCCGCGTCCACCGGTTCGCCGTCACCGCCCGGGGACGGTTCCGCGCCCGCCCGCAGCTCCTCCTGGCGCGTGGCGAGCATCTGGCGTACGGCGGGCCGGTCGGCGTGGTTCTCCTCGTGGCGCTCCAGCGCGGCCAGCTGCTCGCTGTCCAGGCTCCGGATGCGGTGGAGGAGGGACCCCGCGGGCTGCTGGTCCCAGTCCGGTACGGGCAGGGTGTGGTCGGTCATGCCTCCGGGCTCCTCTCCATCTGAGGTACGTGGTCCGCGTCCGCCGGTCCCCGCGTGGGTGACCGACGCCGCGGTGACGTCTCGGGTTACCCGGTGGCGGCGCGCCAAACGTGCTCGCCGACCGGGCCGGGGCGGGGCGTACTTCTCCGAAACTGCTGTCCTCCCGCCGGAGCGGGCTCTCGCGGGGGTTGCCGTGGAAGACTTGCCACAGGCCGATCGGGCCGGTGGGCCGGGCCCGCCGCCGACGGTTCCACCGGTTCTGCCGCGGCGTCCGCCCCGGTCGGCCGCGCCGCCCCGGGGGGAGTGCCGGCGTGCGTCGGCCGGTCGGGGGGAGCGCGGCCCGGGGCCCGGCGACGTCCACCGGAGCCGGGCCGCCGCGGCCGGTCCTCCCACCTCACGTACCAGGAGATCCACGCATGTCGTTCCAGGCGTACCTCGACACCATCGAGACCAGGACCGGTCTGACCCCGCGGCAGCTCGTCGCGATCGCCGAGGAGAAGGGACTCGACGGGCCCGACACCAAGGCGGGCGCGGTGCTGGAGTGGCTGAAGGCGGACTACGGCCTCGGCCGGGGGCACGGCATGGCTCTGGTCCACGTCCTCAAGAACGGCGCAGCCATCTCCGACAAGCACGTCGGCAGCTCCGGAACGCACCGGGACGACAGCGCCACGCTCTGGCTGGACGGCAAGGCGACCAACCCGGCCACCAAGGGCTGAGGCCCCGCGCCGCGCCCGCCGCGCGTGCGGACCGCTCCGGGGTGCGGGACGGCCGCGCGGCGCGGAGGATGCTGGTGTGGACATCGACCCGATCCAGTCGCAGCTGGGGGAGTGGAGCAGCGTCCGGGCCGACCGGGCGCTGACGATCTATCTCAACGACCACCTGGCCGGCGCCACCGCCGGCACGCGGTTGGCGCGGCGCATCGCCGACCATGCCCCCGACGGGCAGGCCGACCGGCGGGCCGGCGTCGCCCGGGAGATCCGCGAGGACCGGGGCGCGCTGCTGGTCCTCATGCGCTCCCTCCACGTGCCGGTGCACCAGCACCTCCTGTTGCTGGGCGCGGCCGCGGAGACCCTGGGGGTGTTGAAGCCGAACGGCCGCCTCGTCCGCCGGGCCCGCCTCTCGGACCTGGTGGAGCTGGAGGCCATGTACCTGGGGGTCTGCGGCAAGGCGGCCATGTGGCGCACCCTGTCCGGGCTTCCGGGGCTCGCCCGCCACAGCGCGGTCGACCTGCCGTTGCTGATCGCGCGTGCCGCGACGCAGGCCCGGCTGCTGGAGGCGCTCCGCGCGGAGGCGGGCGGCGCGGCCCTCGCGGTGGCGTGACCGGCGGCCGCCCCGCGTGCCGGGTGCCTCCCGCCAGCCACAACGAGACTTGAATCCTTTCATTCACTCGGAATGCTGCCGCCCCCAGACGTGTCACTCGACCGGGCCCGGGGAGTGCCCTTGAGTGCACGGTTCATGGCAACACGGGGCGCGGGAGGTGTTGACAGCCGGTCGGGGCGCCCCTAACTTTCGCGTGTTGAATCGTTTCATGTCATCGAGCGGAAACGGGAGCCTCCTCATGGCAGCCGGACCGGAGGTACGGGCAGCGCTGCGGGCGCAGGCCGTCGAGACGCCGTCGTGGGCGTACGGCAACAGCGGCACCCGCTTCAAGGTGTTCGCCCAGCAGGGAGTGCCGCGCACGCCGCAGGAGAAGATCGACGACGCCTCCCGCGTCCACGCCCACACCGGCGTCACCCCCTCCGTGGCGCTCCACATCCCCTGGGACCGGGTGGACGACTACGCGGCGCTGGCGGAGCACGCCGCCTCGCGCGGGGTGCGGCTGGGCACCGTCAACTCCAACGTCTTCCAGGACGACGACTACCGGCTCGGTTCGGTCACCCACCCCGACGCCGCGGTGCGCCGCAAGGCCCTCGACCACCTGCTGGAATGCGTCGACATCATGGACGCGACCGGCTCGCGGGATCTCAAACTCTGGTTCGCCGACGGCACCAACTACCCGGGCCAGGACGACATCGCGGCCCGCCAAGACCGCCTCGCGGAGGCGCTGCGGGCCGTGTACGCCCGGCTCGGCGAGGACCAGCGCATGCTGCTGGAGTACAAGCTCTTCGAGCCGGCGTTCTACACCACCGACGTGCCGGACTGGGGGACGGCCCACGCGCACTGCCTGCAGCTCGGCCCCCAGGCGCAGGTGGTGGTCGACACCGGACACCACGCGCCGGGCACCAACATCGAGTTCATCGTCGCCTTCCTGCTGCGCGCGGGGAAACTGGGCGGGTTCGACTTCAACTCGCGGTTCTACGCCGACGACGACCTGATGGCCGGCGCCGCCGACCCGTTCCAGCTCTTCCGGATCATGCACGAGGTGATCGGCGGCGGCGGGCTGGGCCCGCAGACGGCGTTCATGCTCGACCAGTGCCACAACATCGAGCCGAAGATCCCCGCGGTGATCCGCTCGGTGATGAACGTCCAGGAGGCCACCGCCAAGGCGCTGCTGGTGGACCGGGCGGCGCTGACCGCGGCGCAGACGGACGGTGACGTGCTGGCCGCCAACGCCGTGCTGATGGACGCCTACCACACCGACGTCCGGCCGCTCCTGGCGGAACTGCGCGAGGAGTGGGGGATCGACCCGGACCCGATGGCGGCCTACCGCCGCTCCGGCTGGGCCGAGCGCACCGTCGCGGAGCGCGTCGGCGGAACCGCCGCCGGCTGGGGCGCCTGACGCGCCGCCGGTCCGGCCCGTTCGCCCGGCGGCCCGGGGCCGGAGCCCCGCTCCGCCCCGCGGTGCCACGGGCCCGCCCGCAGTCCGTCCAGTCCCTTCCGCGCCGCTCGGCGCGCCGACCGTGAGAGAGCCACCGGACACATGACGAGCCACCCCACCGCAGCACCGACCGCCGCCCCCGAACCGCCGCGCCCCGTCGCCGACCTCATCGCCCGCTCCCACCGCCTGGGCGCCGACCCCCGCAACACCAACTACGCCGGGGGCAACACCTCCGCACAGGGCACCGCGACCGACCCCGCGACCGGCCGCGATGTCGAGCTGCTCTGGGTGAAGGGCTCCGGCGGTGACCTCGGCACCCTCACCGCCGACGGCCTGGCCGCCCTGCGGCTGGACCGGCTGCGCGCCCTGGTGGACGTCTACCCGGGCGTCGAGCGCGAGGACGAGATGGTCGCCGCCTTCGACCACTGCCTGCACGGTCGCGGCGGCGCCGCCCCCTCCATCGACACCGCGATGCACGGACTGGTCGAGGCGCCGCACGTCGACCACCTCCACCCGGACTCGGGCATCGCCCTCGCCTGCGCGGCGGACGGCGAGGAACTGACCCGGCGCTGCTTCGGCGACCGGGTGGTCTGGGTGCCCTGGCGGCGCCCCGGCTTCCAGCTCGGTCTGGACATCGCGGCCGTGCGTCGCGACAACCCCGGTGCCATCGGCTGCGTCCTGGGCGGCCACGGCATCACCGCCTGGGGCGACACCAGCGACGCGTGCGAGGCCAACTCCCTGGAGATCATCCGGACCGCCGCCGACTTCCTGACGGAGCACGGCCGCCCCGACCCCTTCGGGGAACCCCTCCCGGGCTACGGCGCGCTGCCCGAGGCGGAGCGCCGCGAGCGGGCCGCCGCCCTCGCGCCGGTCGTCCGGGGCCTCGCCTCGACCGACCGGCCGCAACTCGGCCACTTCGACGACGCCCCCGCCGTGCTCGACTTCCTGGCGCGCGCCGAACACCCGCGCCTGGCGGCGCTCGGCACCTCCTGCCCCGACCACTTCCTGCGCACCAAGGTGCGGCCGCTGGTCCTGGACCGGCCCGCCGACACCCCGCTGCCCGAACTGCTCGACCGGCTCCGGGAACTCCACGCCGCCTACCGGGAGGAGTACCGCGCCTACTACGAGCGGCACGCCGGCCCCGACTCGCCACCGATGCGGGGCGCCGACCCCGCCGTCGTGCTGGTTCCCGGCGTCGGCATGTTCTCTTTCGGCAAGGACGCCCAGACCGCCCGCGTCGCCGGCGAGTTCTACCGCAACGCCGTCAACGTGATGCGGGGCGCGGAGAGCGTCTCCCGGTACGCGCCGATCGAGGAGTCCGAGAAGTTCCGGATCGAGTACTGGGAGCTGGAGGAGGCCAAGCTCCGGCGGATGCCGCCGCCCGCGGCGCTCGCAGGCCGGGTCGCCCTGGTCACCGGCGCCGGCTCCGGGATCGGCCGCGCCATCGCGCACCGCCTCTCCGCCGAGGGCGCCGCCGTGGTGGTGACCGACCGGGACGAGACGGCCGCACGGACCGTGGCGGGTGAACTCGGCGGCCGGGACCGCGCCGTGGCCGTGCCGCTCGACGTCACCGACGAGGAGCAGATCGCCGCCGCCTTCCGAGCGGCCGCGCTCGCCTACGGCGGCGTCGACCTCGTCGTCAACAACGCCGGCCTCTCCGTCAGCAAGCCGCTCGCCGAGACCACCGCCGACGACTGGGACCTGCAGCACCGTGTGATGGCGCGCGGCTCGTTCCTGATCTCGCGCGAGGCGGCCCGGGTGATGACCGCCCAGGGGATCGGCGGCGACCTCGTCTACATCTCCTCCAAGAACGGTGTCTTCGCCGGCCCGAACAACATCGCCTACGGCGCGGCCAAGGCCGACCAGGCCCACCAGGTGCGGCTGCTCGCCGCCGAGCTGGGCGAGCAGGGCATCCGCGTCAACGGCGTCAACCCCGACGGGGTGGTGCGCGGTTCGGGCATCTTCGCCGGCGGCTGGGGGGCGAAGCGCGCCGCGGTCTACGGCGTGCCCGAGTCGGAACTGGGCGCCTTCTACGCGCAGCGCACCCTGCTCAAGCGCGAGGTGCTGCCCGAGCACGTCGCCAACGCCGTCTTCGCGCTCACCGGTGGCGACCTCAGCCACACCACCGGGTTGCACGTCCCCGTGGACGCCGGCGTCGCCGCCGCGTTCCTGCGGTGACCCCGGGCCGGCGGGGCACCCACGGGCGCCCCGCCGGCGCCGCCGACCCGCCCCGACCCGCCCGTCGCCCCTGGGAGCCACCCGTGCCCAGCCACCGCCGCTCCGCCCCGCCCGCACCCGCCGGGCCCGCAGCCGCCGCGCGCCCCGGTGACGACGCGACGTTCGCCGCGGTGGACCTCGGCGCCTCCAGCGGACGGGTGATCCTCGGCCGGTTCCGCCCCGCCGCGGACGGCCCCGCCGCCCTCGACCTGCGCGAGGCGCACCGGTTCCCCAACCGGCCGGTCCGGGTGCGGGGCACCCTGTACTGGGACGTCCTCGACCTCCACCGCGGCGTCCTGGACGGACTCCGCCGGGCCGGCCGCCTCACCGGCGGGGCGGGAATCGCCGGGCTCGGCATCGACGGCTGGGCCGTCGACCACGGCCTGCTCGACCGTGACGGGGAGCTGCTGGCCAACCCCGTGCACTACCGCGACGACCGCGTCGCCGGAACCCGGGAGCAGCTGGAGGCGGTGCTGCCGCCGGCGGAGCTGTACGCCGCCACCGGACTCCAGCACCTGCCCTTCAACACCGTCTACCAGCTGCTCGCGGCCCGGGGCACCCCGGCGTTCCGGGCGGCCCGCCACGTCGTGCTCCTGCCGGACCTGATCAGCTACTGGTTGACCGGACGGCTCGGCACCGAGCTGACCAACGCTTCCACCACCCAGCTCCTGGACCCGCGCACCGGCGACTGGTCGCCTCGCGTCGCCGGGGCGACCGGGCTGGACACCTCGCTGTTCCCGCCGCTGCGCCGGCCCGGGGACCCGGCGGGAGACCTGCTCCCCGAGGTCCTGGCCGCCACCGGACTGCCCGGGCCCGTCCCCGTGACGACCGTCGGTTCCCACGACACCGCCTCCGCCGTGGCTGCCGTTCCCGCCGCCACGCCCCACTTCGGCTACATTGCCACCGGGACCTGGTCGCTGGCGGGTGTCGAACTCGACGCCCCGGTGCTCACCGAGGAGAGCCGACGCGCCAACTTCACCAACGAGTTGGGCGTCGACGCCACCGTCCGCTACCTCCGCAACATCATGGGGCTCTGGCTGCTGGAGGAGTGCCGCCGCAGCTGGGAGGTCGACGGGGCGCCCGCCCCCCTCACCGAGCTGCTGGAGCAGGCGGCCCGGGTGCCGGGCCCCGGCCCCGTCGTGGACGCCGGCGACCCGGCGTTCACCGCCCCCGGCCGGATGCCGGAACGGATCGCCGAGGCGTGCCGCCGCGGCGGGCAGCGTGCACCGCGCGACCGCGCGGAGACGGTGCGGTGCGTCCTCGACTCGCTCGCCCTCGCCCACCGCGAAGCGATCACGGACGCCGAACGGCTGTCGGGCCGCGCGGTCGACGTCGTCCACGTGGTCGGCGGCGGCGCCCGCAACGAGCTGCTCTGCCGCCTCACCGCCGACGCGTGCGGCCGCCCCGTCGTGGCGGGGCCCGCCGAGGCGGCGGCTGTCGGTAACCTCCTCTGCCAGGCCCGGACCGCCGGCCTCGTCCCCGGGGGGCCGGACGCGGGGCGCGCACTGCTGCGCCGCGCGCTGCCACTGGTGCGGTACGAACCCCGCGGCGACACGGCGGAATGGCAGCGTGCGGCCGAACGCGCCGCACAGACCCGGAAGGAGCGGTGATGCGCGTCGCGCTCTTCGTGACCTGTGTCAACGACACCCTGTACCCCGGCACCGGGCGCGCCGTGGTGCGGCTGCTGCGCCGCCTCGGTGTGGACGTCGAGTTCCCGCAGGCCCAGAGCTGCTGCGGCCAGCCGCAGTTCAACACCGGCTACCGCCGCGAGGCTGAACCGCTCGCGCTGCGCCACGCGCGCGCCTTCGCCGGGTACGACCATGTCGTGACCCCCTCTGCGTCGTGCGCCGCGATGGTGCGCGACAACTACCCCCGGATGCGGCGGCGCGCACTGGACGAGGGGCGGCCCGGCGCGGCGGCAGCGCTGGCCGACGCGGTCGACGCGGCGGGCCGCACCGTGGAACTCACCGAGTTCCTCGTGGACGTCCTCGGTGTCACCGACGTCGGCGCGTGGTTCCCGCACTCCGTGACCTACCACCCGACCTGCCACGGGCTGCGGATGCTGGGCCTCGGCGACCGACCGCGCCGGCTGCTCGCAGCCGTCGAGGGACTGGAGCTGCGGGAACTGCCGGGCGCCGAGGAGTGCTGCGGCTTCGGCGGCACCTTCGCCGTCAAGAACGCCGCGGTCTCGGCGTCGATGGGGACGGACAAGGCGGCCGCCGTCACCGCGACCGGCGCCGAGGCGCTCTGCGCCCTGGACAACTCCTGTCTGATGCACATCGGCGGCACCCTCACCCGTACCGGAGCGCCCACCCGCCCGCTCCACCTGGCGGAGATCCTCGCCGCCACCCGCGCCGAGCCCCACCCCCTGGAGACACCGTGAACCCCGTCCACCTGGGGATGCCGGCCTTTCCCCGCGGCGCGGAGGCCGCCCTCGGTGACGCGACGCTGCGCGGCAACCTCCGCCACGCGACCCGCACCATCCGCGACAAGCGCGCCCGGGCCGTCGCGGAGCTGTCGGACTGGGCGGAACTGCGGTCGGCGGGTGCCGCCCTCAAGGACCGGACGCTCCGCCACCTCGACACCTACCTGAAGCAGGCCGAGACGGCGATCACCGCCGCCGGCGGGCAGGTCCACTGGGCCGCGGACGCCGCGGCGGCCAACGGGATCGTCACCGGGCTGGTCCGCCGGACCGGCGCCGACGAGGTGGTCAAGGTCAAGTCGATGGCCACCCAGGAGATCGAACTCAACGAGGCGCTGGAGGCGGCGGGGATCGCGGCCCACGAGACGGACCTCGCGGAACTCATCGTGCAGCTCGGCGACGACCGGCCCTCCCACCTCCTCGTGCCGGCGATCCACCGCAACCGCTCGGAGATCCGCGACATCTTCCGCGCGCGGATGGCCGACCGGGGCCGCCCGGCCCCGGAGGAGCTGACGGACGACCCCCGCGCGCTCGCCGAGGCCGCCCGGTTGCACCTGCGGGAGAAGTTCCTGCGGGCGCGGGTCGCCGTCTCGGGCGCCAACTTCCTGGTCGCCGAGACCGGCACCCTCGTCGTCGTCGAGTCCGAGGGCAACGGCCGGATGTGCCTGACGCTGCCGGACACCCTGATCTCCGTCGTCGGTATCGAGAAGGTGGTGCCCACCTGGCGGGACCTGGAGGTCTTCCTCCAGACGCTGCCCCGCTCCTCGACCGCCGAGCGGATGAACCCGTACACCTCGACCTGGACGGGAGTCACCCCGGGGGACGGCCCGCAGAGCTGCCACGTGGTGCTCCTGGACAACGGCCGCAGCGACACGCTCGCGGACACCGTCGGCCGGCAGGCGCTGCGGTGCATCCGCTGCTCGGCCTGTCTCAACGTCTGCCCCGTCTACGAGCGGGCGGGCGGCCACGCCTACGGGTCCGCGTACCCCGGCCCCATCGGTGCGATCCTCACCCCGCAACTGCGCGGCACCACCGGGGAGCTGGACGCCTCGCTGCCGTTCGCCTCCTCCCTCTGCGGGGCGTGCCACGAGGTCTGCCCCGTGGCGATCGACATCCCCGAGGTCCTCGTCCACCTGCGGGAACGCGTGGTGCAGGGCGGGCCGGTGACCCTCGGCGGGAGCCGCTTCCACCAGCGCCCGGCCCCGGGCCACCGGGCGGAACGGACGGCGATGCGCGCCGCCCGCCTGCTGCTGGACCGCCCCGCCCTCCTCGCGCGGGCCCAGGCGGCCGCGGGCCGGGCGCGGAACCACCTGCCGCGACGGCTGCCCGGCGCCGGGCGCGCCTGGACCGACAGCCGCGACCTGCCGGTGGTCCCCGAACGCAGCTTCCGCAGCTGGTGGCAGGAGCAGCACGGGGCCGCTGCCCCGGCTTCGGCGGCCACACCTGCACCCGCCCCGGCCCCCGCCGCCGATGGCCCGGCGCTCGCCGTCGATGCCGCCGGCCCGCCCACCACCATCCGGCCCGCCACCTCCCCGCCCGCCGCGTCCCCACCCGCCGAGGCCGGGGCCCGGGCCGCCGAGCCGGTCGGCTCCCGGGAAGGGACGGGCGACCGCACCCTGGTCCTCACCCGGCTCCGCGCCGCGCTGCGCGACGTCCCCCGGCACGAACGGCCGCAGGACGTCCCCGTCGTGCGCGACTACCGGCGGAGCCACCGGCCCGGCACCGCGCACGACGCCGTGGAACTCCTCGCCGCCAACCTCGCCGACTACCGCGCACACGTCCACCGCTGCACCCCCGCCGACCTGCCGGAGACCATCGCCGGGCTGCTGCGCCGCCGGGGCACCGAGGTGGCGCTCGCCCCGCCGTCGCTGCCCGCGTCGTGGCGGACCGAGGGGGTGCGCTGGCTGACGGAGGACGTGCCGCTTGCGGAGCTCGCCACCGCCGACAGTGTCGTCACCGGCTGCGCCGTCGCCGTGGCCGAGACCGGCACCCTCGTCCTGGACGGCGGCCCCGCTCAGGGCCTGCGCCGGACGAGCCTCGTCCCCGACCACCACGTCTGCGTGGTGCACGCCCCCGACCAGGTGGTGGACTCGGTGCCCGAGGTGCTGGAGCGGTTGGACCCCGCCCGTCCGCTGACCTGGATCTCCGGCCCGTCCGCCACCAGCGACATCGAACTGGACCGCGTCGAGGGGGTCCACGGCCCGCGTACGCTGGAGGTCGTCCTGGTGGACCGCGGGCCGGCGTTGTCCGGCCGCGGGTGACCGGGGCCGGACGGCCCGGACGACGGCCCGGCCGGAGCGGCGGCGAGGACGAGGGCGGGACGATGACACGTCGGGACGCGGCGGCGGTCGGCATCAAGGACGTGGCGCGGGAGGCGGGTGTCTCGGTCGGCACGGTCTCCAACGTCCTGAACCGGCCCGACACCGTCTCCCCGGACACGCGCCGACGGGTGCTCACCACCATTGAGGTGCTCGGCTACGTGCGCAGCGAGACCGCCCGTCAGCTGAGGTCGGGCAGCAGCCGGATGGTCGCGGTCCTCGTCCTGGACCTCGCCAACCCGTTCTTCGCCGGGGTGGCCAAGGGGGCGGAGCGGGCCGCCTCGGAGGTCGGCCTGCGCACCATGGTGTGCAGCAGCGCGGAGAGCGCCGTCGAGGAGGCCGACTACCTGGCGCTCTTCGCCGAGCAGCGGGTCCGGGGTGTGCTGGTGACGCCCGCCGACAGTTCCGGGGGCAACCTGGAGCGGTTCCGGCGCCACGGCATCCCGTACGTGTACGTCGACCGCGAACTGCCGCCGGACCAGGGGTGCTCGGTCGCCGTGGACGACGTCACCGGCGGCGCCCTCGCCGTGCGCCACCTGCTCGCCGCGGGGCACCGCCGGGTCACCTGGGTCAGCGGGCCGCCGCACCTGCCGCAGTGCCAGGACCGCCGCGCGGGGGCGCTCGCCGCCCTCACCGAGGCGGGGCTGCCGGCGTCCGCGCTGACCTCGCTCGCCACCGAGCGGCTCGACGTGGCGTCCGGCGCGGACGCCGGGGCCCGGCTGCTCGGGCTGCCCACGCTGCCGTCCGCGGTGTTCTGCGCCAACGACCTGCTGGCCCTCGGCGTCCTGCAGACCCTGGTCACCGCCGGTGTGCGGGTCCCGGACGAGGTCGCCCTCGTCGGGTACGACGACATCGAGTTCGCCGCCGCGGCGGCCGTGCCGCTCACCTCGGTGCGGCAGCCCGCCGAGGAGCTGGGCCGCGTCGCGGTGCGGTTGCTGGCGGAGGAGGCGGGAGCCGCCGAAGCCCGGCCGGAGGACCACCACCACCGGGCGGTGGTCCTCCGGCCGGAACTCGTCGTGCGGCGGTCCTCCCGGGCACCGCGCCCCGGCTGACGCGGCGGGCGCGCTCAGACCACCTGCACCCGGTGCCGGACGACGGCGTCGAAGAGGTAGCCCTGGGTGTTGTGCACCGACTCCGCCGGCTGCGTGCGCCCGGCGGAGTCGGTCGCCCGCGCGAGGAGGTCGACCGGGCCGCGCCGGGCGGGGCGCCACGGCAACTCCCAGCGGACCCAGGCGTCACGCCGCGGTGAGTCACGCAGCGGTGCCCGCTGCCAGCGCGCCCCGCCGTCGGTGCTGACCTCCACGCTCCGCACCGTCCCCAGCCCGGACCAGGAACGGCCGTGCAACCGGTGGGTCCGACCGGCGCGTACCTCGATGTCGCGCGCCAGCTCGAAGGCGCTCTTGACGGTCTGCCGCGTCAGCGGGGCGCTGCCGCCCTCGGGGTGCCGCGGCCCGAAGAGGCGGTACAGCTCCGTGTTCCACGGCGAATGGAGCGCCGTGTCCGAGACCTCGATGTCGCCCACCCACTTGACGGAGGAGATCCCGACCCACGAGGGCACCACCACCCGCACCGGGCCGCCGTGGTCCGGTGGCAGCGGCTCGCCGTTCATCTCGTAGGCCAGGAGGACGTCGTCGAGGGCCTTGGCGAGGGGCAGCGGACGGCGCACCCGGCCCAACTCCACCCCGCCGCTGGTCACGGGGGCATCCAGCCCCCGCGGCATCACGTCCACCGCCCGCGAGGTGACCCCCGCCCGATGCAGCACGTCCGCCAGCCGGACGCCGCGCCAGCGGGCCAGGCCGATCGCGCCCAACCCCCAGTCCGTGCCGGACACCTCCTGCCCCTGCTGCCAGGCGTAGAAGCCGCGGCCGTTGCCCGCGCACTCGACCAGCACCGCGCGCTCCACCGCCGGGAGGCGGCGCAACTCCCGCAGACCGAACACGACGGCGTTCTCCGGCGACGGTGCGCCGCGCAGCCCGCTGCCCCAGACGCGGAGTCGCCAGGCCGAGGGGTCGATCAGCGGCGTCGCGGTGTGGTTGCGGACGAAGA
Source organism: Streptomyces lonarensis (assembly GCF_012033735.1). Lineage (GTDB taxonomy): Bacteria > Actinomycetota > Actinomycetes > Streptomycetales > Streptomycetaceae > Streptomyces > Streptomyces lonarensis. The sequence goes on along the minus strand of NZ_JAAVJD010000033.1, from coordinate 4,818 downwards.
AGTGGCTGTTCGGGGTGGTGAAGCCGCTGCCTCGCAGCGCCTCCCACCGGGTCTCGGCGTTGGTGCCGAGCACCCGGTAGTGCTCCGGCGGCAGCGGTTTGACGACCGTGGCGAGCCCGGCCGCCGGGCCCGCCGGTGCGGCGGCGGCGCGGTCCGTCCCGGTCAGCAGTGCGGTCGGCGCGGCGGCGAGCAGACCGAGCAGCGCGCGCCGCGACACCCCGTCGGCGCGGGCCGCACCGTCGAGGAACCGCGCGGCACGATCGCGGTCGTACGCCGCCTCGTCGTCGTGGGGAAGGGGAGAACGGGACACGGGGCCTGCTTTCGTCGGGACGGCCGACGCGCCTCGCCCGCGGCGCACCACCGCCCCTGGGGGCAGCGGGGCGCTGCACGGCGGGGCGGGGCACGCGACAGGCGTCGGTCGACCGCGGGGAGAGGCGGGGGAGGACGCGGTGGCGACGTCATCCGGCGTCGCCGGGCCCGGGCGGGAGCGCCACCGCCGGGAGGAGGCGTGCGCCGGAACGGAACCGGGCCAGGGAGCGGGATCAGCGGCAGCCGGGACAACAGGAGCGACAGCAGCGGCTCGCGGCGGCGCGGTGGGACGCGGCGGCGGGGACGGCCGAGAAGGCCGGTCGGCTGGCGGTCACGAAGAACATCGTAGGGGCGGCGACCCCGGCACGTCCGCCGGGATTCGGCCATCGGGAGCACGCCCGCGGCGGTGGCACGGCGTGGCCATCGCACGCACGACGGTGGCGGGACGCCCCGAAAGGGCGTCCCGCCACCGTCGTTGCCCGCGCGGCCGGCGGGCATGGTTCCTGCGGGCGGGTGGGCTAGCGCCGCGCCACGCGGCGACCCGAGGACGCCACGGAGCTCTGCACCCCGGACGCCCGGTGCCGCAGACGTGACAGGCCGTTGGTGAGGCCTCCCCGGATGCGGTCCAAGCGGCCACTCACCCGCAGCCGCTTGCTGCCGGTCAGCTTGCCTACGGTTTCCTTGGCGTGCCCCGTGAGACGGCGGCTGGTTCCTGCGACGCTCATGTCGACCTCCCGGAGACTGCGTTCCCGGGCCGGTGTCCCCACCGACCCGGAGGGCTCGTCCCCTCGTCCGTCACTCGTTCGTCGGGGCGCCTGCCCAGGCTGACTCCCGTCATGCCCGGCGTGCCGGCCCGGAGTTGCGCGGCAGGCCGGGCACGCGCCGGAGTGCGCGCCGCGTGCCCGGCCTGTCGTCAGGCGGGGCGGACCATGACCGCGGCACCCGACAGCGGGCCGCTGTCGGGCTCGGCCGCCGCGGCGAAGCCGAACCGCTCGTACAGCCGGCGGCTGGCCGGCGTCGTCGCCTCCAGCACCGCCGGGCGCCCGGAGTCGTCCACGATCGCCAGCCGGTGGGTGAGCAGCGCCCGGCCGACGCCCAGTCCCCGCGCCGCGGCGCGGGTGCCGATGTCCTCCAGGTGCCAGTGCGGCTCCTCCGGGACGTGGGGGCGCAGCGCGCGGTTGTACCGGCCCAGCAGCAGCACCCCGCGCGGGCCCAGCGCCGCCAGCGCGCTGCCGAGCGCGGCGAGCGCCCCGACCGGTCCCGCGCCGCCCTCGGGAGCGCGCCAGACCGCGACCCCGAGGATCTCCCCGCCGCCCGCGTCGTCCCGGGCGATGTCGACGTTGGCCGGGCCGGCCGCCCGGACGGCGCCGCGGAACATGCCGCGCAGCCGCTGTTCGCGGCGGGACGCCGTCGGCGGGACGAAGCGTGCGATGACCGGGTCGGCCGCGAACGCCTCGGCGAGCACGGCGGCGGCCTCCTCGGTGTCGTCCGCCGTCGCGGTCTCGATCCGGACCATGGGGGAGCCTCCTCGGTGCGATGCGACGGCGGTACCGGCGGGTTCACGGCCCGGTTCCCGCTGGTCGGGGCGGGGACGCGGCGGTCGTCGTCTGCCTCGCAACCTAACTTGGCCAGGTGGCCAGGTCAAGCGACCTGGCCACCTGGCCAGAACTGGGTACGCTGGCCCCATGGAGAGCGCCGGGACCGCGCGGTCCCCCCGGAAGAACCTGCCGGTCGAAGCCCGCCGCGAGCTGCTGACGCAGGCCGCGCTGCGGGTCATGAAGCGCGACGGCGTCGGCGCCGCCACCACCCGCGCCATCTGCGCCGAGGCCGGCATGCCGCACGGCGCGTTCCACTACTGCTTCCGCTCCAAGCGCGAGCTGTACGCGGCGCTGCTCACCACCGACATCGACGTCGACCTGAGCGCGGTCTGGCCCGAGGTGGACCCCGGGGCGCCGCCCGCCGACAACCTCCGCACGCTCTTCCGCGCCTACTGGGAGACCGTCGTGGCGGACCCCGACGCCCAACGGGTCCTCACCGACCTGACCGGGCTGGCGCTCCGCGAGCCCGAGCTGAGCGGGTTGCCCGCCTGGGAACACCGCAGCTACCTGGAACGCACCGCGGAGAACCTGGACCGCTTCGCCGCCGAGGCGCACGTCGAGTACGCGCGCGGGACCGCGGAGATGGCCGAGATGGTGCTCACCGTCTTCAGCGGGGCAACCACCCTCTGGCTGTCCCATCGGGACGACGACGCCGCCCGCGAGACACTCGACCGCTACGCCGTGCTCCTCGCCGGCCTGGTGCGGCCCCGGAGCTGACGGCCTGCCCGCCGCGGCACGGCGGCAGCACGGCAGAGGCGGTCGGCGGGCCGTCCGCCCCGCCGCACCGCCCCCACCGGTTCAGGGGTTCAGCGGTCCGCGTCGACCGCCAGCAGCTCGCGGAGGGCCGCGACGACGGCGCCGGGGTCCTCCTCCGCCATGAAGTGCCCGCAGGCGACCGTCCGGTGCCGCAACCGCGGGGCCCACGCCTCCCACAGCGCCCGCGCGTCGTAACCGAGCGCGGCGCCCCAGTCCTGCTGCAGCACCGAGACGGGCATGGTGAGCCGCCGGCCCGTCGCCCGGTCCTCCCGGTCGTGCCGCAGGTCCACCCCCGCCGACGCCCGGAAGTCGGCCACCACCGACGGCACCGCAGCCCGCGAGGCCGCCAGGTAGTGCTCGCGCACCTCGGGCGGCAGCGCCGACCCCTCCCGCGCCCAGGCATCCAGGAACCAGCCGAAGAAGGAGTCCCCGGCGGCCTCGATCATCCGCTCCGGCAGCCCGGGGGGCTGGGCCATCAGGTACAGGTGGAAGGCGACCGCCGCGTCCGCGCCGCGCAGCGCCTCCCACATGTCCACGGTCGGCAGCACGTCCAGACAGGCGAGGTGCGACACGGCCTCCGGGTGGTCCAGCCCCGCCCGGAACGCCACCAGCGCGCCCCGGTCGTGGCCGGCGAGCGCGAACCGCTCGTGTCCCAGCGCGGCGGCCAGCCGCACGACGTCCCGCGCCATGGTGCGCTTGGAGTAGGTGTCCTCGTCCACCGCCGCCGGCTTGCCGCTCGCCCCGTAACCGCGGAGGTCGGGGCAGAGCACCGTGTGGTCCGCGGCGAGTTCCGCGGCGACGTGGCGCCACATCAGACGGGTCTGCGGGAACCCGTGCAGCAGCACCAGCGGCGGCCCCGAGCCGCCCACCGAGACGTCGAGCGCCACGCCGTCGTCGACGCGGACGCGTCGGGTGGCGAAGCCGGGTACGGGCTGTGTCATGGTGTGCCTCTTCCGAACAGTCGGAGCCGCCGCGGTGCCGGGCGGCCGGTGGTCCCACCCTGCGGGCCGCGGATGAGCAACCGATGAGCGAACGCGGTCCGCGCCGCGCGCGGGCAGGAGTCGACGATGCCGGTGTCCTTCGGTGTACTGGGCCCGGTCATCGCCCAGGCGGCGGACGGTGCGCCGCTGGCGCTGCGCGGACCGCGGCACCGCGCCGTGCTGGCGCGGCTGGTGGTGGCGCGCCGGCACGTGGTCCCCGTCGACCGGCTGGTCGCGGACCTCTGGGGAGAGGAGCCGCCGGCGGACGGCGCAGGCGCCGTCCGCACCTTCGTCGCGGCGCTGCGCCGCGCGCTGGAGCCGGACCGCCCGCCGCGCGCCCGCCCGCAGCTCCTGGTGACGGAGGGCCCCGGCTACGCGCTGCGACCCGCGCCGGAGGCGGTGGACGCCTGGCGGTTCGAGGCCGCTCTCGCCGCCGACCCGCACGGGGAGGCGCCGCCCGCGACGGCGGCACGGCTCTCCGCAGCCCTCGGCCTGTGGCGCGGCCCCGCCCTGGCGGAGCTCGGTGACGCGGCCTGGGTGCGCGCCGAACGCGGGCGGCTGACCGAGCTGCGGCTGCACGCGGTGGAACGGCTCGCGGCGGCGCACCTCGCCGCCGGTGCGGCAGAACGGGCCGCCGCCGACCTCGACGCGCACGTCACGGCGCAGCCGTGGCGCGAGGAGGGCTGGCGGCTGCTCGCACTGTCGCTGTACCGCGTCGGCCGCCAGGGCGACGCCCTCGCCGTGGTGCGGCGGGCCCGCACGACGCTCCGCGACGATCTGGGTCTCGACCCCGGCCCGCGGCTGCGCCGCCTGGAGGAGGACGTGCTGCGGCAGGCGCCCCACCTGGACCCGGACCGCGCCGACCCGGCCGACCAGGTGTGGGAGAGCGCCCGCGCCGCCTACGACACCGAGGTGCGGGCGGGCTCCCGCGCCCGGCTGGAGTCCACGGCGGGGCTGGTGCGCGATCTCGCGGTCACCGGCGGGGGAGGGCTGGCGCAGGCCCGCCGCCACCGGTTGGCCGCCGTGCAGGCGGCGGAACGGCTGGGCGACCCGGAGCTGACCGCGCGGGTCATCGGCGTGCACGACGTCCCGGCGGTGTGGACCCGGTCGGACGACGAGCAGCAGGCGGCCGCGACGGTCGCGGCGGCGCGCCGCACCCTGGACCGGCTGCCGCC
>NZ_JAAVJD010000339.1 GCF_012033735.1 Streptomyces lonarensis | reverse complement strand
GTGGCGCCCCGGCACCGCCCGCCGGGCCGCGGCGGGGCGCGGTGGTCCGCCCCGGCCGGCGTGCGTGGACCGGGGCGAGCACCCCATAGGATTGGTGGCTCAACCAGCCCTCGACACAGCAATGAGGATCGCCGCATGCCTGGCATCACGCGCGAGGAGGTCGCCCACCTCGCTCGGCTGGCGCGTCTGGAGCTGTCCAGCGAAGAGCTCGACCACTTCGCAGGTCAACTCGACGACATCATCGGGGCGGTCGCAGCCGTCTCCGACGTCGCCGGAGAGGACGTCCCGCCGACCTCCCACCCGCTGCCGCTGACCAACGTCATGCGACCGGACGAGGTCCGTCCGAGTCTGCCCCCCGAGCAGGTGCTGTCGCAGGCACCCGCAGCCGAGCAGCAGCGTTTCAAGGTGCCCCAGATCCTGGGGGAGGAGTGACCGCCATGACCGACCTGACCAGGCTCACCGCAGCCGAGACCGCCGCGCGGATCGCCGCCGGCGAGGTCACCGCGGTCGAGGTGACCGAGGCCCACCTGGCGCGCATCGAGGCCGTGGACGAGAAGGTCCACGCCTTCCTCCACGTCGACCGGGAGGGCGCCCTCGCCCAGGCCCGCGCCGTCGACGCCCGCCGTGAGGCCGGCGAGGAACTCGGCCCGCTGGCCGGCGTGCCGCTGGCGCTCAAGGACATCTTCACCACCGAGGGCGTGCCGACCACCGTCGGCTCCAAGATCCTCGAAGGCTGGATCCCGCCCTACGACGCGACCGTGACCAAGCGTCTGAAGGACGCCGGCGTCGTCATCCTCGGCAAGACCAACATGGACGAGTTCGCCATGGGGTCCTCCACCGAGAACAGCGCCTACGGCCCGACCGGCAACCCGTGGGACCTCACCCGCATCCCCGGCGGCTCCGGTGGTGGCTCGTCCGCAGCCATCGCCTCCTACCAGGCGCCGCTCGCCATCGGCACCGACACCGGCGGCTCCATCCGGCAGCCGGCCGCGGTCACCGGCACCGTGGGCGTCAAGCCGACCTACGGCGGGGTCTCCCGCTACGGGATGGTCGCCTTCTCCTCCTCGCTCGACCAGGGCGGGCCGTGCGCCCGCACGGTCCTGGACGCGGCGCTGCTCCACGAGGTGATCGCCGGCCACGACCCGCTGGACTCGACGTCCATCGACGCGCCGGTCCCCGACGTGGTCGAGGCCGCCCGCAACGGCACCGTCGCCGGGCTGCGCGTCGGCGTCATCAGCGAGTTCCGCGGTGAGGGCTACCAGGCCGGCGTCATGCAGCGCTTCGACGAGACGGTCGAGCTGCTGCGCGAGCTGGGTGCCGAAGTCGTCGAGCTGTCGTGCCCCTCGTTCACGAAGGCGCTCGCGGCCTACTACCTCATCGCCCCCTCGGAGTGCTCCTCCAACCTGGCGCGCTTCGATGCGATGCGCTACGGCCTGCGCACCGGTGACGACGGCACCCGCTCCGCGGAGGAGGTCACCTCGCTGACGCGCGAGGCGGGGTTCGGCGACGAGGTCAAGCGCCGCATCATGCTGGGCACCTACGCGCTCTCCTCCGGCTACTACGACGCCTACTACGGCAGCGCGCAGAAGGTCCGCACCCTCATCACCCAGGACTTCGAGCGCGCCTTCGAGCAGGTCGACGTGGTCATCTCGCCGACCACGCCCACCACGGCCTTCCCCATCGGCGAGCGTGCCGACGACCCGATGGCGATGTACCTGGCCGACCTGTGCACCATCCCCTCCAACCTGGCGGGCAACGCGGCGATGTCGCTGCCGTGCGGCCTCGCGCCGGAGGACGGGCTCCCCGTCGGTCTGCAGATCATCGCTCCGGCGATGGCCGATGACCGGTTGTACCGCGTGGGGGCCGCGGTCGAGGCCGCTTACCTGGCACGGTGGGGACATCCCATCCTGGAGGAGGCACCAGCCCTATGAGCAAGCCCAAGTCGAAGCTCGGCGTCTACATTTCCATCGGCACCTCGGTGTTCGGTGTGATCGGCATCGCCAAGCAGCTGCGCAGCGCCCGTGAGGAGCACGACACGCTCCAGCTGGTCGACGGCATCGTCTCCGCCGCCGCCGTCATCACCGGTGTGGCGCTGCTCGGTCGCGAGCTGCGCCGCATGAACGAGGACATTCACGATGTCCTCTCCGATTGACCCGCTCCGGGCGCGCGGCCCCCGTCACCGGCGGGCCGCCCACCCCCGCAGCCGAGAGGTACACCCCCGTGACAGTCATTGACCTGGTGTCGTACGAGGACGCGCTCGCGGCCTACGACCCCGTCATGGGCCTGGAGGTCCATGTCGAGCTCGGCACCAAGACCAAGATGTTCTGCGCCTGCGCCACCGCGCTCGGCGCGGAGCCCAACAGCCAGACCTGCCCGGTCTGTCTCGGTCTGCCCGGTGCGCTGCCCGTCGTCAACGCGATCGGCGTCGAGTCGGCGGTCCGGATCGGCCTCGCGCTGAACTGCGAGATCGCCACCTGGTGCCGGTTCGCCCGGAAGAACTACTTCTATCCGGACATGCCCAAGAACTTCCAGACCTCGCAGTACGACGAGCCGATCGCCTTCAACGGCTACCTCGACGTGCAGCTGGAGGACGGCGAGGTCTTCCGGGTGGAGATCGAGCGCGCCCACATGGAGGAGGACACCGGCAAGTCCACCCACGTGGGCGGCGCCACCGGACGCATCCACGGCGCCTCGTACTCGCTGCTCGACTACAACCGCGCCGGCATCCCGCTGATCGAGATCGTCACCAAGCCGATCACCGGCGCCGGCGCCCGGGCCCCTGAGGTCGCCCGCGCCTACGTCGCGGAGCTGCGCGAGCTGATCCGCGCGCTCGGCGTCTCCGAGGCCCGCATGGAGATGGGCCAGATGCGCTGCGACGTCAACCTGTCGCTGCGGCCTCACGGCACCGAGACGTTCGGCACCCGCAGCGAGACGAAGAACGTCAACTCGCTGCGCAGTGTCGAGCGCGCCGCCCGCTTCGAGGTGCAGCGGCACGCCGCCGTCCTCTCCGGCGGCGGCACCATCGTGCAGGAGACGCGCCACTTCCACGAGGAGGACGGCAGCACCACCTCCGGTCGGGTCAAGGAGGAGGCGGAGGACTACCGCTACTTCCCCGAGCCCGACCTGGTGCCGGTCGCCCCGGCCCGCGAGTGGGTCGAGGAGCTGCGCGCCGAGCTGCCCGAGCTGCCCCGGGTGCGTCGCAACCGGCTGCGGGAGGAGTGGGGCATCTCCGAGCACGAGATGCAGTCCGTCCTCAACGCCGGCGCCGTCGACGCGATCGTCGCCACGATCGAGGCGGGGGCCCCGCAGGCCGCAGCCCGCAAGTGGTGGATGGGCGAGCTGGCGCGCCGCGCGAACGAGCAGGGCGTCGACCTGGTGACCCTCCCGATCACGCCGGTGCAGGTCGCCCGCATCGCGGCGCTCGTCGCCGACGGTTCGCTCAACGACAAGCTGGCGCGGCAGGCGATCGAAGGCGTGCTCGCAGGTGAGGGCGAGCCGGACGCCGTGGTCGAGAGCCGCGGTCTGAAGATCGTCTCGGACGACGGTGCCCTCGGCACGGCCGTCGACGAGGCCATCGCCGCCAACCCGGGCGTGGCCGACAAGATCCGCGGCGGCAAGGTCGCCGCGGCCGGTGCTCTGGTCGGCGCGGTCATGAAGGCCACGCGCGGCCAGGCCGACGCGGGCCGTGCCCGCGAGCTGATCCTGGAACGCCTGGCGCCCGCCGAGTAGTTCGGCAGCCCCGGCCGCCGCAGCCGCGCCGTCCCGGGCCTCCACGGCCCCGTGCCGTTCGTGTCGCCCCGTACGGGGGTGGGACGGGCGGTACGGGGCCGTTGCGCTGTCCGCCGCAGGGCACGCGCACTGCGCCGACGGCCACGGCATGCCGGGCCGAGCCGGCCCGGTTCCCTGACCCGCGCGGTGCGCGGGCCGCGTGCCCCGCGCGGGCCCCGGGAACCGGCACCCGGTGCCCCGCCTGCCGCCTGTCGTCTGCCGCTCCGCGGGGCGGTTGTCACCACGGGTGGGCGAAGGCGCGGGGCGCGTACGAGGAGCCGGCGCGGAGGCCGCGGCTCGGGCACTGCGGCGGGCACGCCGCAGGCGTTGGGCGCTGCGCACCTCGGTCATCTCGGCGATCAGATCGCGTGCGTGGTGCCG
>NZ_JAAVJD010000338.1 GCF_012033735.1 Streptomyces lonarensis | reverse complement strand
CGCCCCGCCGGGCCCGGTCGCGGACGACGCCGCGTCCACGGGCGCGGGGTGCGGCCGTCGGGCGGCCGGCGGGGCGGAGCCGATCATCAGACGCCCAGTGCCTTCCCGACCTCGTCGAGGATGTACTCGGCCGAGACGGGGCCGCCGAACAGCCAGGTGCCCGGGTCCAGCTCGTGCCAGCGGTCCTCCTGGACGAACTCCAGCCCCTCCCAGACGCGGTTGCCGGCGAAGGCGCCGGTGAACGGCGAGTCGGCGTCGTCCGCGACGGTGAGGAAGTGGATGTCGGGCTCCAGGTTGGTGAGCCCCTCGACACCGACGGTGGTCATGCCCCAGGCGTCGCCCTCGCCGTCCCAGGTGTTCTCCAGCCCGGCGAGGTCGAGGACCTGCGCCACGAGCGCCTCGTCGGTGAAGAGGCGGGCGGTGCCGGTGCCGTCGGCGGTGAAGCCCTGCGCGAAGGCGTAGCGGGTCCCGTCGAGGCCGGCCTGGGTGAGCCGCTCCTCCAGGTCGGCGGCGGACTCCTCGATCCCGGCGAAGACCTCGTCCGCCTGCTCCTCGCGGCCGACGGCCTTGGCGAGCTCGGTGAAGTTGGTGCGGAGCGTCTCCAGCTGCGGCGAGGTGGTGTACTCGAACGACAGCACCGGGGCGATGTCCTGGAGCTGCGCCAGGTTCTCCTGGGCGCGGCCGTCGTCGACGACGATGAGGTCCGGCTCCAGCTGCCGGATCTGCTCGATGCTGGGCGCCTGCCGGTCGCCGACGTCCACGGTGTCCTCGGCCAGGTCGACGCCGGGCGCGGTGATCCACTGGGCGTAGCCGTCGTTGTCGGCGTTGCCGGCGGGCTGCACGCCGAGCGCTATCAGCTCCTCCGTGTAGGTCCACTCCAGCGAGACCACGGTGGTGGCGGGCTCGTCCAGCGTCACCTGGCCGCGGGCGGTCTCGACGGTGATGCCGCCGTCCGCACCGGCGTCGGGCGACGCGGAGTCGGAGGTCCCGGCGTCCTCGCCGACGGTGCCCGAACCGCATCCGGTGGCGGTGAGGGCGAGCGCCGCGGCGGCGCCGGCCGTCGCGAGGGCGCGCAGCATTCTCTGCATGGCTGAGGGTTCTCCTTCGTGGTGTCCGTGATCCGGCGGCGGTCGGGCCGCCGCCGGTGGGTGCGCGGGGAGGGGCGCGGCGGGCGCCCGGTTCAGCGGGCGGCGTCGGCCGCGGGGAGCGGGAAGCAGGCGAGGTGGCCGGTGCCGGGGTCGCGGAGCACGGAGACCCGCAGCCCGAAGGCCCGGTGGATGACCTCCGGCGTGAGCGCGGTGTCGGGCGGGCCGGCGGTGACGGTGCCGCCGTCGGCCAGCACCATCACCTCGTCGGCGTAGGCGGCGGCCTGGGTGAGGTCGTGGAGCACCACGCCGCAGGCGATCCGGTGCTCGCGGGCCAGTCGGCGGACGACGTCGAGCACCTCGAACTGGTGCCGCAGGTCGAGGTAGGTGGTCGGCTCGTCCAGCAGCAGGACCCCGGCGCGCTGGGCGAGGACGGTGGCGAGCCAGGCGCGCTGGCGCTCGCCGCCGGACAGCTCGTCGAGCCGGCGCTCCGCCAGCGGCGCGGCGTCGGTGACCTCCAGCGCCCAGGTGACCGCCTCGGTGTCCTCGTCGGTGTGGCGGGCGAACGCCCCGCGGTGGGCGTACCGGCCGTGGCGCACCAGTTCGGCGACACGGACCCCGGCGGGCACCAGCGAGGACTGCGGCAGGAAGGCGAGGCCCCGGGAGAGCGTGCGGCGGTCCAGCCCCGCCACGGGCCGGCCGTCGAGGGTGACGGAACCGGCGAGCGGCGGTATGAGCCCGGCGGCCGTCCGGAGCAGCGTGGACTTCCCGCAGCCGTTGGGGCCGACCAGGACGGTGACGCGTCCGGGCCGCAGGGCGAGCCCGACCCCGGACAGGACCGGTCGCCCGGCGTGTCCCACGTCCAGCCCCTCGGCGAGCAGCCGGGGTTCGTCCTGCGCATCCTCAGCGGACACTCGTTGCCTCCTGCTCGCGGGTCGTCCATCCGGCCTTCGGACCGCGCACGAGTGTACCCGCCGAAGTAAGGGTTGCCTTACCGGCCGGGTGCCCGCGGCAGGGGCGGCGGCGCTCCCCCGGGCCGGGCGGCCCGTCGGCCGCCGCGCCGGCACGGCAGACGGCCGCGGAGGCACCCGCGATGAGCGGACATCGGCCCCCGTGTCACCAAGAGGTCACCGTTGTCTCCGAAAACCCCTCGCCGTACGGCTGTCTCGGGCACACTGATCGCTCGGCCCGCCGCTTCCGGCGGGCCCGGGCCGGCGTGCGCATCGCCCCGGCCCCTCCTCGAAAGGCACGCCCGTGAACCGCGCCATACGCACGGCACTTCTCGCGACCGTCTCCCTCGCCGTCCTGATGCCGGCCGTCCCGGCACACGCCGCCAAGACGACCGGGGAGCTGATGGTCACCCAGGTCCGGCCCAACGCCGCCGGCGCCGACGTCAAGAACGGCAAGCAGGTCAACCTCAACGACGAGTTCTTCGTCATCAAGAACGTCACCAAGAAGACGGTGAACGTGGGCGGTTGGGTGCCCGACATCACCACCAACACCTACGGGCGCGCCCTGCCCTCCTACAAGCTGCCGGCCGGCGCCAGCGCCCGGGTCCACACCGGGACGGGCAAGAACCACAAGGACAGCAAGGGCGTCCACCACATCTACCGCGGCTACGCCCGGCACGTGCTGCCCAACGACGGACGCGCCAAGACGCCCAACCTGCGGCTGAAGAAGCCCGGCAGCAAGGACAACAACGCCGCCGCCGGGACCATCAGCGCGTGCAGCTGGAGCCTCGCGGCCGACGGCAGGACCTACACCTGCTGACCGTTCCCGGCTGAGCCACCGGGCGCTGCCGCGCCCGCGTCGGCGGACCCGGCCCCCACGGCCGCGGTACCGCCCCTCCCCCACACCTCGGGGCCGCCCGGCGTGTCGACCGCCGGGCGCGCCCCTGCGACGCGCGGGACCGCCCCGCCCGGTTCAGCGGGTTCGCCCCCTTCTCAGGGCAGCACCACCGCGCGCGTCAGATGCCGCGGCCGGTCGGCGTCCAGCCCTCGCCGCTCCGCCACGGCCAGCGCCAGCAGCTGCGCACGGACCAGGTCCGCCATCGGGTCCAGTGGCTCACCGCCCGCCGCCGGGGTCCCCGCGCTCGTGGAGCCGTGCGGGTCGGAACCAGCGACCAGCTCCGCCCCGGTCGCGGCCACGTCGGCCGCCAGACCGACCGGCAGCCCACCGAACACCCAGACCGCGCGGCCCGGTTCGGCGATGCTGATCGGACCGTGCCGGTACTCCATCGCCGGGTACGCCTCGGACCAGGCCCCGGCCGCCTCGCGGAGCTTCAACGCCGCCTCCTGGGCGAGGCCGTGGCACCAGCCGCTGCCGAGGAAGGTGATCTGCCGCGCCTCCGCGAGGCCCGGCGGCGGGCCGGCCGCCACCGCCCGTTCGGCGTCGGCGACCGCGGCGTCCAGCCGCTCCCCGAGACCGGCGCGCAGCAGCGCCAGCGCGCTGGTGGCGAACCGGGTCTGCACCACGGACCGCTCGTCGGCGTGACCGAGGACGACTCCCTCGTCCACCTCGCCGGTCAGTGGCGACGCGGGGTCGGCGACCACCGCCGTGGTCGGGACCGTGCCGCGCAGTGCCGCCGCCAGTTCCCGGACCTCCGTGGTGGTGCCGGAGCGACTGATCAGCACCACCCGGTCGTAGCGTCGGCCCACCGGGAACCCGGAGGCGGGCCAGGCGTCGCTCTCCCCCGCGCCGGCGGCCTCGCGCAGCGCCGCGTAACTCTGCGCCATGAACCACGAGGTGCCGCAGCCGACGACCGCGACCCGCTCGCCGGTCGCGGGCAGGGCGGCGCCGACGGTGCCGGCCAGTTCGGCCGCGCGGCGCCAGCAGTGCGGCTGCGAGGCGATTTCGGCGGCGGTGTGCGAGCCGGTGCGGGGTGCGGTGCTCATGGTGGGCTCCTGTCGCTTCCTCGGGGGACTCGTCCTGCGCGTGCTGCTCGTGCGGTCGTGGCGCTGCTCGTGCGGGCGGGGTGCGGCCCCGGGCGGCGGCGGCCGGCCCGCCGCCGGGCCTCGCGGAGGCGCGGCAGATCACCTTCCTCGGCAGCGGCTGGTGCCACGGCCTCGCCCAGGAGGCGGCGTTGAAGCTCCGCGAGGCGGCCG
>NZ_JAAVJD010000337.1 GCF_012033735.1 Streptomyces lonarensis | reverse complement strand
GCGCCCCGGAGCGGGGCGCGGGCGGCGGCGTGAGGTGTCGTGCGGCGGGGCGGACGCAGCTCAGGCGGGCTGGGCGGCGGAGGCGATGCGCTCCGCGCGCAGCGCGTCGTACCAGCGGTCGTCGACCGGCGGCAGGGCGTTGACGTCCAGCGCCAGCTTCAGCAGGTGGTCCGCGACCAGTGGGTTGCGGGCGAGGACCGGGCCGTGGAGGTAGGTGCCGAAGACCGTGTCGTTCCACGCCCCCTCGTTGCCGTCGCCGATGCCGTTGCCCTTGCCCAGGCGGACGGTGGCCAGCGGGCGGGCGCCGGGGCCGATGTGGGTGACGCCCTGGTGGTTCTCGAAGCCGGTCAGCTCCGGGAGGCCGAGCGCGGGGTCGACGTCGGCGAGGACGTCACCGACGCACCGTTCGGCCTCGCCGCGGACGCTGACGACGTCGAGGAGGCCGAGCCCCGGCTCGGGGTTGCCGAGGTCGTTGACGAACTCGTGGCCGAGGATCTGGTAGCCGGCGCAGACCGAGAAGACGATGGCGCCGTTGTTCACGGAGCGCTGGAGTCCGCCGTCGCGCCGCAGCCGTTCGGCGGCGAGCCGCTGCGGGCGGTCCTCGCCCCCGCCGATCAGGTAGATGTCGCCCGAGGTCGGGATCGGCTGGTCGGAGCGGACGTCGATCCGGTCGACCTTGAGCCCGCGCCGCCGGGCGCGGCGCTCCACGACGAGCACGTTGCCCTGGTCGCCGTAGGTCGACAGCAGGTCGGGGTAGATCCACACCACGCGGAGGCTGGTGTCACTCATGGCTTGACGTCCCTTCGGGTGGGAGAGGGTCAGTTGCCGACGACGCGGCGGACGTCCTGGAAGGCGGTGTAGTTGGCGATCAGTTCGATCCTGCCGGGCGGCAGGGCGCCGATCGCCTGCTGGAGGGTGTCGTGGACCGTGAACTCCAGCCCGGCGACCTCCAGTCGGACCGCGAGGTCCAGGCGCCGGTCGCCGATCACGGCGATCGGGTGGCCGGCGAGCCGGGTGTAGTCGACGTCCCACAGCCAGGAGGTGTCGGTGCCGTCGGCGCCCCGCGCGTTGACCGAGAGCACCACCGGGGTGGGCGGCGGGTCGATCAGCGAGAACGTCTCCAGCCAGCCGGCCGGGTTCTTCGCCAGCAGCAGCCGCAGCTCGCGGTTCTGGTAGGTGACCACGTCGTAGCGGCCGGCGACCGCGGCGACGGAGTACATCCGCTCCAGGGCGACCTGGGGCGCGATGCCGAAGACCGCGGCGACGGCCGCGGAGGAGGCGGCGTTGGCCTTGTTGGCGCGGCCCGGCAGCTGGAGGTGGATCGGCCAGGCCGACCCGTGCGGGTCCAGGACGTGGTCGCCGGAGAGCACCCAGGTCGGCTGGGGGCGGGCGAACCCGCACTCCCCGCAGACGAACCCGTCGTCCGGGCGCTGGAGCACCCCGCCGCAGGCGGGGCAGGACCAGGCGTCGTCCTTCCACTCCTGCCCGGCGGCCACCCACACCACGTGGGCGGAGGAGGAGGCGGCCCAGACGACCAGCGGGTCGTCGCAGTTGGCGACGATGGTGGCCTTGGAGCCCTCCAGGCCGGTGCGCCAGTGCTCGGCGAGCATCCGGGTCTCGGCGGCGCGGTCCAGCTGGTCGCGGGAGAGGTTGAGCAGCGCGATGACCTTGGGCTCGACGTCGCGGGCGACGCCGGCCAGGTACTTCTCGTCAACCTCGATGACTCCGTAGCGCGCGTCGGAGCCCCCGGCCAGGGCGGAGGTGATACCCGCGGGCATGTTGGCGCCCAGCGCGTTGGAGACCACCGGTCCGCCGGCGCGCAGCGCCTCGGCGATCAGCCGGGTGGTCGTGGTCTTGCCGTTCGTCGCCGACACCAGCACCACGTCGAGGTGCCCGGCCAGACGGGCGAGCAGGTCGGGGTCCAGCTTCAGGGCCACCCTGCCCCCGATCACCGACCCGCTACCGCGGCCCGCGGCCCGGGACACGGCTGCCGCTGCCTTACCCGCCGTCACTGCCAACCTGGCGCGCGGCGACAGCGGTTCAGTGCTCTCCGTCATCGTCTCTCTTCCTCCTTGCCCCTTGGTGGGGCCCACCCTATCGACCTCGGGGAGTGCCTCTGCCGCGCGGCGCCGCGGCGGAAGGAGTGGCGTGCGGCACGGAGGGCGGCGCGGGGGTGCGCGCGCGGGGACCGTCCGCGGCTTTCACCCCACCGTTCACCCATATGATCGGATCAACTGTTGTGTACCGATGGTGCGCATTACGGTGCGGAGAGTGACCTGCGTGCCGCAACATCGGGAGTTCCCATGATCTTGTCCGTCTCCGGCGTCGTCCTCCTCGGAGTCATCATGTTCCTCTTCTTCCGCAAGGACGGGATGAAGCCGCTGCACGCGGCCGTCTGCGCCATGTTCGGCTTCTACCTCGCCGGCACGGCCATCGCGCCGAGCATCCAGGCCGGGAGCGACAGCCTCGCCAGCCTCCTCGGCGGCATCGCCCCCTGACCCGTCCGAGCCCGGTGGGGGCGGGAGCGGTCCGCTCCCGCCGACGCCGGCCCGCTCCCGGCGGAGGTGCCCGGTGCTGGCGAAGATCCGTTCCCTGTCCACGCGCGCCGGCGAGCTGGCGGAGGCCGTCCGCAACCCGAACGACCTCGGCTCCCCGTCCGCCCTGCCCCGCCTGCTGTGGGCGGGACTGGGCGGCCTGGCCCGCGGCGCGCTCGCGCGGTGGCGCGCGACCCCCCGCGACCGCCGGCTGCCGCTGGCGGCGGTCGTCGTCTCGGGGGCGGCGCTGGTGTGGCTGATGCCGCACGGCCCGCTGCTCGCGGGATGCGCCCTGCTCCCGATCGCGGTCGTCTGCGGCCGCCGCGCCGAGCGGGGCGGCGCGGCCCGCGCGGCCGAGGCCGCCGCCGAGGCGGAGGAGCGGGCCGCACGGCTCCGCGTCGTCTACGAGGCGCTCGTCCCGTTCTTCGGCGCGCCCGAGGGCTGCACCGCGGACCCGGCCTACACCTACGGCGGCCGCTGGGAGGACGTCGTGAGCGACCACGCCTTCGACGGCGACCGCGTCACGGCGCTCTGCCTGCGCTACCCGGCCCACTTCCCCGACGGCGACGCCGAGGCGCGCGCCCGCGTCGAGGAGGTGCTCGCCGCCAAGACCGGCCGTGAGCGCGAGCTGCGGATGTGCTGGGACCGGGAGCACAACCGGCTCCGGCTGGAGGTGCTGCCGCCGCTGCCCGACGGCGTCTGCGCGCAGCGGTTCGTCACCGGCCCCGGCGAGGCGGTCCTGGGGTTCACCGACGCCGACGCGGTCGACCGCACCGTGCCCGTCGCGGCCGGACCCCACGGCGAGGAGGTGACCGACGCCGCCCCCGTCGTCTGGCGCACCGGCTCCCGGGCGCCCGCCGCGCACCTGCTGGCGACCGGCGGGCCGGGGTCGGGCACCACCTCGCTGCTGCGCTCCCTCGCGCTGCAGGCGCTGGACGACGGCGACGTCCTGCTGGTGGACGGCAGCGGCGCGGGCGAGTTCGCGTGCTTCACCGGCCGGCGCGGGGTCCTCACCGTGGAGTCCTCCCCCACCGGTGCCGCCGCCGCCCTGGAGTGGGCGACGGTGGAGACCGAACGCCGGCTCGCCGAACTCGCGCGGGCGCGGCAGGCCGCGGTGGCGGACCACCCCTGCCCGCTGCGGCCGCTGTGGATCGTGGTCGACCGCCCCGCGCTGCTCGCCCACCGCGCGCGGACCGCGGGCGTCCGCGACCCGCAGGAGCTGCTGGAGGTGCCGCTGCGCCACGGCCGGGCGGCCGAGGTGACGGTGGTCGTCGCCGAACAGCTGGACGGCCTGGCGTCGCTGGGGCCGGCCGTGACGGGGTGCACCGAGGCACGGGTGGTGCTCGGACCGGTTCCCCCCGCCCTCCTGCACGAGCTGCTGGGCGGAGCACCGGTCTCCACCCCGCCGCCGGGGGCCACGCCCGGCCGCGGCTACGCCCGGCCGGCACCGGGCACCCTGCTGCGCCTCCAGGTTCCGGCGGCGCCCGATCCCTACGACGACACCACCGACGAGCGGCAGCGGCGCGCCGTCCTGGCACTGCTGCCGGAGCGGCCCGGCGCGCCGGAGACCGGGACGCCGGGGACCGGGACGCCGGGGACGGCCGGCGAGGAGCAGCGAGCCGCGGGGGTCAGGTGATCCAGCTGCCCGGCACCTGGGTCGCCCCCGCGCCGCCGCGCAGCAGCGCGGCGG
>NZ_JAAVJD010000336.1 GCF_012033735.1 Streptomyces lonarensis | reverse complement strand
GGCCCGCGAGGCGCTGACCAGGCGGTCGGCCCTCCAGCAGCAGGTCTCCGACCTGGAGACGCAGCACCAGACGCTCCAGGCCGAGGAGGGACGGAGCGCGCGGCTCGGTGCTGCGATGCGGGCGGCGTGGCCGACCCGCGCCCCGGCCGAAGGCCTCAGGACTTGGCCGGGTACTCGTCCGGGATGAGGCCGTCGTCCGACAGCATGGCCCGGACCTGCTCGATCGTCGCGTCGGGCGCCGGGAGGATCAGCTCCGACGGCTCCAGCGCGTCGTCGGGCAGGGGCGCCCCCATGGTGCGGACCGCGTCGAGCAGGGCGGCGAGCGTCCGGCGGAAGCCCTCCTTGTCGTCCTGTTCGACCTCGGCCATCAGCTCGTCGTCGAGCTCGTTCAGCTTGGGGAAGTGGCTGTCGTCCAGCCGGACCTGCCCCTCCCCCATGATCCGTACGATCACTCCGTACTCCTTGTAACAACCGTGTCGGGCAGGGCTACTGCTTGTCGAACTTCGGGGTGTCCTGCCTCGGGTCCTGCACGCCCCCCGTGCCGCCCTCCAGCGCCTGCGGCGTGGTGCCGCCGGCGAGTTCGGCCTTCATCCGCTCCAGCTCCAGGTCGACGTCCGAGCCGCTGGAGATCCGGTCGAGCTCGGCGGTCAGGTCGTCCTTGGAGGTGCCGGTCGGGTCGTCCAGCGCCCCGGACGCCAGCAGCTCGTCGATGGCGCCGGAACGCGCCTGGAGCTCCTGGGTCTTGTCCTCGGCACGCTGGATCGCCATGCCGACGTCGCCCATCTCCTCGGAGATGCCCGAGAAGGCCTCGCCGATCCGGGTCTGCGCCTGCGCGGCGGTGTAGGTGGCCTTGATGGTCTCCTTCTTGGTCCGGAAGGCGTCCACCTTGGCCTGCAGCCGCTGCGCCGCGAGGGTGAGCTTGTCCTCCTCGGCCTGGAGCGTCTGGTGCTGCGTCTCCAGGTCGGAGACCTGCTGCTGGAGGGCCGACCGCCTGGTCAGCGCCTCGCGGGCCAGGTCCTCCCGGCCGAGGGCGAGGGCCTTCTTGCCCTGGTCGCCCAGCTTGTCCGACTGGCCGCGCAGCTGGTTCAGCTGCAGCTCCAGTCGCTTGCGGGACGTGGCGACATCCGCCACCCCGCGCCGCACCTCCTGCAGCAGTTCCAGCTGCTTCTGGTACGAGTAGTCGAGAGTCTCGCGCGGGTCCTCGGCCCTGTCCAGGGCCTTGTTGGCCTTCGCGCGGAAGATCATCCCCATCCGCTTCATGACACCGCTCATGGGCCTCGCGCGCCCCCTTCAGACTGCTGCGGATAAATCGCCAGGTGACCTCTAGCCTACGGGTCCCGCCTCCATTAGCGCACCACCCGTCCATGATCGTCGTCCTTCGTGAGGACGAGGTGGAGGGCGGGCGCTACGGCTCAGGGACTAGGGACTCCGCCCCGCCCCGAACGGTTCCCGTCGGCTGCGGGCACCTGTCCGCCGCCGTCGCCCCGGGCCCCGGCGGACCGCCCGCGCGGGACCCGACGGGACGGCCGCGGCGGCTCCGGGAGGTCTCGGAACGGGCACATCCGGGTCACCCCCGGGGTACGGGGGCTTAGCCGGAAGGCGACGAAGCCGTAGGCTGGGGGTGTGTTCCGAAGCCGTTCGAATGAGACCAAGCAGGCCGCCGCCGAGACCGAGCAGGACGAGGCGCAGGTCCGCGACCCGCAGGCTCCCAAGGGCCGGCCGACGCCCAAGCGGAGCGAGGCGCAGGCGCTGCGTCGCGCGACCGTGAAGCCGCCGACCAACCGCAAGGAGGCCGCCAAGCGTGCCCGTGAGGCGCGGCGCGCTGCGCTCGCCAAGCAGCGGGAGGCGCTGATCTCGGGCGAGGAGCGCCACCTCCCGGTGCGCGACCGCGGTCCGGTGCGCCGCTACGCCCGTGACTTCGTGGACTCCAAGTGGCACGTCTCGGAGTACTTCCTGCCGATCGCGGTGGTCATCCTCGTGATGAGCATGTTCCCCGCCCAGCAGGCTGCGTCGCTGCTGCTCTGGATGGGCGTGATCATCATGATGGTCACCGACTGGGTGGTGACCGGGGTGCGGCTGAAGAAGCAGCTCCGCGAGCGCTTCCCCGACGAGTCCCACAAGGGCGCCCGCGCCTACGCCATCATGCGCACCCTGCAGATGCGCCGGATGCGGCTGCCCAAGCCGCAGCTCAAGCGCGGCCAGCAGCCGCGCTGAGCCCCTCGGCCGGGCGCGCCGCCACGGGTCACCCGGGGGGCGTAGCGGTCAATCCCGCTCCGGCGCCGAACGGCGGGCGAGAATCGCCGCATGATCCACGCCCGAGGGAACACCTTCGCAACCGGTGCCGCCGCGCTCTGCGCGGCGGCACTGCTGTCTGCCTGCTCCGGCGAGGGCGGCCGGGCCGACCTCGGCATCGCCGACGCCGGTGACGCCGTCGCGAGCGCCGAGGCGGCCGCCATCGACGAGACGTTCCAGGACGTGGTCAGCGACGTCCTGCCGTCGGTCGTCCAGATCACCACCCAGGACGGCCTGGGCTCCGGGGTCGTCTACGACGACCGGGGCCACATCGTCACCAACGCGCACGTGGTGGGCGAGGCCGACGAGGTCGAGATCCTGCTCGCCACCGACCGGCGGCCGCTGCCGGCCCAGGTCGTCGCCACCTACGCCCCGCAGGATCTCGCCGTGGTGCGACTGCGCGAGACCCCCGACGACCTGGACCCCGCCACCTTCGGGGACTCCTCCGACGTACAGGTCGGGCAGATGGTGCTGGCCATGGGCAACCCGCTGGGGCTGGACTCCAGCGTCACGCAGGGCATCGTCTCCGCGGTGGGCCGCTCGCTCAGCGAGGGCGAGGGCGGCGCCACGCTCAGCAACCTGGTGCAGACCTCCGCGCCGATCAATCCCGGCAACAGCGGCGGGGCACTGGTCAACCTCTCCGGGGAGGTCATCGGCATCCCCACCATCGGCGCCCGCGAGCCGGACGGCGGCGGGCAGGCGGCCGGCATCGGCTTCGCCATCCCCTCGGCCAGCGTGACCTCGCTGGCGGACCAGATGATCGAGAACGGCGAGGTCACCGACTCCGGGCGCGCCGCGCTCGGGGTCACCGTGCGCACGGTGCTGGGCGAGGGGTTCCGGCCGGTGGGCGCCGCGGTGGTGAGCGTCGCGGACGGCGGACCGGCGGACGACGCCGGTCTGCGTCCGGGCGACGTCATCGTCGCCGTCGCCGACGAACAGGTCACCGATGTGGTCTCGCTGGCGGAGGCGCTCGCCTCGCAGCAGCCCGACGACAAGGTCGAGGTGGTGTGGGAGCGCGACGGCTCGGAGGAGTCCGCCGAGGTCGCCCTCGACGACGCCTGACCCGGGCCGGACGGCCCGTCCCTCCCGCCGCGGCGGGAGGGAGGGGGCGGGTCAGCCGGCCTCGTGCAGGCTCATCGGCCCGTAGACCACGCTGCCGTCCTCGCTGAGCGTCACCTGGTCGACGCCCTGGTCGCGCAGGTCCTGCCAGGCCTCACCGATCCAGGTCTCGGCGTCGCCCTGGGTGGTGAAGTCGCCCGGCGGCTCGCCGGGCGCGACCTCCGAACCATCCTGCTTCTCGAACCGCCATTCCCATGCCACAGCCGCCTCCAGGAAGATCGCCGGAGACGAAAGCCTAGCGTTCCGGGTGCGATCGGGCCGGAAGACGAGACCATCGAGGGGTGGACGTCACTCTGCTCGGCACCGGCGACCCGGCGGGGCTCCCCCGCCCCGACTGCCCGTGCGCCGCCTGCTCCCGCGCCGCCGCCGGCCGCCACCGCGCCGCCACTTCCGTCCTGGTCGACCAGACGCTGCTGCTCGACCTGACGCCGGGCGCCGCGATGGCCGCCGCCCGCGCGGGCCGCTCCCTGCACGCGGTCCGGCAGGTGCTGCTCACCCATCCGCACGACGGGCCTGCTGTCGAGTTCCCCGACGACCTGCCGTCACCCGTCCGGGTGCCGGACGGCAGGGAGCTGACGCTCCTCGGCGGCCACCGGGTGCGCGCCGTCGCGCTCGACGCGCCGGGCACCGGGTACGAGGTGACGGGCCCGGACGGCCGCAGACTGCTCTACCTGCCGCCCGGCGGCGGCCCCGCCGGGCTCGGCGAGGAGACCGAGGGCCCCTACGACCTGGTGCTGCTCGACGTCGCCGCCCGTCCCGACGCGCTGGCGCGGCTGCGCGCCGCCCACGCCGTCACCTGGACCACCGACATCGTCGCGGTCCACCTCGGCCACGACGCGCCCGACGGGGCCGAGCTGGTGCGGCGCCTCGCCGCCGCCGGTGCCCGCGCCGTGCCGGACGGCACGGCGC
>NZ_JAAVJD010000335.1 GCF_012033735.1 Streptomyces lonarensis | reverse complement strand
GGCGGGACCGGCGCGGGCGCGGCGGCGGGCGGCAGGCGGTGGGCAAGCCGGCGGAGCGCGCCGGCCGCGACCGCGCGAGCGGTGACCGCCGACACGTTCGCGACCCGCGAGAGGACGGCTCGTGCCGCACGGCCCGGGTCGGGCCGCTCGACGATCTTGACCCAGGTGTACTCGGTGTTCATCGCGTTCCTCCCGCAGGGGCCGCCACGTGCGCGGCGGTGCGCCGGTAGATGTCCGTCAGGCGTTCGGCCGCTCGGCCGATGTCGTAGTGCCGCACCGCGCGCGGCTGGGGCAGGCGGACGGGGCCGGCCCGGGCAACGGCCGCGAGAGCCGAGGTGAGTTCGGAAAGCCCGCCGTCGAACCGGGTGGCGCCCGGGGCATCGGTGGGTGCCAGTTCTTCGAGCGCCGGGCAGGAGGCGTGCAGCACCGGCAGGCCGGCCGCCAGCCCCTCCAGGACCGCCAGGCCGAACGTCTCGTCCCGGGAGGGCGAGACCAGCGCGTCGCACGCCGCGAGCAGCGCGGGCACCTCCTCGGCGGACCGGTCGCCCAGCAGCCGGACACGGCCGGCGACGCCGAGCGCCGTGGCGAGCCGCAGCAGCCGACGGCGTTCGGGTCCGTCACCGATCAGGACGAGGAGCGACCCCGGCACGGCGGCCACCGCGCGCACCAGCACGTCGAACCGCTTGCCGCCGACCAGCCGCCCCAGGCCGGCGACCACGAACGTGTCCGGTGCGACGCCGAGCCGCGCCCGGACGCCGCGGCGCGCCGACAGGCCGTGCCGGTAGCGCTCGGCCTCGATGCCGTTGGGGACGACGTGCAGCCGCTCCGCCGGGACGCCCCAGTGCCGCAGCCGGCGGGCCACGGCCGTCGAGACGGCGACGGTCGCGTGGCCGAGCCGTTCGGTCGCCAGGTAGAGGCCGCGGGTGGGCGCGGTCAGCGGGCGGCCCTCGATCTGCGCCTCGCCCAGTGAGTGCTCGGTGGCGACGACGGCGCGGACCCCTGCCGCGCGGGCGGCGATCCGGCCGTAGACCCCGGCCCGGTAGAGGTGGGTGTGCACGACGTCGTACCGACCGCGTCGGACCGCGCGGGTCAGCCGGGGCAGCACCGCCAGGTCGCGGTTGCCCGCCATCCCGAGGTGGCCGACGCGCACGCCGTCGGCGCGCAGCCGGTCCGCGACGGGGCCCGGGTTGGTGAGGGTGATGACGTCGCACTCGACGCCGTGCGCGGGGAACCTGCGTGCCAGAGCGGCGAGTTGCTGCTCCGCCCCGCCGCTGCCGAGTCCGGTGATGACGTGGAGTACGCGCATCAGACGCCGCCCCCCTCGTGGGCGACGCCCTCGCGCACCGCATCGCCCGGCGCGCGGTCCTCCGCCGCCGCGGCGCCCCGTGACGGGGCGGACGGGGTGGGCGTCCCGAGGCCGCCGGCCACCCGGACGGTCGCGCCGTCCGGCGGCGTGGGGGCTGCGTCGGGCCGCGGTGCGGGCCGGGCCGCCCGGGGCGAGCGCTCCACCGGGTCGCGGGGCCGGAGCGCCGCCGCCTCCCCCCGACGCCCCCGGCTCTTCCCGCCGCCCGGCGCGGCGGCCCTATCGGGTGCAGCGGCCGGCGGCACGGGGGCAGCGGGCTGTGGGACGGCCGCACGCGGCGGGTCGGCGGGTGGCGGCGGTGCCGCCGGCACATCCACCCCGAAGGGCATGCCGAGCGGTCGTTCCCCGGCGCGGTACGGCCCCGCCCCGGCCGCGCCCCGGGCACGGGGCGCCCGAGCGCCTGCCTCGTCGGCGAGGGTGACGGCCCGCCGTCGCAGCGGGTGCAGCACGCGCTTCGCCCACAGCCGGGCCGCGGTGTCCCGCTGGCCGACGTGCGCGCGCGGCAGCGCCCAGCGGCCGGTCAGCGGACCGGGGTCGATGGAGCAGGCGTAGTCGTAGCCGACCTCGCGCGCCATGGCCGCCGCCGCGGCGTCGACGTCCCCGTAGGGGTAGCAGAACCCGGCCGGCGGGGTGCCGCAGATGTCCGCCAGCCGGTCGCGGCTCTCCTCCAACTCGGCCCGGAGGTCGGCCTCCCGCAGCCCCAGCAGGCTGCGGTGGTACATCCCGTGCGAGCCGACCTCCATCCCCGCGGCGGCGACCGCCCGGACCCCGTGCCCGGTCAGCAGCGGTTTGCGGGGGCCCAGCGGGTCCCAGTCGTTGAAGCCGCCCAACAGGCCGGGGAGGACGAACACCGTGGCGGTGCAGTCGTAGCGGTGCAGCAGCGGCACCGCCCCGGTGAGGAAGTCGGTGTACCCGTCGTCGAAGGTCAGCCCGACGAGGCCGGTCGAGCGGCCCGCGGCGTGCGCCGCGAGCATCTCGCCGAGGGAGACCCCGCGCAGCCCGCGCTCCCGCAGCCAGCGCAGCTGCTCCTCCAGGCGGCGGCGCGAGACGGTGATGTTGTACGGGTCGGCCGTGGGGTGGTCCACCGAGTGGTACATCAGGGTCCACGGAAGCGCCGCCCCCCGCGACCCGGCGGGCCTCGCGGACCTCACCGCGCTCCTGACGGCGGACGAGACGGTCGTCTCACGGAACAGAGCGGACATGGCGCAGCCTCCTTCGGGCTTCGGTGACCAGGGAGAGGACCTCCGGCACGCGCAGCGCCGCGGAGGCGGCCACGAGGACGGAGGGGACCAGGACCGCGGTGACGACGAGCGCCGCCGTCGGTGAGTCGAGCCGGTAGGCGAGCGCCCAGCCGGCAACAGCGGCGGCCGTGGCGGCGCACGCCAGCCGGGCGAGGACCGCCAGCACCCGCCGGATGTCCACCGCCAGTACCCGGGTGCGCAGGCCGCGCAGCATCAGGAGGGCGGCGACGGCGATCCCGGCCGCGTTGGCGGCGGCGAGTCCGGGTGCGCCCCACGGCCCGACCAGCGCGGCGCCGGCCGCCGCGGTCACGGTCAGGCCGCAGGCCATCGCTGCCATCGGGTACCAGGTGGGCCGCGCCGCCGAGAAGAACGGCCGTGCCAGGGTGCCTACCAGCGTGTGACCGAGCAGCCCGAGCGCGTAGACCCGCATCACCGCGGCGGTCGCCTCGGTAGCGGCCGCGTCGAAGGCGCCCCGCTGGAACAGCACCTCGATGAGTTGCGGCCCGCAGGCCAGCACATAGGCGGCGCCGGCCAGGACGACGCCCGAGGCCCAGACCAGGTCCCGCTCCACCCGGCGGCGCGCCCCGTCGAGGTCGCCCTCGGCCATGGCCCGCGCCACCACGGGCAGGGTGACGGTCACGATCATCAGGGAGAGCACCATCGGCAACTGCGCGACCTTCTGCGCGTAGTTGAGGTGGGAGATGGCACCGGCCGGGAGGTCCGAGGCGAGGAAGCGTTCCACCAGCACCTGCGCCTGCCGGCTGAGGGCGAACAGCGCCACCGGGGCGACCAGCGCGAGCGCCGCCGCGCCGGGCGAGAGGGGGCCGGCCGCCGAGACGGCCGCGCCCTCGGCGGACGCCGGGTCGCGCCGACCGGCGGCGGGCGCCGGGGCCGGAGCGGACCGCTGCCGGACCGCGAGCCGGCGCGCGGGAAGCCTGCGGAGGAAGGCGGGCAACTGCACCAGCACCATCAGCAGGCTGCCGAGGGCGACGCCGAGCGCCGCCGCCCGCATCCCCCACGCCGTGTGCAGCGCGAACGCCGCGGCGACGATCCCCAGGTTGTACGCGATGTAGATGGCGGCGGGCGGCGCGAAGCTGTGGTGGGCGCGCAGCACGGCGCTCAGATAGCCCGCGGTGCCGAAGGTCAGCACCGTCACGGCCGTCATCCGCGTGCAGTCCGCGGCCAGTTGCGGATCGGCCAGTCCCGGCGCCAGCAGTCGCACCAGCAGCGGGGCGGCGGCGGCGAGCACCGCGGACGTGACCGCGAGCACCAGGAGCAGCCGGGGCAGCGTCGCCCGCAGCAGCTCACCGACCGGGTCCCGGGGCGAGGTGCCGAGCCCGCGCCGGGCGAGAGCGAGGCTGAACGCGGGAACGAGGACCAGCGCCATGGCGTCCTCGATCAGCACGGTCGAGGCGAACTCCGGGAAGGTCCAGGCGACCAGGAAGGCGTCGGTCTCGCTGCCGGCGCCGAAGAGATGGGCGAGCGTCTGGTCGCGGACCAGACCCAGCAGCGATCCGCCGGCGGTCAGCAGCGCCGTGACCAGGGCGGCCCGGGCGACGAACCGATCGCCGGGGACGGGCCCCTGGTCCTGCTCGTGCGGTGCTGCCGCCCGGTCCGCGGCGGACACGGGCACGGGCGAGGCGGCACCGTCCGCCGCGGGCACGGGGGAAGCCGGTGCGGCGGCGTGGTCCGGCGCGGCCTCAGGGGGCGGGGAGCCGGGGGCGGACGGGGTGCTCACGATGCCGCCCACCCGTCGGCCGCCGCGGCGGGGTCTGCGGCGGCGGTCGCGTCG
>NZ_JAAVJD010000334.1 GCF_012033735.1 Streptomyces lonarensis | reverse complement strand
GGCCCGGACGCGCCCGGGCCCGGACGCGCCCCGGCCCGGGCGCGCCACTGGGGCGCCCCGGGCCGGGGTGGGGCAGGACGGGTCTTCCCGCGACGGGGACCTGACTCAGTAGGGGCCGTCGACGTTGTCGATGGAGCCGTAGCGGTCCCAGGCGTAGTTCGCGGCGGCGACCAGGTTGGCGACCGGGTGCCAGACGTCGTCGGGGGTGCCCTCGACGTGGTAGGCGTCGAAGGTCGGCTGGATCACCTGGAGCAGACCCATGGACGGGGTGCCGTTGATCCAGTTGATGTCCCAGTCGTTGATGGCCTGGGGGTTGCCGCTGGACTCCCGCATGATGTTGCGGTGCAGCCCGTCGTAGGAGCCGGGGATGCCGTTGGCCGACATGATGTCCAGCGCCTCGGCTATCCAGCCCTCCAGGTTGTCGTCGTAGGTCGGCGCGGGCTCCGGCTCGGCAGCGGGCTGCGCGGGCTCCGCGGCGGCCACGACGGGGGCCTCGCGCTCGGTGGAGCGGCTCGCGGCCTGCTCGGCCGCGTCGCGCTCCGCGGCGGCCTTCTCGTCGGCGGCCAGCTGCGCGGCGGCCTGCTCCGCCTCCGAGGCGTGCTCGGCCTCGGCCCGGCGGACCTCCGCCAGGGCCTGCTGCGACTCCTCGGCCGCCTGCTGCTGGGCCGCCTGGCGGGCGGCATGGTCGCGGAGGGACTCCTCCGCGAGGGCACGGACGTCGTCCGAGCCGTCCTGGTCCGCCGGGACGGCGGCGTTGGCCAGGTCCCAGGCCGCGGTCTCCGTCGAGAGGGACTGGGCGGGACGCTCGTCCGCGGCGGCGGGACCGGGGACGACGGTGAAGGCGAGGATGGCGGCGCCGGAGAGTGCAAGGGAGGCGGTCGCGGTTTTCTGCGTCACCTGCAGGCGGCGGGAAAGCTGACGAGCGGGCATTGCGTAAACCTCGATCGATTCATCGCGGGAACGGGGCGAGGTTCTTGGTAACAGCCGGAAAAAACCTGTGGCAAAGGTGTGACGTGCTACGCCGGATAGTGAAAGACCCCGCCGCCGGAAGCCCATGGGACTTTCGGCGGCGGGGTGGGGCGTTGCGGGGTTTGGCGTGAAGTGGAAAAGACTTCTTACTAAGACGGTTCGTATGTGACGCACCCCCTATGGTGCAGGTCACAGAATTCCGGAGTTTGATCACCCGCCGCACGCGGGGAGGGGTACGCCCCGCGTGCGGTCCTCGGGAGCTATCGGACGTACAGGGTGATCGTGGACCCGCGGGGGGCGCGGTCGCCGCTGTGGACGGACTGGTTGAAGACGGTTCCGGTGAGGAAGAAGCGCTGCACCTCGACCTCGAACCCCTCCTCCTCCAGGATCTCCACGGCCTCGTCCTCGGAGCGGCCCCGGACGTCGGGCACCACGACCATCTCCGGTCCCTTGGAGATGGTGAGGGTGACGGTGTCGCCCTCACCCGCGACCTCCTCGGCCTCGGGCGACTGCGCGGCGACCTCGCCCTCCGGGTGCTCCGAGTGCACGCGCTCGCTCTCCACCTCGACCTCGAACCCGGCCTCGGTCAGCTGCTGCATGGCGCCGCCCTCCGGCTCGCCGACGACGTCCGGCACGGGAAGCTCCGGGCCCCGGCTGACGACCAGCTCGACGGCGGCGTCGGGGCGCCGCTCCTCACCCGCTGCCGGGGAGGTGGAGACCACCGCACCCAGCGGCACCTCCTCGTCGAAGGCGCGCTCGACACGGCCCGGGGTGAGCCCCGCCTCGGAGATCAGCTCCCGCGCCCGCTCCAGCTCCTCGCCCTCCACCTCGGGGACGGTCGCCAGCTCCGGGCCGACCGACACCTCGATCGTCACCACCGCGTTGCGGCGCACCCGATCGCCCCGCTCGGGATCGGTGGAGATGACATGGCCGGCCTCGACGGTGGCGGAGAACCCCTCCGTCACCTCCACCCGCAGCCCGGCGTCGCGCAGCGTCTCCTCGGCCTCGGCCTGCGGCAGGTCGTAGACCCCGGGCGTGGCGAGGAACTGGCCGGAATTCACGTACCAGAGACCGCCGCCCAGGCCCAGGACCAGCAGCACCCCGGCGATCACCGCGACCACGGTGCGGCGCGGCCCGCCGTCGAGCAGCGTCCGCCACCCTCGCCCGGCCGGCGACCCCGGCGGGCCGGACTCCTTGACCTCGATGACCGCGGTCCGGTCGCCGCCGGCGACCGGGGCCGTCGCGGCGCCGCCGGGCCGGGCGAAGACGCGGGTGGCGTCCTCGCCCCCGCTCTGCGGGTGCGCCCCTTCCGGGACCGCGTCCAGCTGGGCGTCGGTCAGCCCGGCACGCGCCGACCGCAGCTGCGAGAGCAGCGCGGCCGCGTCCGCCGGCCGGCGTCCCACCCGGCGGGCGGTCGCCTGGGCGACCAGCTGGTCCAGCTCGGGCGGGATGCCCGGCTCCAGCCGGGAGGGCGGCGGCACGTTGCGGTTGACGTGGGCCATCAGCACCTGCGCGGGGGTGTCACCGGTGTGCGGCTTCACGCCCGTGAGCAGCTCGAACAGCAGGATGCCGCAGGCGTAGACGTCCGCCGCCGGCCCCACGTTGCCGCCCTCGATCTGCTCCGGCGCCAGGTAGGAGACGGTGCCCAGCAGGGACTCGGTCCGCGAGGTGGTGTCGGTGTCCACCCCCCGGACCAGGCCGAAGTCGGCGACCTTCACCCGGCCGTCGTCCCCGATGAGGACGTTCTCCGGCTTGATGTCGCGGTGGACCATACCGGCGCGGTGGGCGGCGCCCAGGCCGGCGAGGACGGGCTCCATGATGTCCAGCACCGCCCGGGGCTGGAGCGCCCCGGACTCCCGCAGCACGTCGCGCAGCGTGCAGCCCGCGACGTACTCCATGGCGAGGTAGACGTACTCCCCGTCGGAGCTCTGGTCGGTGACGCTGACCACGTTGGGGTGGTTCAGGCGGGCCACCGACTTCGCCTCGCGGATGAACCGCTCCACGAAGGCGTGGTCGGTGGAGAGCGACGGGTGCATCACCTTCAGCGCCAGGGTCCGGTCCAGCCGGGTGTCCAGCGCGCGGTAGACCGTCGCCATGCCTCCGACGGCGATCCGCGCGTCCACGCGGTACCGCCCGTCCACGACATGGCCGATCAGCGGGTCCTGAAGGGTAGCGTCCACACCGAGAGAGTTTACGAGGGGTGACGGACACCCCGGGCCGCCCAGGGCGCCCACCGGCCGGAACCGGTGCGGAACGGTGACGTTCCGCCTCCCCCGGGGGCGGCCGGGGGAGGCGGAACGGCCGTCACCAGGTGGGCAGGCCGATCAACTCCCGGAATTCGGCCTCCAACGCGAGTGCCTCCTCCCAGGCTGCCGAGTCCTCCATCCGCTCCTCCAGCGTCGTCTCGTCCGGGGCTGCGGCGACCTCGCGCCAGCGAGCTGCCTCGGCGTCGCGCGCGTCGGCCAGCTGCAACGCTCCTGCCTGCGCGCCGGGGCTGTCCCACACGGTGCCCCGGAGCTGGACCGCCTGGTCCTCGGCCTCGTCCGCGATCCGGTCCGCCCAGTCGCGGACCCGGGCCGGGCTCTCGTTGTAGGGGTAGGACAGCACGGCGGTCTCCATGCCTTGGGTCAAGCGGAGGTAGCGCCGCTGGGTCTGGTTGTAGGAAGCCGGGTCGCCTCGCAGCCCCGAGGTCAGTGAGTCGTCGGCCTCCGGGCTCTCCAGGAAGCAGACGACGCCCCGGTGGCCGCTCTTCTCCCAGCTCTCCTGCAGCGGCAGGTAGCCGTTGACCGCGAGGTCCCCCTCCGGGGACGCCAGCTTCCACACATCCAGCACGTAGGGCGCGATCATCGCGTCGCACGCCTGGAAGGCGAGGTCGTTCAGCTTCTCCTGCCCCGGCCACTCCGCGCCGGGCGTGAGCAGGTCCACATACCCGATCGCCTCCGCGGGATGGGGCGTGTCGCAGGCGACCAGCTCCGCCATTTCGACTACCTCCACCTCCTCGTCGTCGGACTCGCCCGCCGCATCCTCGTACGGCCGGAAGCAGTCCCCGGGTGCGAGCATCACCGACATCACCGGACCGGTGGCCGTCGGGAGGTCCGGGTCGGGCTCGTCGTGCCAGTCCTGCCACTCCGGGTCGTCCTTGGACGGCGCCTTCCCGTCGTCGGGTGCGTCGTCGGCGGGCTCGACCTCGGTGGTCTGCTCGGCGGCGACCACGGTCTCCTCGCCGCTGTCCCAGGAGAGTGCCACCGGCACCGCGACCGCGGCCACGCCGAGCTGGGCCACCGCGATGGTCGCCGCGGCCACCGCCAGCGACCGACCGCGGGCCGGGCGCCGGCGGTGGCGGCGCAGCGCGAGCGCCGACAGGCCGAGCGCGACGGGGGAGAGCAGCATGCCGGCGGCGCCGATCGCCGCGATCGACAGCGGCTCGCGCGGCAGCTGCTCGCCCGGCTGCGGCGGCGCGCCGAACGCGGCGGGGA
>NZ_JAAVJD010000333.1 GCF_012033735.1 Streptomyces lonarensis | reverse complement strand
CCGCCCGGCTGGGAGCCGGGCGGCGGTGGCGTGCGCGGGGACGGCGTGCGGTGGGCTGCGGTTCGTCGCCGGTGTGCGGCGGGACGGGCGCCTGGCCCGGTCAGCCGGCCAGGCAGGACGGCCCGAGCAGCGCCTTGAGGTCGCCGAAGAGCGCCGGGCCCGGGTCCACGCGGTGGCGGTCCAGTCGCAGCACGGTGGTGTCGCGGTGGCCCTGGAGCCGTACCCGCACCTCGGTCCCGCCGCGGTGCTGCCCGAGGACCTCGCCCAACTGCTGCACCAGCGGCGGGGTGATCTTCACCGTGGGGATGGTCAGCGTGACCGGCGCGTTGGCCGAGGCCTCGGAGAGGTCGGGCACGGCCAGCTCCATCGCGACGATGCGCGGCACGTCCTCCCGCTTGTCGAGCCGCCCCTTGACGAAGACGACGGCGTCCTCGACCAGCTGGGTGGAGACCAGTTGGTAGCTGGCGGGGAAGAACATGCAGTCGATGGTGCCGGCCAGGTCCTCGACGGTGGCGATGGCCCAGGCGTTGCCCTGCTTGGTCATCTTCCGCTGGAGGCCGGAGATGATGCCGCCGACGGTCACCACGGAGCCGTCGGAGTGCTCGCCCGCGGTCAGCTGCGCGATGGCGACGTCCGCCTTGTCGCGGAGGACGTGCTCCAGGCCGAAGAGCGGGTGGTCGGAGACGTAGAGACCGAGCATCTCCCGCTCCTGGGCGAGGAGGTAGGTCTTCTCCCACTCCTCATCGGTGAACTCGACGTCCATGCCGAAACCGGGGCCGTCGTCCGCGTCGTCGCCGCCCATGGCGCCGAAGAGGTCGAACTGCCCCTCGGCCTCCTTGCGCTTGACCTGGACCACGTTGTCGATCATGGTCTCGAAGTGCGCGGTGAGCCCCTTGCGGGTGTGGCCCATCTCGTCGAACGCGCCGGCCTTGATCAGCGACTCGGTGGTCCGCTTGTTGCAGACCACCGCCTCGACCTTGTCCAGGTAGTCGGGGAAGGAGGAGAACTTCCCCTTCGCCTTCCGGCTGCGGATGATCGACTCCACCACGTTGGCGCCGACGTTGCGGACGGCGGTGAGCCCGAAGACGATGATGTCGTCGCCGCGGGGCGTGAAGTTGGAGTCGGACTCGTTGACGTCCGGCGGGAGCACCTTGATGCCCATCTTGCGGCACTCGTTGAGGTAGACCGCGGACTTGTCCTTGTCGTCGCGGACCGAGGTCAGCAGCCCCGACATGTACTCCGCCGGGTAGTTGGCCTTGAGGTAGGCGGTCCAGTAGGTGATGAGGCCGTATGCGGAGGAGTGCGCCTTGTTGAACGCGTAGCCGGCGAACGGGACCAGCACGTCCCAGACGGCCTGGATCGCCTCGTCGGAGTAGCCCTTCTCGCGCGCACCGCGCTGGAAGTTGACGAACTCCTTCTCCAGCACCTCGGGCTTCTTCTTGCCCATGGCGCGCCGCAGCAGGTCGGCCTGGCCGAGGGAGTAGCCCGCCAGCACCTGGGCGGCCTTCTGGACCTGCTCCTGGTAGACGATGAGGCCGTGGGTGATGTCCAGGACCTCCTTGAGCGGCTCCTCCAGCTCGGGGTGGATCGGGGTGACTTCCTGCTGGCCGTTCTTGCGCAGCGCGTAGTTGATGTGCGAGTTCATGCCCATCGGGCCGGGCCGGTAGAGGGCCGAGACGGCGGAGATGTCCTCGAAGTTGTCGGGCTTCATCATCCGCAGCAGGGACCGCATCGGTCCGCCGTCGAACTGGAAGACGCCCAGGGTGTCGCCGCGCTGGAGCAGTTCGTAGGTCTTGGGGTCGTCGAGCGGGACGTCGAGGAGCGTGATCTTCACGCCCTTGTTCTTCTCGATCGCCTTGACGGCGTCGTCCATGATCGTCAGGTTGCGCAGGCCGAGGAAGTCCATCTTCAGCAGGCCCAGCGACTCGCAGCTGGGGTAGTCCCACTGGGTGACGACCACGCCGTCGTTCTTCGGTGAGAACACCGGGACGTGGTCGATCAGCGCCTCGCTGGACATGATGACGCCGGCGGCGTGCACGCCCATCTGCCGCACCAGGCCCTCGATGCCGCGCGCCGCGTCGATCACCTTGGTGACGTCCGGCTCGTTCTCGTACATGGACCGGATCTCACCCGCCTCGGAGTACCGCGGGTGGTCCTTGTCGGTGATGCCCGAGAGCGGCAGGCCCTTGCCCAGGACGTCCGGCGGCATCGCCTTGGTGATGCGGTCCCCGACGGCGTACGGGTAGCCCAGCACCCGCGCGGAGTCCTTGATGGCGTTCTTCGCCTTGATGGTGCCGTAGGTGCCGATCATGGCGACCTTGTCGGCGCCGTACTTCTCCGTGACGTACCGGATGACCTCGCCGCGCCGGCGCTCGTCGAAGTCGATGTCGACGTCGGGCATGGAGACGCGCTCGGGGTTGAGGAACCGCTCGAAGATCAGCCCGTGCTCGATCGGGTCGAGGTCGGTGATGCCCATGGCGTAGGAGACGATCGAGCCGGCCGCCGAGCCCCGGCCGGGGCCCACCGCGATCCCCGCGTTCTTCGCCCACATGATGAAGTCCGCGACCACGAGGAAGTAGCCCGGGAACCCCATCTCGATGATGACGCCCATCTCGTAGGCGGCCAGCCGCTGCCGGTCCTCCGGGACGCCGTTGGGGAACCGGCGCTCCATCCCGCGCTTGACCTCCTCCTGGAACCAGGAGACCTCGTCGTACCCCTCGGGCACGTCGAAGCGCGGCATCAGGTTCCGGGGCTTGAACATGCCCTCGGTGTCGACGCGCTCGGCGATCATCAGGTGGCTGTTGCGGCAGCCCTCCTGCCAGGCGTCCGAGTTGTCGATCGCGTACATCTCGGCGGCGGACTTCAGGTAGTAGCCGGAGCCGTCGAAGCTGAAGCGGTTGGGGTCGGAGAGGTTCGACCCGGTCTGGATGCACAGCAAGGTGTCGTGGGCGGCCGACTCGTGCTCGTAGGTGTAGTGCGAGTCGTTGGTGACCACGAAGGGCGCGCCGATCTTGCGCGCGATCTCCTCCAAGCCGGCGCGGGCACGCCGGTCGATGTCGATGTTGTGGTCCATCAGTTCGACGAAGAAGTTCTCGCGGCCGAAGATGTCCTGGTACTCGCCGGCGGCCTTCACCGCCTCGTCCATCTGCCCGAGCCGGATGCGGGTGGAGATCTCGCCGGAGGGGCAGCCGGTGGTGGCCATCAGCCCGTCGGAGTACTCCGCCAGCAGCTCGCGGTCCATGCGCGGCTTGCGGAAGAAGCCCTCCAGCGACGCCCGGGACTGCGCGCGGAACAGGTTGTGGAGCCCCTCGCGGTTCCGCGCCCACATCGTCATGTGGGTGTAGGCGCCGGCACCGGCGACGTCGTCGCCCTTCTGATGGGGCGCGCCCCACTTCACCGGGCGGGTGTAGCGCCGCGACTCCGGCGCCAGGTACGCCTCGATTCCCACGATCGGGGTGATGCCGGCGTCCTGGGCCTTGTGGAAGAAGTCGTAGGCACCGTGCAGGTTGCCGTGGTCCGTCATGGCGATGTGGCTCATGCCCATCTCCTGACAGGCGTTGAACATGTCCTTCAACCGCGCGGCACCGTCCAGCAGCGAGTACTGGGTGTGGACGTGCAGATGTGTGAACGGATCGCTCACCAGGGAAACCTTCCGACGATCACCGACGACGTACCGGGGTACCGGGGCCGGCGGAGCGCGCGCGGCGGGGGCGTGGGCGGGCCGGGCGCGTGGGCGCGCACCCTTGTCGGCCGTGACGGCGGACGGAACCCCGGGCCTGATGCCCCGACCCTACCGCCGCCGGCCCGGATCGCCGCCTCGCCCCGCACTCGTAACGGTGACGCGTCGCCGCAGGTCAGCGCCGCACCGAGCGGAAAGATCGAGGTCAGCGGCGGCAGAAGTGCGCAGGGTCACGACGGCGGACTGTGCGCTGTGGCCGCGACGTGGCAGACTCACCCCGATGGGCTTCTCCGGAGCAGGTACACGCGCGGTACGCGCCGCGGTCTTCACCGCGCTGTGCGTCACGCTGTCCGCCGGTGCCCACGTGCTCTTCACCGGGAAGCCGCTGCCGCTGCCGGTGGTGGCCGCGGTCAGCGCGGCGGTCTTCGTGATCGCCTTCCTGCTGGCGGCGCGTGAACGCCGGTTCCGTCACATCGCGGCGCTGCTCCTGCCGGCCCAGTTGGCCGCCGACGCGGTCTTCACCACCGGGCAGGCCGCCTGTTACAGCTCCGCTCCCCCGACGCTGCCGGTGCGGCTGATCGGCATCGACCTGATCTGCGCCGGCGGGGACCTCGGTACCCCGCTGGCCCGGCTGCTGAGCGGCAGCGACACCGCGGTCGACCCGGCGGCGCCCTGGCTGCTGCTGGGGGCGCACCTGTGCGTGGGGCTCGTCGCGGCCGGCTGGCTGCGTGGCGGCGAGCGGGCCCTGGCGCGCGTGCTGCGCGCGGCGGAGACCGCCGGCTTCCGTCCGCTGCGGCTGGTGACCGCGGTGGCCGCGGACGAGATCGCCGTGCTGGGCC
>NZ_JAAVJD010000332.1 GCF_012033735.1 Streptomyces lonarensis | reverse complement strand
GCCGTCCCCAGGGGACGGCGGCCGACGTCGTTGTTCCCCGCCCCGTGCGCACCCGGCGCGGCCACGTGACTCC
Organism: Streptomyces lonarensis; assembly: GCF_012033735.1. Classification (GTDB taxonomy): domain Bacteria; phylum Actinomycetota; class Actinomycetes; order Streptomycetales; family Streptomycetaceae; genus Streptomyces; species Streptomyces lonarensis. The sequence goes on along the minus strand of NZ_JAAVJD010000332.1, from coordinate 4,490 downwards.
GCCCCGTGCCACCGCGCCGTCCGGTGCCTCACCCCAGTAACCGCCGTACCGGTGCCTTTCCGGCGCCGGCGGCCACGCGCCCCCGCCCGTCCGTCGGCGCCGTCCTGCGCTCGCGCCCCGTGCGCGTGCGCCCCGCGCCCCGCGCGGTGTTGCCTTCGCCACACGAATCGCCCGGCCGGCTCGGCCCGCGTGTGTCCTTCCCCACGGTGTGCCCGCCGCGCGCATAACGGTTCGGCGCGATTACGGCTGCGATTCACCACCGACGGTGCTCGCGTGCCTGCACACCGCCGGGTGATCAATCCGTTTCCTCCGGCGATCGTGCGCTATGGAGCGTTTCCGGGAAGTGAAAGGTGTGAAACGGCAGGGATGTACGGGGATTGGCCGACCCCGCCCACCCGTGCTGAAATCCCCCTGAAACCCGCATACGACGACGGCCGGAACCCGGCCCGGGCCGAGAGGTGAGGCGAGTGAGGCGCAGGAGCCACGCGACAACCCCGGGCGGCACGGCGACGCCGCACACGGACCGGGGGAGTGCCGCACCCCCCGGCCGCCGGCCGGAGGAGGACGCCCGGGGCGCGGAGGAGCGGGAGAGCCCCGTCGGCATCGGACGGCTCGCCCCGCGCAACTGGCGCGTCGCGCCCCGCCTCCACGCCATCCTCCTGATCCCGGTCGTCGTCGCGCTCGTCCTCGCCGGCCTCCGCGTCCACACCCACTACGACACCTGGCGGGACGCGGAACGGGCCGAGAACGTGGCCGAACTGGTCCGCGCGTCCACCGCGTACGCCAACGCCCTGCTGGACGAACGGGACCTCACCGCCGGGCCGCTCCTGGCAGGCGATCAGGACGACCCCGTGGTCGAACGCTCGCGCGCCCACACGGACCGGGCCCGCGCGGAGTTCGAGTCCCGGCTCGCGAGCGCCCCGTCCGACGACCGCCTCGCCCGGCGCGAGGCCGAGGTGGCGGAGACCGCGGCCGGGCTCGACGAGCTCCGGTCGGTTGCCTGGCGCGACGGGACGAGCGGTGCGGCCGAGACCGAGCTGGGGTACGTCGCCGTGCAGCACCCGGTGATGTCCTTCGCCAACGAGCTCGGCCTCGGCTCCGACGACCTCGCCTCCTACGGGCGGTCCGTCTACGCCATCTCCCTCGGGCAGGCGGCCGCCTCCCTCCAGCGGGCCCTGGGCACCCACATCCTCCTGGGGGAACAGTCCGTCGAGGAACGGGCCCGACTCCAGACCACCCTCAGCTCCTACCGCCACCTGGAACGCATAGCCCGCAACGAGTTCGTCTCCGCCGCACGCCCGGAGGACGCCACCCGGCTGGACCGCGCCATGGCGGCGGACGGCGACGGCCAGGACGACCCGGTCGACACGATGGCCGCGGTCCTCGCGGACCCGGGCACCGACAGCGCAGGATTCGCCGAGGCCGGAGTCACCCCGGGGGCCTGGTTCGACGCGGTCACCGTGCGCTTCGACGCCTACCGCGACGTGGAGCGGGAGCTCGTGGAGGACGCCGTGCACGAGGCGCGCGCCGTCGCAGCCGACGCACGCACCGACATGATCACGAATTCCGCGCTCGTCATCGCCGCCCTGCTCGCCGCCTTCGTCGTCGCCGGACTCATGGCCCGGGGCATGAGCCGCAGCATGACCCGGTTGCGCGACGCTGCCCTGGACGTGGCCGAGCACCGGCTGCCCGAGGTGGTGGCGCAGCTCTCGCAGGCTGATCCCGGCCGTGTCGACACCCGCGTCACGCCGATCCGTGTCGCCGGCGGGGACGAGATCGGCGAGGTCTCACGCGCCTTCGACCAGGTCCACCGCGAGGCGGTCAGACTCGCCTCCGAACAGGCGTTGCTGCGCGGCAATGTGAACGCGGTCTTCACCAACCTCGCCGGTCGCAACCAGGGGCTGGTGGAACGGCAACTCGAACTGATCGGCGGCCTCGAGGGCAACGAGGCCGACCCCGAGCAGCTGGAGCACCTGTTCCGACTGGACCATCTCGCCACCCGGATGCGCCGTAACGGCGACAACCTCCTCGTCCTGGCCGGCCGGGAGCCGGACCGCAGCTGGAGCCGCCCCGTACCCCTGGTGGACGTGGTGCGGGCCGCCGCGTCGGAGGTGGAGCACTACGACCGCATCGACATCGTGGGCGTGCCCCCGGGCGAGATCCACGGTGCGGTCGTCACCGACCTGGTCCACCTGCTGGCCGAGCTGCTGGAGAACGCCACCTCGTTCTCCTCGCCGCTCACCCGCGTCCGGGTCACCGCGACCCGGCTGCCCGACGGCCGCGTCATGGTGGAGATCCACGACCGCGGTGTGGGGCTGGCCGCCGAGGACTTCGCCCTGATCAACCACCGGCTCGCCGAACCGCCCGCCGCCGACCTCGACGTCTCCCGACGCATGGGGCTGTTCGTCGTCGGCCGCCTCGCCCTCGGTCACGGCATACGGGTCCAGCTCCGCCCGTCCGGTGAGCAGGTCGGCACCACCTGCCTGGTGATGCTGCCGGAGAGCATCACCCAGGGCGGTCACGGGGCGGGGCAGGAGGACCGGCTGGACGGCACCCCCGAGCGGTTCACCGTCTCCCGCGTGGTCGCCGACCGCCCCGTTCCGGACGCCGACGCCCCGCGTCGGACCGCCGCGGATCTCGGTTTCGACGACTCGCGCTACGGCGACGCCCCGGCGGGCGACCACGTCGGCCGGTCGCTGCGACGGGGTGAACGCCGCATCGCGGTCGACCCGGTCGGAGGCCGCCCGGCAGCCGCAGACGACACCGCCCCCGGCGAGTACCCGGACCAGCCGGGCGCCGTCCCGCAACCTGGCCCCTCCCGCGCGGTGCCCGCCGACCCCGCGCCGTGGCCGCAGGGCCACGGGGCGCCCCACGGGGCCCCGCACCACCCCGGTGGCACGGCCGCAACCGGCGCCCCCCAGGGCACCTATTCCGGCCAGGAATACGGCACGGACACTCCCGGCACACAGCCCCCTCACACCCCCGCCATGCGCCGGGATACGGCCGTGCGGCCCTGGCGGGGCAACCCCGCGATCGACGTGAACACCACCCCCGACCGGCGGCCGGAGGGGGAGGATGCGTACCCTGCGACTCCCCCTGGGGCCGCGCACCGCGTAGGCTTCCACGGTGCGGAGCTCGTGCCGGAGGGTCAAAACCCCACCACCGGCGCCGGGTTGCCCCGCCGTGAGCCCCGACGTCTTCCCGACGGCGAGGCGCAGTGGCAGGGAATGCAGGGACCGGTGGAAACCCCGGACCAGGCGCCGCACGACCGGCAGTGGGGCCGTGGCCCGCGCCGCGAGGCGCAGCCCGTGGACACCACTGACTCGGGTCTTCCCAGGCGGGTACCGAAAGCCAATCTGGTGGAGCACGCCCGGTCCGAACCGCCGGCGGGCGGTCGGCAGGTCTCCCGGGCACCCGAGGATGTCCGGGGCCGCCTCACCGACCTCCACCGCGGCGTCAGGCAGGGACGCGGTGCCGGCAGGGACCGCGCGGAGAACGACCACGAGGGCTTCGGCCCCGTAAACGATCAGGAGCGTTAATGTGAGCCCGATGAGTCAGGCGGCGCAGAACCTGAACTGGTTGATCACCAGTTTCGTGGAGAGCACCCCCGGGGTGTCGCACACCGTGGTGGTGTCGGCCGACGGTCTGCTGCTGGCGATGTCCGAGGGTTTCCCGCGTGACCGTGCCGACCAGTTGGCGGCGGTGGCCTCCGGGCTGACCTCGCTGACGGCCGGCGCCTCCCGGATCTTCGAGGGCGGCCCGGTGAACCAGACGGTGGTGGAGATGGAGCGCGGCTTCCTCTTCATCATGTCCGTCTCGGACGGTTCCTCCCTGGCGGTGCTGGCACACCCCGAGGCCGACATCGGCCTCGTCGGGTACGAGATGGCGCTCCTGGTCGACCGCGCCGGCGCCGTCCTCACCCCCGACCTTCGCGCCGAACTCCAGGGGAGTCTGCTCAACTAGGAGACAACCGTGCGGATTGACCGCCCTCGCCATAAGGTGCGATAACACTTGACGGCGAGAGCGGTAACGGCCACATCGACGGCATCAGGAGGAGGAGAGAGACGTGACGACGCCCCCGACCGGATCTTCCGGAGGCGACCACCCCGACCGGACCGACCAGGGCCGGACCGGACACTTCGACTTCCCTTCGGCGCCCAGCGGCTCACGGCCCGGGAACGGGCACGGGGCGCCGCCGCGCACCGAGCCCCGGCAGCCGTTGGTGCGTCCGTACGCGATGACCGGTGGCCGGACCAGGCCCCGGTACCAGCTGGCCATCGAGGCGTTGGTCAGTACCAGCGTCGAACCCGCCCGGCTCCATGGCCAGCTGCCCGAACACCAGCGGATCTGCCAGCTGTGCTACGAGATGAAGTCGGTTGCCGAGGTTTCGGCGTTGTTGGCGATGCCGTTGGGTGTGGCTCGGATTCTGGTCGCCGATCTGGCGGAGGCCGGGCTTGTCGCTATTCATCAGCCTGGTCATGAGGGTGAGC
>NZ_JAAVJD010000331.1 GCF_012033735.1 Streptomyces lonarensis | reverse complement strand
CGGCCGGCGCGTTCGGCCCCGTGCTGACGACGCAGCCGGCGTCCGCGGCACCGGGACACGGCGGCGGCGGCGCGGGCTCCGGCAACGACTTCGGTGCGGACACGCCGCCGCCGGGGACACCGCCGCCCGGCTTCGGCGCACCGGGCGCCGCCGCCCCGGAACCCCGGCGGGGTGGGCGGACCGCCCTGCCGTGGGTGGTCGGTGGCGCGCTCACCGCGCTGGCGGTACTGGGCGGATTCATCGCCGTCAACCTCGGCGGGAAGGACGCCGACGACGGACGGAGCGGTGCCGGTTCGGGGGCCGGTTCGAGCGAGGGCGGCGGGGACGAGGTCGACTCGGGCCGTGGCCCGGCGGTGGGCGGCGGGGACGTGCCCCGGGAGTACCTCGGCGCCTGGGAGGGCGAGGTGCTGCTCGACGGCGACAGCATCGGCGCACGCCAGCGGGTCGAGGTCCGGCCCGGCCGCGAGGGCGAGACGATCACCTCCATGTGGTGGGTGCTGCCGGAGGTGATGTGCGTCAGCGACGGCGAACTCGCCTCCACCGAGGACGGGTTGACGCTCGACGTCACGCTGCGGGACGAGGTGTCGCAGTTCGGTTCGGGCTGTGTGGCCGACCAGGAGCAGCATCTCCGCGCCGAGGACGGCAAGCTGTTCTGGTCCTACGAACCGGACGGTCTGACAGCCGAGTTGGAGCCGGCGCCGGTGGAGAGCGGCGAGCACGCGGTCCCGCCGGAGCAGGTCGGGGTGTGGGAGCCGGACGAGGACTACGGGGAGGGGATCGGGGTCCGCGTCGAGATCGTGCGGGCGAAGGTCGGCGAACCCGCCGTGACCTGGGAGATGACCGTCGGCGATGTCGCCTGCACCTGGGTGCACGACGTGGTCGCCGGCGACCCGGACGACGACCTCATGGTGACCGGCCCGAGCCGCGTCATCGACGAGAGCGACGCGGGCGCCTGCTCGGACGTCTACCTGAACTCGCTCTCCATCGAGACGGAGGACGACGACCAGATAGAGATCACACCGCTGGTGGGCAGCTACGGCAGTGAGGACCCGGCGGACTTCGTCCGCGTCGACTGAGCGGCGACCCGGCAGCCCGCGGCCCCGCGGCCGACCGGCCGGCACCGCCGCAACGCACGGCGCCCCTCCGGGAGCATCTCCGGGAGGGGCGCGGTGCGTTCGCGGCCCCGGGTGCACCCCGGGGCGTCGCGATCAGATGAACGGGCGGATCTGGATGGTCTCGTCGCGGCCGGGACCCACGCCGATGGCGGAGATCGGCGCGCCGGACATGTCCTCCAGAGCCTGCACGTAGGCGCGGGCGTTGGCGGGCAGGTCCTCCAGCGTCTTGGCCTTGGTGATGTCCTCGGTCCAGCCCGGCAGGTACTCGTAGATCGGCTTCGCGTGGTGGAAGTCGGTCTGGCTGTAGGGCAGTTCCTCGACGCGCTTGCCGTCGACCTCGTAGGCGACGCACACCGGGATCTGCTCCCAGCCGGTGAGCACGTCCAGCTTGGTGAGGAAGAAGTCGGTCAGGCCGTTGACGCGGGTGGCGTACCGGGCGATGACCGCGTCGAACCAGCCGCAGCGGCGGTCGCGGCCGGTGGTGACACCGAACTCGCCGCCGATCTGGCGCAGCTTCTCGCCGTCCTCGTCCTCCAGCTCCGTCGGGAACGGGCCGGCGCCGACGCGGGTGGTGTACGCCTTCAGGATGCCGACGACGCGCGTGATCTTCGTCGGGCCGACCCCCGCACCCGTGCAGGCGCCGCCCGCGGTCGGGTTCGAGGAGGTCACGAAGGGGTACGTGCCGTGGTCGACATCGAGCAGCGTGCCCTGCCCGCCCTCGAAGAGGACGACCTTGCCGTCGTCGATCGCGTTGTTGAGCAGCAGCGTGGTGTCCGCGACGAACGGCTCCAACTGCGGCGCGTAGCCGAGGAGTTCCTCGACCACGGAGTCGATGGCGATGGAGCGGCGGTTGTAGAGCTTCGCCAGCACCTGGTTCTTGACGTCGAGCGCGGCCTCAACCTTCTGCCGCAGGATCGACTCGTCGAACAGATCCTGCACACGGATGCCGACACGGTTGATCTTGTCGGCGTAGGCGGGACCGATACCGCGCCCGGTGGTACCGATCTTGCGCTTGCCGAGGAAGCGCTCGGTGACCTTGTCCAGGCTGGTGTGGTACGGAGTGATCAGATGGGCGTTGCCGCTGATCAGAAGCTTGGAGGTGTCGATGCCGCGGTCGTTGAGCCCCGCCAGCTCGGCGAGGAGGACCTTCGGGTCCACCACGACACCGCCCCCGATCACCGGGGTGCACTCCGGCGAGAGGATGCCCGACGGCAGCAGGTGCAACGCGTACTTCTGGTCGCCCACGACAACCGTGTGACCGGCGTTGTTACCCCCTTGGTAGCGGACCACGTAGTCCACCGAACCACCGAGCAGGTCGGTCGCTTTGCCCTTGCCCTCGTCACCCCACTGAGCACCGAGTACCACTAGTGCGGGCACAGGCGTACACCCCTTCCGGGCGGGGCATCTCATGGTCAGCTGCCCCGGATCGACGAAACCCCTGACACAATCGCGACAGGGGCTCTTGCACCGAGAGTTTACGAGACACGTGGGCGGCAGGCGAACGTGGCCGCGAACGCGCGGGCGTACCCGTCCGCGCACGGCGGCCCACAGCTGCCAGGAGGCGAACAAACAGGTGCTGATCGTCATCGACCCGATCGCCCGGCAGACAGACGGGGAATCGGTGCGTATCGCACGCGATGTGCTGAGCGCGGGGGCGGACGGGGCGCGGGTGCGCCTGCTGGACCGCCCGCAGGAGATGTCCCGGGCCATGGCCGGGATACAGAGCGGACGGGTGGTGGTCGTCGGCGACGACCGGGCGCTGCTGCGGGCGGTGCGCGCCCTGCACCACCGGGGGGAGCTGGCGACACATCCGCTGGGCTTCGTACCGGTCGGACCGCCCGGCAGCGTGACGGTCGCGAGCGCGCTGGGCCTGCCCTCGGACGCGGTCCAGGCCTCCCGGACCGTGCTGAACGGGCCGACGAGGCCGCTGGACCTGCTGGTGGACGACGCCGGCGGCGTGGTGCTCGGCGCACTCGGCATACCAGCCGTCCCCAGGCCGCGCACGGCCTCGCGACGCAGCTGGTGGCGGCCGTCGGTCGCCCCCGAGCAGTGGCTCCGGGTCGAGGCCGACGGGCGGGTGCTGGCCGACCTCGACCGGCCGGTCCGGGAGGTGTCCGTCTCGCCCGCCGACGGGCGGGCCGCCGTCGTGGTCCGCCACGGCGAGCTGGACCCGGCCGTGACGGCGCGGGCCGAGTCGGTCACGGTCTCCGGGCAGTCGTTCCGGTACCGGGCGGACACGGTGACCTACGGTCCCGCGCACTGCCGCACCTGGCAGGTGCGCCCCGGCGCCCTGCGGCTGACGCTCCCGTCGGTCTGACCGCACGGGCCCGTCGGGGGCGTGCGTGACCGGGCGCGGCCCGGCGGGACGGCAGCCCCTGGCCGGGGCGGGTGACAGCGGCGGCACGTGATCCGTCACCCGCCCCGGCCCGCCGGCCGCCGGGGTACCCTACCCCCGACGCCGCCGCGTCCCGGCCGGCGGCCGGCGGGCCGGTCTGGCGCGCTCCCGACCCGCGCTGCCGTCCCGCGCTCACCCGGTCGCCGCAACCGCCGCGGACGAAGCGTCCGCAGACCGGCGCCGACGGGTGACGCCCCGTGCGCCGCAAGGGCGGCAGCGGGGCACAGCACCCGACCGGTGCGGCCTGCGACCACCCGAACAGTCGCCCCGCACCACCCCCGGGGACGCGCTCAGCGTGCGCGTCCGGTGACCCACTGCTCGCATGGGCACTGACAGCCCGTCACCGCGTCGTGACGGACCGAAGACCCGGAGGTCACCGTTCCATGAGAACTCCCCAGACACGCATCGGCCGTCTGGCCCTGGGCACTGCGGCCGCGCTGCTCACCGCCGGCGCTGTCGCTGCCCCGGCAGCCGCCAGCGAGGGCGTCAGCGACGACAAGCAGTCCAAGGGCAACCACCAGCTCTCGATCTCCCCCACCTCCGGTCCTGCCGGGACCTCGGTGACGGTGCGGGCGACCTGTGAACCCGCCGGCGGCGCCGCCTCCGAGGCGCTCCGCCAGCCGATCCACCTCAAGCGCAACGACAACAACCAGTGGGTCGGCACCGGCCAGATCAAGCGCGAGGGCCTGCGGACCGGCCAGAGCTACCCGATCCGCGTCACCTGCGTGAACGGCAACCAGCAGACCGGTTCCTTCACGGTGACCGCCACACCCAGCGGCGGTGCCTCGGCGGGCTTCGGCGGTTCCCAGGACGGCGGCGGCTACGCCACCGCGCTCGCGGTCGGCGGCGGCATCGCGGTCGCCGGTGCCGTGGGCTACGCCTTCACCGCGCGGCGTCGCGCGGCGGGCAACCACTACTACTGATAGGCGGTCAGGGTGAGGGTGACTGATATGCAGGGGCGTCTGCGACGAGCGCTGCGTCGTGGGCGGGCCGCCGGCGAACCCGGCGATCCCGCGCCCGAGCCCACCCCCGCGCCCGGACGACCCGAAACGGGTCGTCC
>NZ_JAAVJD010000330.1 GCF_012033735.1 Streptomyces lonarensis | reverse complement strand
GACGAGGACCGGCGCACCGCCCAGCGGACGGCCGACGACGCCCGCCGCACCGCGCGGGTGCTGCGCGCCGAGCGCGCCGAGATCGGCGGGCCCACCGACCCGGGCGACGACGACACCGCCGAGGACACCCCGCCCGAGGCCGCCCTCCCCGCCCTCCGCGAGCAGTACCGCACCGCCGCCCGCCTCTACGACCAGGTCGGCGTCGACGCCGACCTCCGGGCGGAGCAGGCGCGGGCCGAGGGCGACGCCACCGCCGCGCAGACCGCGCTCGACCGGCTGGGCGCCAAGGTCCGGGCCCGCGCGGCCAAGCTGCTGGAGACCACCGACGGCGCCGACGGCCCCTCCCGCCAGGCCGCCGCCGCCCGCGCCGAGGCCCAGGTCCAGCTCGTGGAGTCCCGGGCCTCCACCGCCAGCGAGCAGCTCGGCCGGCTGCGGGGCGAGGCGGAGCGCCACGCTCCCTCCGACGGCGGCCAGCACACCGACCTGCCGCAGGAGCTGGAGCCGCGCGACGCCGGCCACGCCCGCGAACTCCTCCGCACCGCGAGCGCGGAGGAGGAGACCCGTCGGCAGGGCCTGGAGACCGCCCGGGAGGCCCACGCCGATCTCCAGGACGACCACCGTGCCGCGCAGGACGCCACCGGTGCCTTCGAGGAGCTCGCCGCCCAGCTGCGGGACCTGCTGCGCGAGCCCGGCGGCGAGGACGAGGCCGCCGAGCCCGGCCCGTACCCCGGCGGCCCTGAGGAGGCCCGCCGAGCGGCGGCCGAGGCCCGCCGCTCGCTGCGCGGGTGCGCCTCGGACCTCTCCGCCGCCGACTCCACCGTCCGCGAGGCCTCCGACCAGCTGGTCCGGCACGCCAACGCCACCCGCTACGAACAGGTGCGGACCCCCGCCCGGCAGCAGATCCGGGAGCTGCCCGCCGCGGCCCTCCCCGACCACGCCGCCGCCTGGGCCGAGGCGTTCGCCCCGCGGCTGCGGGTGCTCACCGACGAACTGGAGCAGCTGGAACGCAACCGCGGGTCGATCGTGGCCCGGCTGCGCGGGCTGGTCGACTCCTCGCTCGCCACCCTCCGCTCCGCGCAGCGGCTCTCCCGCCTGCCGGAGGGGCTGGGGGAGTGGTCCGGGCAGGAGTTCGTCCGCATCCGCTTCGAGGACCCCGACCCGGCCACGCTCACCGAGCGGCTGGGCGAGGTCGTGGACGAGACGACCAGCGCCGCGGTCCGCCGCAACACCGACCTGCGGCGCGACGGCATGTCGCTGCTGCTGCGCGGGGTCGAGGCCGCGCTCCGGCCTCGGGGCGTCTCGGTGGAGATCCTGAAGCCCGACGCGGTGCTGCGCGCCGAGCGCGTTCCCGTCGGACAGATGGGCGACGTCTTCTCCGGCGGACAGCTGCTGACGGCCGCCATCGCGCTGTACTGCACGATGGCGGCGCTGCGCAGCAACGACCGGGGCCGGGACGAGCACCGCCACGCCGGGACCCTCTTCCTGGACAACCCCATCGGCCGCGCCAACGCCACCTACCTGCTGGAGCTGCAACGCGCCGTCTCCGACGCGCTCGGGGTGCAGCTGCTCTACACCACGGGCCTGTTCGACACCACGGCGCTGGCGGAGTTCCCGCTGGTCATCCGGTTGCGCAACGACGCCGACCTGCGCGCGGGGCTGAAGTACATCCGGGTCGAGGAACACCTGCGGCCCGGCCTGCCCGCGGCGGCCGAGGGCGAGGACGGCACCCACAGCGAGATCACCGCCACCCGCATGTACCGTCGGCCCCGCCCGGAACTCACGGCCCATCCGGCGCGCGCGTCGGTACCCGCGCAGCACACCGGCGGCCCGTCGGCCGGGCCACCGGCCGCACCTCAGCAGGTGGTGGCAGACCGGTCGGAGGGATCGACGGAGGGCGCCGCAGCGGACCGGGACTGAGAAGAACCGGCGCCGGCACGAACCGGGGCGGGCGGTGCCGGCACGAACCGGGGCGGCGCGTGCGGCGCCGCCCCGGTCAGCCCTCGCGCCCCAGCGCCCGGCGCCGCGCGACGCTGTTGGGCAGCGACACCACGCCGTGGCGCTGGCGCCACATCTGACGGGTGATCCAGATGTCCAGCACCCCCCAGGTGGAGAGGATCACACTCAGCAACGTACTGAAGACCATCGGTACCGCCAGCCAGGAGCCGGCCAGCGCGCTGAGCACCAGCACGAGCAGCTGAACCAGCGTCACCGCCACGAACAGCACCGCCCGGACCGCGGCGTCACGCACCGGGTCCGGCATACGGGGTCTGGGGTCCATCCTCCTGCGCTCCCCTGCACGGCGAGATGAACGACGGGATGCGCGGAAATGTCACGCGCGACCATGGTAGAACGCCTTGCACGCCCGCATGTGAACAGTAAGGATGAGGCGCGCCGCACATCTACCTGCCCCCGCCGTTTCCCGTCCGGCCCCGGGGAGAGAGGATGTGATCCGGCACAACGACTCGGTTTCGGCACGGACTTAGGGGAGGTCATGCGCTTTCGGGGGAAGTCCGTCCGGCGGAAGATCACCGCGCTGCTCCTGGTGCCCCTCACGGCGCTGGTCGGGCTCTGGGCGTTCTCGGTCGCGATCACCGCACAGGAGGCCCGCGAACTGCTCGCCGTCTCCGCCGTCTCCGACAGTCTGGGCCGGCCGGCCGAGGCCGCGGTCCGCGCGCTCCAGCAGGAGCGCCGCCAGACCATGGTCTACCTGGCGGACCCGCGCAACCAGGCCGACCTCCGGAGCGCCCGCACCACCACCGACCACGCGGTGGCACGGCTCCACCTCGCCGCCGACACCGGCGCCCGGGCCGACCTCAACGACGGTGCGCAGCAGCGGCTGGACAGCCTGCTCAACGGTATCGGCCGGCTGGAGCAGATCCGCGGCAACGTCGACGCCAACACCACCACCCGCGCCGGCGCGCTGGAGGCGTACAACGGCCTGGCCGAGCCCGGGGTCCGATTCGTCTCGGCCCTGCACCTGCTGGAGAACGTGGCCCTCGACCGCCACGGGCGCGCGGTCTCCGGGCTGGGCCACGCCGCCGAGTACCTCTCCCGCACCGACGCGCTGATCGCGGGCGCACTGGTCGCGGGCACGGTCACCGACACCGAGCAGCGGCGGCTGACCGAGGGCGCCGCCGAGCGCCGCCAGGCCTTCGCCACCTACCTGCCCGACCTGCCGCTGGACGACCGCCAGGCCCACGACTACTTCTGGCAGGTCGGCCTCGGCCACACCCTCACCGTCACCGAGGAGAACCTCATCTCCCACGGTGAGGACTCCATCGGCCCCGAGCGCTGGGAGGACGTCACCTCCGCGGCCGCCACCGAACTGCGCTCCCTCGCCGACGCCGCCTCCGACCGCTACCAGGACGAGGTCTCCCCGGCCGCGACGGCGGTGCTGACCCGCGCGGCGGTGGCCGGCGTCGCGGGACTGGCCGCCGTCCTCGTCTCCGTGTTCGTCTCCATCCGCGTCGGCCGCGGCCTCGTCCGCGACCTGCGGGCGCTGCGCCGCGAGGCGCACGAGGCCGCCGACGTCCGGCTCCCCGCGGTGATGCGGCGCCTCGGCGAGGGACAGACGGTCGACGTGGAGACGGAGGCCCCGAAGCTGGAGTACGGACGCGACGAGGTCGGCGACGTCGGCCGCGCGCTGAACACCCTGCAGCGCGCCGCGGTCGAGGCCACGGTCCGGCAGGCCGACATGCGGCGCGGGGTCTCCGACGTCTTCGTCAACCTCGCCCGCCGCAACCAGGTGCTGCTCCACCGTCAGCTCAGCCTCCTCGACACCATGGAGCGCCGTACCGACGACGCCGACGAGCTGGCCGACCTCTTCCGCCTGGACCACCTGACCACCCGCATGCGGCGGCACGCCGAGGGGCTCGTCATCCTCTCGGGCGCCGCCCCGCCCCGGCAGTGGCGCAAGCCGGTCCAGCTGATGGACGTCGTGCGCGGCGCCGTCGCCGAGGTCGAGCAGTACGAGCGGATAGAGGTGCGGCGAATGCCGCGGCTGTCGGTGGCCGGCAACGCCGTCTCCGACCTCAGCCACCTCATAGCCGAACTCCTGGAGAACGCCACGGTGTTCTCGCCGCCGCACACCGCCGTGCACGTCCAGGGCGAGCGGGTGCCGCAGGGCTTCTCCCTGGAGATCCACGACCGGGGTCTCGGCATGACCCCCGCGGCCCTCGCCGCGGCCAACGAAACCCTCGCCAACAGCCCGGACTTCGAACTCTCCGACACCGACCGCCTGGGACTCTTCGTGGTCTCCCGGCTGGCCCGGCGCCACGCCGTCCGCGTCACCCTCGCCCCGTCGCCCTACGGCGGCACCACCGCGGTCGTGCTGCTCTCCGGTGAGCTGCTGAGCGACGCCGTCGCCGACGACACCGACCACCGCGCCCCGCTCCCGGACCGCCCGTCGCCCCCGGCCCTCCTCAACGGCCCCGTCGACGGCCCCGTCGAACTGGACGCCCCCGTCTCCGTGCCCGGCCCGGAACCCCTGCGCGAGACCCTGGCCCCGCCCCCCGCGCGCCGCCGCGCCGAGCCCGACGTCCCCCTCCTGCCGCGTGCCGCGGTCCCCGAGGCCGCGGACGCC
>NZ_JAAVJD010000032.1 GCF_012033735.1 Streptomyces lonarensis | reverse complement strand
CCCGCGTCCGGTCCCGGCGCGGCCGGGAGTCGAGCCGCTCCGCCCGTCGGACGTGCGCCTCGCGAGCGGTGCGCCGGCGTCGGGGAAGGGCCGCTACGGCACCCCCATTCCCGCCCGGACGCGGCACGCTTCGAGCGGTCGCACGGCGCCGGGTGCGCGTGGACTGGCGATGTATGTCCGATGTGATCCGGGAACACCCCGGATGCTCAGGTGGCGGATGTTTCCCGTGTGACTCGTGATGCACAGTGGGACTAGTTTCCGGATTCCGGACGGAAGACTTCGCTAAGAGGTCATCAGGAAGCATCGGAGCTGTCTCGAACCCATAACTCTGCCCAGCACGGGCTTCCTCTAATCGGTATGCATGGCATCAGAGTTAGCTCTCGTAGTGCCGACACGAAGCCGGCGCATCACCAAGGAGCTTTTTGATGAGACGACCGAGGACGATCACCCGCGCGGCCGCGCTCGCGGGTGCCGTCATCCTCACCGCTGCCGCCTGCGGGAGCAGCGACGGTGACGGTGACGGCGGCAACGGCGGGAGCAACGGCGGAAGCGCCGCCGAGGGCGAGTACACCGGCGGCGAGGTCCGCGCCAACCTGAACAGCCCTCAGACGCTGATCCCCACGGACACCGTCGAGTCCGAGGGCGGCACCGTGGTGTCCGCCGTCTACTCCGGCCTCGTCGACTTCGACATCGACAGCGGGGAGGTGGTCCACCTCGTCGCCGAGTCCATCGAGACCGAGGACAACCAGACCTGGGACATCACCATCCGTGAGGGCCTGGAGTTCCACAACGGCGAGACGGTGGACGCCGACGCGTTCATCCGCGCCTGGAACTACGGCGCCTACGGCGACAACGCCCAGCGCGGCTCGTTCTTCTTCGATGTCATTGAGGGCTACGACGAGATGCAGGAGGAGGGCTCCGACGTCACCGAGCTCGCCGGCCTGGAGAAGACCGGCGACCTCACCTTCACGGTGACGCTGGACAGCCCCTTCACGACCTTCGAGGTCGCGCTCGGCCACAACGCGTTCATGCCGATGGCCCAGGCCTGCCTGGACGACGTCGAGGCGTGCAACACCGAGCCCATCGGCAACGGCCCCTTCAAGATGGCCGGCCCGTGGGAGCACGACGTCGAGATCCCGCTGGAGCGCTGGGAGGACTACGCCGGCGAGAACTCCGCGAACATCGACACGCTGACGTTCAACATCTACGCCGACGCGCAGACCGCCTACAACGACCTGCAGGCCGGCAACCTGGACGTGCTGCGCACCACCCCGCCGGAGCTGCGGGACGAGGCGCGCAACCAGTTCCCGGACCGCTTCATCGAGGTGCCCACCTCGCAGATCACCAACCTGGCGTACCCGCTCTACGACGAGACCTTCGCCGACCCCAAGGTCCGCCAGGCGCTGTCGATGGCGATCGACCGCCAGAAGATCATCGACAACGTGCTCCTCGGTGCGTTCGAGCCGGCCGACAGCTTCATCGCTCCGGTCATCCCCGGCTACCAGGAGGGCGTCTGCGAGTACTGCGAGTACGACCCGGACCGCGCCAACGAGCTGTGGGACGAGGTCGACTGGCCCGCTGACAAGAAGCTGCAGCTGCACTTCCACCCGGGCGCCGGGCACGACGAGTGGGTCGAGGCCGTCGGCATCGAGATCCAGAACACCCTCGGCATCGAGTTCGAGCTCCGCAACGAGCTGGAGTGGGCCGACCACCTGAACGCCCGTGACGACGAGGAGATGGAGGGTCCGTACCGCTCGGCGTGGATCATGAGCTACCCGTCGCAGGAGTACTACCTCAAGCCGCTCTACACCACGAACGGCAGCTCGGCCGACACCGGCTGGACCAACGAGGACTTCGACCGCCTGGTGCGTGAGGGCGACGCCGCCCCGACGCTCGAGGAGGCGCAGGACCTGTACGCCGAGGCCGAGCAGATCCTGATGGAGGAAGTTCCCTCCATCCCGCTGTTCTACGGTCGCAGCTCCGCCGCGTACAACGACACCGTCGAGAACGTTGTCTACAACATCTACGAGACCAACCCGTCCTGGACTGACATTCAGGTGAAGTAACCCCCCTCTGCGGGCGGCAGCCGACGGCCTTACCCGGCCGTCGGCTGTCGCCTGTCAGGAACTTTCCCTGAGACGGTGTAATCCGAGGAGTCCCGATGGGCCGCTATATCATCCGTCGGCTGCTGCAATTCATACCCACGCTCGCCGGCGCGCTTTTTCTCCTGCACTACCTCTCGTCCCTTGCCGTCCAGCTCAACGGAAATCCGGCGCGCGCCATGTTCGGCGACCGTCGTCCTTCCGAGGCCATGCTGGCGGCCGTCCAGAAGCTCTACAACCTGGACGACCCCTGCCTCGAACAAGTGGGCAACCCCTGCTTCGGGCAGTTCGTCAACCGCGTGACCAGCCTCGCCCAGGGCGACCTCGGAACGAACTTCCGCGGCCGCCCGGTGACCGAGATCATTGCGGACAGCCTGCCGCTCTCGGCACGACTCGCGGTCATCGCCCTGGTCGTGCAGATCCTCATCGGCATCACCGCCGGTGTTTTCGCGGGTCTGCGCAACAAGGGCGTCATCGACTACGCGGTCAAGATCTCCACCGTGGTCATCATCGCCTTCCCGGTCTTCGTCCTCGGCAAGGTCATCCAGACCACCGTCAACGTGCCGGTGACCAACGCGCTGCGTGAGGCCTCCTGGGCGCCCGACTGGCTCGGAACCGTGTTCAGCATCAGTTATCAGGCGAACTCACCCTGGCTGAGCCTCCTGGTACCCGGTGTGGTGCTCGGAGCCCTCGGTCTGGCCACCACGGCCCGCCTCACCCGCACCAGCCTGATCGAGAACCTGCACGCGGACTACGTGCGCACGGCGACGGCCAAGGGCATGCCGCGGCGGCGCGTCATCGGCGTGCACGCCCTGCGCAACTCCCTCATCCCGGTCGTCACCGACCTCGGCCTCTCCGTCGGCGTGCTGCTCAGCGGCGCCGTCGTGACCGAGGCCATCTTCAACATCCCCGGCGTGGGCTTCCAGTTGATCAACGCCATCCGGGTCGGCGAGTCCCCGGTGATCGTCTCCCTGGTCACCTTCTTCGTGCTGATCTATCTCGTTGTCAACCTGCTCGTGGACCTGCTCTACGCCGTGCTCGACCCGAGGATCCGCTATGAGTGAGTCATCCCCCGGTGGCGGCGCCGCCACAAAGACCTCGGACCCGGCCTTCGGCGAGGTTCCCAAGGCCCCGACCGAGCGGGCCCGCAGCCTGTGGTCCGACGCCTGGCGCGACCTGCGCCGGGACCCGGTCTTCATCATCGCGTCGCTGATCGTGCTCGCGGTCATCTCGATGGTGCTGTTCCCGTCGCTGTGGACCAGCGGCGACCCCCGCGACTGCGACCTCGCGCGCGCACGGCAGAAGCCCAGCTGGGACGCCCCGTTCGGCTTCTCGAACCTCGGCTGCGACTACTACGCGCAGGCCATCTACGGCGCCGGCCCGTCGATCCAGGTCGCGGTCTTCGCGACCATCGGCATCGCGATCGTCGGCACGCTCTTCGGCGTGCTCTCCGGCTTCTACGGCGGTCTGATCGACACGGTGATCTCGCGGCTCGTCGACGTCGTCGCCGGTCTGCCGTTCCTGCTCGGTGCGGTCGTGCTGCTCGCCCTGATGCAGTCGCGGTCGGTGTGGGCGATCGTCTTCGTCCTCATCGCGTTGGCGTGGATCACGCTCACCCGTGTCATCAGAGGCACCGTGATGACCACCAAGAACATGGACTACGTCGCCGCGGCCCGTTCGCTGGGCGCGTCCGACCGGCGGATCATCTTCCGGCACATCCTGCCGAACGCCATGGCGCCCGGCATCGTGGTCCTGACGATCGCGCTCGGTCTGTTCGTCTCGCTCGAGGCGACCCTGACCTTCCTCGGTGTCGGACTCCGGGCTCCCACCGTCTCGTGGGGCGTCATGATCGTCCAGGGCCAGTCGCACGTCCTGAGCGGCTACCCGCATCTGCTGCTGGTGCCCTGCATGTTCCTCGTCACCACGGTCCTCGGGTTCATCCTGATGGGCGACGCCCTGCGTGACGCACTCGACCCGAAACTCCGCTGAGGTGCCCATGTCGATCGTCAGCAGAATGAAGAAGCAGACGGCGCCCTCGACGAGCGGCCGCCCCGAGGCGGACAGCTCCGCGCCGCTGCTGGAGGTCGAGAACCTCCAGGTCGAGTTCCGCACGCGCGACGGCGTCGCGAAAGCGGTCAACGGCGTGACCTTCACGCTGGAGGCAGGACGGACCCGGGCGATCCTCGGCGAGTCCGGCTCCGGCAAGAGCGTCACCGCCCAGGCCATCATGGGCATCCTGGACAGCCCTCCCGGCTACGTCACCGGTGGTGCGGTACGCCACCGCGGCGTGGACATGCTGAAGCTCAACCGCGAGCAGCGGCGGCTGATGCGCGGCTCCACCGTCGCCATGATCTTCCAGGACGCGCTCTCCGCGCTGAACCCCGTCTTCACCGTCGGGTTCCAGCTCGGCGAGATGTTCCGCGTCCACCGGGGCATGTCCCGCAAGGACGCCCGGACGAAGGCCATCGAGCTGCTCGACCTGGTCCGGATCCCCGGGGCCGCGCAGCGCGTCGACGACTACCCGCACCAGTTCTCCGGCGGCATGCGCCAGCGCGTCATGATCGCCATGGCGCTGGCGCTCGACCCGGAGATCCTGATCGCGGACGAGCCCACGACGGCGCTGGACGTGACGGTCCAGGCGCAGATCATGAAGCTCCTCGCCGAACTCCAGCAGGAGCGCTCCATGGGGCTCCTGCTGATCACGCACGACATGGGCGTGGTCGCCGACGTCGCCGACGACATCTCCGTGATGTACGCCGGCCGCGTCGTGGAGCAGGCGCCGGTCTCCGAGATCTACGACGCGCCGGCTCACCCGTACACCAAGTCGCTGCTGGAGTCGATCCCGCGCGTCGACCTGCGGGGCCAGGAGCTCAGCGTCATCAAGGGGCTGCCGCCCACGCTCACCGCCATGCCGCCCGGGTGCTCTTTCGCGCCCCGCTGCTACATGGCGCGTGAGAAGTGCGGCCAGGAGGCGCCCCCGGCGTTCGACGTGGCCGCCGACCGGATCAGCCGCTGCCACTACTGGGACGAGGTGCACCCCGCATGAGCAAGAAGTCGGCGAAGGACACGCCGCGCGAGGAGAACCCGCCCGTCGACGCCGCGGTCGTCCCGGACGGCACCGGTGACGCCACGGGCAAGGACACCGGGGCGGCCTCCCCCGCCCCGGACGGCGCGGCCACCGAGGCCACCGCCGGGGACGGGGCCGGCACGCCGGCCGCCGGAGCCACCGTGACCGAAACGCCCCGTGCGTCCGAGCCGGTCGCTCCTCCCGTCCTGGACAAGGGCGAGAACGTGCTGGAGGTGCGCGACCTCGTCAAGCACTTCCCCATCACCCAGGGCATCGTGCTGCGCCGCAAGGTCGGCGCGGTCCAGGCGGTGGACGGCATCAATCTCGACCTCCGCCGGGGCGAGACGCTCGGCATCGTCGGTGAGTCGGGCTGCGGCAAGTCGACCCTGGCGAAGCTCCTGATCGGCCTGGAGCGCCCCACCTCCGGCACGATCAAGGTGCGCGGCCAGGACCTGACCGAGCTGCGGGGCGGCGACCTGCTCGCCGCGCGCCGGAACATCCAGATGGTGTTCCAGGACCCGTACACCTCGCTCAACCCGCGTATGACGGTGGGCGACCTGATCGGCGAGCCTTTCGAGATCCACACCGACGTCGTGCCCCGCCAGGGCCGTCGTCAGCGGGTGCAGGAGCTGCTCGATCTGGTCGGCCTCAACCCCGACCACATCAACCGCTACCCGCACCAGTTCTCCGGGGGGCAGCGGCAGCGCATCGGCATCGCCCGCGCGCTGGCGCTCGAGCCCGAGGTGCTGCTCTGCGACGAGCCGGTGTCGGCGCTGGACGTCTCCATCCAGGCGCAGGTCATCAACCTCCTGGAGAAGCTGCAGGACGAGCTCGGCCTGTCCTACCTGTTCATCGCGCACGACCTCTCCGTCGTCCGGCACATCGCGGACAAGCTCGGGGTGATGTACCTCGGCCGCGTCGTGGAGTACGGCAACGCGGAGGAGATCTACGAGGCCCCGACGCACCCGTACACCCAGGCGCTGCTGTCCGCCGTCCCGGTGCCGGACCCCAAGCTGCGCGGGATGCGGGACGAGATCGTCCTGGAGGGCGACGTGCCCTCGCCGGCCAACCCGCCCTCGGGCTGCCGGTTCCGGACCCGCTGCTGGAAGGCGGAGGACGTCTGCGCCGAGGAGACGCCGCTGCTGCAGGTACGGGAGAACTCGCGGCACGCGAGTGCCTGCCACTTCGCGCAGAAGCGGGACGTGGTGCACGGGTCGGCCTGATCCGGGCCCCGTGCACGGGGACGGCCCCCGTCGGCACCGCATGGTGCTTGGGTTCTAACGGTCCTCGCAACACCCGCGATCTGTGGGAGTTGCGAGGACCGTGGCCGTTGGAAGCGATGATCTTGCCGGAATGCGGGAGCGTTTTCTCGCGCGGGGCGCACGCGGGTCGCGTCGAGTGGGGCGGGGCCGCGCCTGCGATCTGCCCGCCCGGGGCGCCCCGGGCAGCGTCGGCCGGCACGGGGCGAGCGCGGTCCCCGGGGCAGCCGCGGCGGCGCCGGGGACCGACCGGCCACTCAGCGCCGCCGCCCCGTGCGGTACCGCCCCGTGGTGCGGACGCCGACCGGCAGGGGCGGGCACTGGGGCAGGGGCAGGAGCTCAGAACATGATGCTGCGGAGCGCCCCGACCTCGCGGAAGCCGAGCCGCCGGTAGGTGGCGAGCGCAGGCTCGTTGAAGTCGTTGACGTACAGGCTGACCACCGGGGCGGCCTCCTCCAGCGCGTGGTGGATCACCTGGGCCAGCCCCGCGGTCGCCAGGCCGCGGCCCCGCCGGTCCGGGGCGGTCCACACACCCTGCAGTTGACACACGGACGGGGTCACCGCCCCGATCTCGGCCTTGAAGACCACGCGGCCGTCCTCCACGCGTGCGAAGCAGCGCCCCTCCCCCACGGTCTCGGCGACGCGGGACTGGTACGCCAGACCGCCGTCGACCGCGGAGAGCGGGGAGACCCCCACCTCCTCGGTGAACATGGCGACGCAGGCGGGCATGACCAGCTCCATCTCACTCCGCCGCACCCGGCGCACCCGAGGGTCCGCGGCGATGCCGGGCGGCGGGCGCTCGATCACCATGAGCGGCTGGCTGGCCCGGATCAGGCGGGCCGGGCCCCAGGCGCGTTCCAGGTACGTCCACAGCTCCCTCACCTGGTCGGCCGGGCCGACGATGGAGGAGCAGCGCCTGCCCTGGGCCAGGGCCCGTTCGGCGAAGGCCCGCAGCGCCGCGGGGCCGGCCCCCACAGGGACGAGGTTTGCCCCCGCGAAGCACAGCGACACCAGCTCGCCCCGGTGGTACCAGCCCCACATCTCGCCACCGAGTCGTCGCGGATCGAGCCGCGAGTCCAGCACCCGGGCGGTCACGAACGCGTTCGCCACGGGGTCGCGGGCCAGGACCTCCAGAACGGCGGTCAGCTCTCGGGAGTCCAGAAGACGGACAGCGGGGGTCGTCAGCACGGGTTCGATGCCTTGCCGGTCGGAGGTGGGGGTGATGGGCCGCAGCACGGAGCCGTGCACGGCACTGTACCCGTGTCGACGGTGCGGAGGTCGTCACCCGGCCAAGCCGCGCGGAGCCGGCCCGTGGGAGCCGCACGGAGCCCTGCCGCCCCCTGGGGAGCCGCCGGGCAGGAGCTCCGCCTCTCGGGGGCGGCGCCCCGGGGCCAGGACGCCCCCGGCTGCCCGGGCGGCCGCGACGGCGGGGGCACCCGCGCCGCCTCGCAGCGCGCGGGGGCGGTCGCCCTGTGGCGGAGCGACCGCCTCTGGGGGCAGGACGGGAGCGGTCGTACGCCGCGGGCCCCGGACGACGACAGGGACGGTGCGCCCCGGAGCGCGGCGCAGGGCGCCCACGCATGACGAGGGGCGCGCCCCTAAAGAGACGCGCCCCATGCCGTGGCCACTTCGCGGGGTACCTCACCCGGTACCGAGAACCGGCCGCCGCGGGCGGGAGTTCGCGGCGTCGGGTCAGCCCGCTACGGCGATCTGCGGCTCGCCCGAGGCGACGCCGTCCTTCTCCATCTGCTCGGCGATCTTCATCGCCTCCTCGATCAGCGTCTCCACGATCTTGGACTCGGGCACGGTCTTGATGACCTCGCCCTTGACGAAGATCTGCCCCTTGCCGTTGCCGGAGGCGACGCCGAGGTCCGCCTCGCGGGCCTCGCCGGGGCCGTTGACGACACAGCCCATCACCGCGACCCGCAGCGGGACGTCCATGCCGGTGAGACCGGCGGTGACCTCCTCGGCGAGCTTGTAGACGTCGACCTGCGCACGCCCGCACGACGGGCAGGAGACGATCTCCAGGCCGCGCTCGCGCAGCCCGAGGGACTCCAGGATCTGGTTGCCCACCTTGATCTCCTCCGCCGGCGGGGCGGAGAGCGAGACGCGGATGGTGTCGCCGATGCCCTCGGAGAGGAGCGCGCCGAAGGCGACGGCGGACTTGATGGTCCCCTGGAAGGCCGGGCCGGCCTCGGTCACGCCGAGGTGCAGCGGGTAGTCGCACTGCGCGGCCAGCTGCCGGTAGGCGTTGACCATGACGACGGGGTCGTTGTGCTTGACCGAGATCTTGATGTCGCGGAAGCCGTGCTCCTCGAAGAGCGAGCACTCCCAGAGAGCCGACTCCACGAGCGCCTCGGGGGTCGCCCTGCCGTACTTGGCGAGCAGCCGGCGGTCCAGCGAGCCGGCGTTGACGCCGATGCGGATCGGGGTGCCGGCGTCGGAAGCGGCCTTGGCGATGTCCTTGACGCGGTCGTCGAACTGCTTGATGTTGCCGGGGTTGACCCGCACCGCCGCGCAGCCCGCGTCGATCGCGGCGAAGACGTACTTCGGCTGGAAGTGGATGTCGGCGATGACCGGAATCTGCGACTTGCGTGCGATGACGGGGAGCGCGTCCGCGTCGTCCTGCGTGGGGCACGCGACCCGCACGATCTGGCAGCCCGAGGCGGTCAGTTCGGCGATCTGCTGCAGGGTCGCACCGATGTCCGAGGTGCGGGTCGTCGTCATCGACTGGACGGAGACCGGGGCGTCGCCGCCGACGGCCACCGTGCCGACCTGCAGCTTGCGGCTGACCCTCCGCTCGGCGAGCTTCAGCGGTACGGACGGCATTCCGAGCGAAATGGCAGTCATCGGTCTGTGCAACCCCACGGTATGGCTCTTAGGTCCCCGGTTCGGCCGGGCTCCGGACAACGAGACTACGGCACCGACAGCGCTAGCCCGCCAATCGGACCGGTGTGACGATATCTGCGGCGAGTACCAACAGCGTGAAACAGATGAACACCGCGGCGACGACATAGGCGACCGGCATCATCCGCGCCACGTCGAACGGCCCGGGGTCGGGCCTGCGCAGCAGCTTGGCGCCCTTGCGGCGGGCGGACTCCCAGCCGGCGCCCGCGATGTGGCCGCCGTCCAGCGGCAGCAGCGGCAGCATGTTGAACAGGAAGAGTGAGAGGTTGAATCCCGCGACGAGGAAGAGCGCTGTCGCCACCTGCTGGCTCGCGGGGATGTCGAGGGTGAAGATCTCGCCCCCGACCCTGGCCGCTCCGACCACGCCCATCGGGGAGTCCTGGTCACGCTCACCGACGCCCCATGCGGCGTCCCACAACCCCGGGACCTTCGACGGGACGGCCAGCAACGCCTCGAAGCCGGTGACCATGATGTCGCCCATGCGGTCCACGGCTTCCGGGAAGTCCTGCTTGACGATGCCGGAGGCGGGGGAGATCCCGAGGAAGCCGGTGGTGACGTACTCGCCCTCGACCCACTCGCCGTTCCCGTCGAGCTTGGCGACCTGGTTCTCGATGAGGTTCACCCGGAGGTCCAGCGGGGCACCGTCGCGCTCCACCGTGATGTCAGCGGGACCGACGGTGGCCCGGATGTCCTGCTGAAGTGTCCCCCAGTCCGTCACCGGCTCGCCGTTGAACTCCAGGATCGTGTCCCCCGGAAGCATCCCCGCCTCGTTGGCCGGGGCCGCCGGGTCCCCCGCACGGCACTCGTCGCGCTCCTCGCTCTGTGCGACCACGCACTCCTGGACGG
This sequence comes from Streptomyces lonarensis, assembly GCF_012033735.1. Taxonomy (GTDB): domain Bacteria; phylum Actinomycetota; class Actinomycetes; order Streptomycetales; family Streptomycetaceae; genus Streptomyces; species Streptomyces lonarensis. The sequence continues at coordinate 25,560 of NZ_JAAVJD010000032.1, read as the reverse complement.
TGGCGACGGTCGTGGTCGAGGTGGGGATGCCGAACGCCATGAGCACGCCGAGGAAGATCCCCACCGCGAGGATCAGGTTCATGGCAGGCCCCGCGAACATCACGATGATGCGCTTCCAGGGCTTGCGCGTGTAGAACAGCCGCTTCTCGTCCCCCGGCTGCAGCTCCTCGTAGGCGGCCGCGCGGGCATCCTCGATCATGCCGCGGAAGGGCGAGGTGGAACGCTGCCGCACCCGCCCGTCGTCCCCCGGGGGGAACATCCCGATCATGCGGATGTACCCGCCCAGGGGGATCGCCTTGATCCCGTACTCGGTCTCGCCCTTCCGTCGCGACCACAGCGTCGGGCCGAACCCGACCATGTACTGCGGCACGCGGATGCCGAACATCTTCGCGGTGCTGAGATGGCCCAACTCGTGCCAGGCGATCGAGAAGAGCAGCCCGAGAACGAAGATGACGATCCCGAGGATGAACATCAAGGTGGTCACGGGTCTCCCTCTAGCCCTTGCGCACGGCGCCCGACGCGCCGCCGCCGACGGCACCCGCTGTGCCGGCGGTGCCGGTCAGCTCCCGCGCACGGTGCCGTGCGCGGGTCTCCGCCTCCAGTACGTCCGGGACGGTCAGCGAAGTTCCGGCAGCGTCGCTCCCCTGCTCCTCCACGACGCGCGCGACGGTGTCGACGATGCCGGTGAACGGCAGCCTGCCGGCGAGGAAGGCCGCGACGCACTCCTCGTTGGCCGCGTTGTAGACGGCTGGGGCGACGCCGCCGAGACTACCCACATGGCAGGCGAGGGGCACCGCCGGGAACGCCTCGGTGTCCAGGGGGAAGAACTCCCAGCTGTGGGCACGGGTCCAGTCGCACGGCGGCGCGGCGCCGGGCACCCGGTCCGGCCAGCCGATACCGAGGGCGATCGGGCCCCGCATGTCGGGCGGCCCGGCCTGCGCGAGGGTCGACCCGTCAGTGAACTCGACCATCGAATGCACATACGACTGCGGGTGTACCACGACCTCGATGCGCTCGAAGGGAATCGCGTACAGCAGGTGGGCCTCGATCACCTCCAGCCCCTTGTTGACGAGGGTCGCGGAGTTGATGGTGATCACCGGCCCCATGCTCCACGTCGGGTGGGCCAGCGCCTCCTCGGGCGTGACCTCCGCCAACTGCGCGCGGGTCCGCCCCCGGAAGGGCCCCCCGCTGGCGGTCACCACGAGACGCGAGACGTCCCGGCGCACCCCACCGAGCAGCGCCTGGAAGAGCGCCGAGTGCTCGGAGTCGACCGGGACGATCTGGCCGGGCGCCGCCAGCGCGGTGACCAGCGGCCCGCCCACGATCAGCGACTCCTTGTTGGCCAGCGCCAGCACGCTGCCCGCCGAGAGCGCGGCGATCGTGGGGGCGAGTCCGATCGAACCGGTGATGCCGTTGAGCACCGTGTGGCACGGCGTCCCCGCGAGCTGGGTCGCCGCATCGGGGCCCGCCACGATCTCGGGGAGCGCCGAGGCCGCACCGTAGCGCTCCCGCAGCGCGGCCCGCAGCTCCTCCGTCCGCGAGGGGTCGGCGACGCCGACGGCGGTCACACCCAGCAGGTGGGCCTGTTCCGCGAGCAGGCCGACGCGCCCGCCGGCAGCCGACAGCGCGGTCACCCGGAATCGGTCCGGGTTGCGCAGCACGACATCGACGGCCTGGGTGCCGATGGAACCGGTGGAGCCGAGGATCACGATCTCTCGGGGTCCCTCGGTGGGCGGAGCGAAACGCAGGTGCGGATCCGCGACGGGCGCGGCGGATGCAGTCATGCCCCCATTGTGTCCGGGCCCGGAGCCTCTCCCGCCCGGACCCCCGGAGCCGGCCTCAGGTCGGGACGGGAGGGCGGCCCCCTCCCGCACGGGGCGGCAGGGCAGGCCCCGCCGCCCCGGTCCCCGCTACAGCTCCAGTCCGGTCAGCACCATGACGCGCTCATAGGTGTAGTCCTCCATCGCGAACTGGACGCCCTCCCGGCCGACACCGGACTGCTTGACGCCGCCGTACGGCATCTGGTCCGCCCGGTAGGACGGCACGTCACCGATGATCACACCGCCCACCTCGAGGGCGCGGTGGGCGCGGAAGGCGGCCTGCACGTCCCGGGTGAAGACCCCCGCCTGCAGCCCGTAGACCGAGTCGTTGGCGATCGCGTAGGCGTGCTCCTCGTCGTCCGCACGGATCACCGACATGACCGGGCCGAAGACCTCCTCGCAGCCCAGCCGCGTGTCCGGCGGCACGTTCTCCAGCACGGTGGGCGCGTAGCTCGCCCCGTCCCGTGTACCACCGGCCAGGATCTTGGCGCCCGCCGCGGCGGCCTCGTCCACCCAGGCCTCGACCCGCCGGGCGGCGTCCTCGCTCACGAGAGGGCCCACGTCCGTCGCCGGGTCGCTCGGGTCACCGGTGACCTGGGCGTTGACCGCCGCCAGGAGGCGGGGCAGGAACCGGTCGTAGACGGAGGTGTCGACGACGGCGCGCTGCACGGAGATGCAGGACTGACCGCCCTGGTAGTTGGAGAAGGCCGCGATGCGCTGGGCGGCGTGGTCGAGGTCCTCGTCCGTGGCGTAGTCGCCCAGCACCAGCGCTGCCCCGTTGCCGCCCAGTTCGAGGGTGACGCGCTTGCGCGGGACGCTGTCCAGAATGGACCAGCCGACAGGGGCGGACCCCGTGAACGAGATGATCGGCAGCCGCTCGTCCTGCACCAGGGACGGCATCTCGTCGTTCGGGACGGTGAGGACGCTCCATGAGCCGGCGGGCAACTCCGTCTCGGCGAGCAGTTCTCCGAGGAGCAGCGCGGAGAGCGGCGTCGCGGGGGCCGGCTTGAGGATGATCGGCGCCCCGACGGCGATCGCCGGTGCCACCTTGTGAGCGCAGAGGTTGAGCGGGAAGTTGAACGGCGCGATGCCGAGGACGGGGCCGCGCGGAACCCGGCGGGTGAGGGCGAGCCGACCCTCGCCGCCGGCGTCGGTGTCCAGTCGCTGTGCCGTGCCGCTGTTGAACCGACGCGCCTCGTCGGCGGCCCAGCGGAAGACGGAGCGGCAGCGGCCCACCTCGCCCCGTGCCCACTTCAGGGGCTTGCCGTTCTCCGCGGAGATGAGCTGCGCGATCTCCTCGGCACGCTCGGTGAGCCGCGCGCCGACGTGGTCGAGGGCTGCGGCCCGGACATGGGCGGGAGTGGCCGCGAACTCCGCGCCCACGGCGGTCGCCGCGGCGACCGCTTCCTCGGTCTGGGCGGCGGTGGGGACGCTGACCCGGGCGACGGTGCGGCCGTCCCAGGGCGAGGTGACGTCGAGTGTCCGGTCGCCGGTCGCCTCCCGACCGGCGAGCCAGAACGCGTGCGGGGTGTTCGCTGAGGTCATCGCGGGACCGGCCCTTCCGAGTGTGTGGATGTTGCGGGGGCTGCTCTGCCCACGGTAGGGGCGCGGGGCGCCGCACGCTCTTGTCCGGGGCGGCGCAGTCCTGCGGCGTGTCGCGCCGCTTCGGTGCACGGTGGGGCGGGCAGGTCGGCGCCGCGCGCCCCACGCCACCGCGCCCCACGCGGCCGCGGCGGCGGCGACGGTGGTGCGCCACCGCGGCCGGGTTGTGGCGCACGGGGCGGGCCCTGAGCCGCCCCGTGCGACGCCGCCGGGGCGGAACGGGCGCCGGGTGCGCGTGGCGGTGCGCGGTGCAGTCGGGCGGGCGGGCGCGACGCAGGGGCGGTGCGGGGCGCTTGGTCGGCGCACCGACAGAGCCGCGGCGTCCGGCGGCTCAGGGGTTGCGGGTGGCCGGATCGGTCGCCTTGAGCGCGAGCCAGAGCTCCATGCGTGCGTCCGGGTCGTCGAGCGAGCGTTCCAGGATCTCTTCGACCCGCCTCATGCGGTAGCGCAGGGTGTGGCGGTGGACCCCCAGGTCGGCGGCGGCGGCGTCCCACTGCCCATGCCGGGAGAGCCACGCACGGAGTGAGGCGACCAGGTCGCCGCGTCCGTGCGCATCGTGGTCACGCAACGGCCGCAGCATGCCGTCCGCGAAGGCGCGCACCGCGTCGTCGGCGAGGAGCGGCAGCACGGAGCCCGCCGCCACGTCGTCGTGCTCCACGTAGGGTCTGCCGCGGCGCCGCGCGACGAGCAGCGCCTGCCGCGCCTGCTGGTAGGCGGTGTCCACGGAGGTGGGGCCGGCCGGACCGGAGGCCCCGATCACCACCGCGACCTCGCCGCTCGGCTGTGCCCCGGCGCGCCGGGCGTACGACTGCGCCGCCTCGAGGACACCGCCGCCCTCCACGACCAGCAGGACGGTCTGCGCACCGTCCGGCACCAGGAGCAGCGGCTCGGCGGCACGTGCGGCGGCCGCCTCGGCCGCCGTGGCGAACGCGGAGACGTAGCGGTCCCCCGTCTCCGCGACCAGCACCCGCAGCGGCGCGTCGAGCAGCGCGCCGTACACCTGGCCCCCGACCGCCCGGGCGTGCTCCGGCTCGCCGCTGAGCAGCAGGTGCAGCACCGCGGAACCGAGGCGCCGTTCCGCCTCCTCGAACGCCTTGGAGCGCTCCGTGAGCAGCGTGAGGACGGTGACGGCGGACTGCACCGCGTAGCGGGCGACGGTGTCGGGAGGTGCGGCCGTCCCGATGGCCAGCACGGCGCGCGGCACAGCGCCGGTTCCGACCGACTGCAGTTCGACGCGGTCGTCGGCATGGGCCTCGTCGGCGCCGTCCGGCGTGCAGCCGACCACCACGGTGGCGGGGCCGGGCCGGTCCCGCAGCCTGCGCACGTCCTCCGCGAGCGTGGCCGCGCGGCGTTCGGCCCAGGTGGGCACGGCGTGGGTGACGGCGCCGGAGAGGTCGTAGAGCGCAGCCCAGCCGTCGACCTGCGCCGCCAGCCGCTCCAGCAGTCCGTGGGTGCCGGCAGGACTGAGCGCGGCCCGGGTGAGCTCCCGCTGCGCGGCGAAGCCCGCCGCCACCGCCTTGTACTCCTCGGTGGTGATTGCGGCCGAGACGGCTTTGGCGATCGCGATGAAAGGGATGCGCCGCTCCACCTCCAGGAGCGGCAACCCGGCACGCGAGCAGGCATCCAGCAGCGCCGTGGGGATCTCCGGGTGGTGCACGCCGACGCCGAAGCCGAGTCCCACGACTCCGGCATCGCGCAGGCGCGCCACATAGGCGTCCATGGCAGCGGGGTCGTCGACCTCGAGCTTCAGCGCGGTGGTGAGCAGGAGTTCGCCCCCGTCGAGGAACGGGGCAGGGTCGTCGAGCTCACTGGCGTGCGCCCAGCGGACCTCCGCGTCGAGGTGGTCCTCAGCGGCGAGCACGGCCAGTTTCAGTGCCGGGTGCTGGACCAGGGAGGCGAGCGTCGGATACATGGCTGACCCTTGCGTGGCCGAGACGGAGGCGCACCGTGGACGAGCGCACGCGCGCGCGGTACGCGCGTTCCTCACGTTACCGCGCACGGGGCGGCCCGGAACGGCGGGAGTCGGCCGGGTCAGCGGCCCGACCGGCTGCGTCCTGCGGCGCGCGGGGCTGGGCGGCGCCGGGGCGCTCCGACCACGGGTCGGTGGCCGGCAGGCGGCCCCGATGCCGAGTGGCGCGGGCGAACGCCGTGGCTGCGGGGCGAGCTCGGGAGCCGTGTCGGTGCCGGCGCCGCATCCGCTGCCCGCCGCCCGCGCCGCGGGCGGGCTTCCCCGGACAGCCGGCGGGCGTCGGTCGGCGACGCGCAGCAAGTCGGTTCACGGCGCGGGGGGGAAAGCGCCCGGGGCACGCTCCGTGCGCCCCGGGGCGCATGCACCGTCAGGACCCGAGCCGCACCAGGACCGGCGGGCCCGTCTCTCCGGCAACCGTGCTGAGGGACAACACGGCGTGCCGAGGGGGGAGGCGGTGGGCCAGCTCGGAGGCGGACCACCGTTCCCGCTCGACGCGTCGGACCGTCACGGTCTCGGTCGTCGCGGCCCGCCCCGTGAAGAGCTTCCGCACCCCGCGGACCCCGCGGCGCAGCACCCCGCCGTGCCGGTCCGGTGAGCTGCTGACGTCGCGGTCCTCGGTCCACTCCGTGCCCCAGGCACGCGCGAACTGCTCGCCGTCCCAGGTGGTGATACCGGAGAGCGCCATGCGGCACCCCACAGCGCCGAGCAGCCCCGCACGGAGCCGCTCCGGCACCTCGTCCAGGGTGCGCAGCGACAGCACCGCCCCGGCGTTGGCCGGCCGGAGGTGGGTCAGACCACGCACCGTCGCCGCGGTGAAGGCCGCGGTGGCGTCGTCGATGACGAGACAGGCGAAGAGCGAGCGGTCCCGGCGGGCGGTGGCCGCTGCGGTGAACTGGGCGAGGAGCAGGCGGCTGATGATCCGGGCTGCTTCGGCGTGGCCCGCCGCGGGCAGGTCGACCCGGACGCGGAGCGGGTGCTCCAGGGCGGCAGCGAGCGAGAACGGGCGCACCCGCCGCCCGGTGGTGTCGCCCGGCGCGGCGGAGAAACCGCAACGGTCGAGCACGGCGAGCCGGTCCGCCAGGAGCCGCCCGACGTCGTCGGGCCGCTCGGCCTGGCGGGCCCGGGCTGCCAGTTCCCGCAGCTGGTCCCAGGCGCCGGCGTGCTCGAGGTCCTCCCCGAGGCTCGTCATGAGCCCGGGGGCGCCGTCGAGCAGCGCCCGGAGTTCGGGGACGTCGGGAAGTCCGCCGTACGCGGACCGATAGGGGCCGACGAGCTGCGCGAGGACGGCGGCGGCCTCGCCGGCGTCGGCGCGGGTCCCGGCGGTGAGGACCTCGGCCAGCAGGGTCGCCGCCTCGTCGGTGTCCTCGATGCCCCCGTAGAGGTCGAGCCGGTGACCGCCGGCGGGGCCGCCGACGCGGACGACGACATCGAAGGCGTCGTCCGGACCGAGGGCGGCCGACGTACCTCCCACGGCGACGACGGCGGCACGGCCGGCGAGCGCCTGCAGGCACAGCGACTCCGTCACCGGGCGCACCACGCGGCCCGTCTTGCCGGAGCCCGGGGGCCCGACCGCGAGGAGGGAGGTACCGAGGACCGCGGGATCGAGCGCGACGCCCACGGCGCGGTGCGAGTAGGGATTGCGGTCGTCGTCCAGCGCCTCTCCGATGAACACCTGCCGGGTGAGGAGGTCGTGCCGCGCGGTGCGGACGGTCAGATCGCGAGCACCCGACGGGTGGGTGAACGCGCCGGGCCCGTGCTGCAGGACCGTGCCGGTGAAGGCAGCCAGTTCGGTGGGCCGGGCGCGCACGGCCTGCCAGGCGTTGTCGATGCGGACGTAGTCCAGGTCGCTCAGCGATCCTGCGTACAGTTCGGCGGTGAGGTGGTCCGCCGCCTCGTCGGCACCGCCGTCCCGCAGCTGCTGCCAGCGCGCGAGGTCCTCGGCGTCGGCTCCCGCGGCGACGACGGCACCGGCGCGCAGCCGGCGCAGAGCACCGTGCCAGTCACCCGCCACCGCGGCTGCCCCGAGAAGCAGTGCCGTCCATAGCAGGTAGTGCACGTTGTAGGCGACCACGTAGGCGGTGGAGTCGCCGGTCTCCCACCATCCGTCGGGGACCAGGGCGTACAGCGGCTCGAGCCAGAACTGCCAGACACCCCCGAAACTCAGTCCCCAGGCCCAGGCCCCGAGCACGAGAGCCGCACCGGCGCGCGCGGTGACGCTGCGCGGCAACGGAGGGGCGTCCGGAGCGGCCCGGAGCAGCCGGAGCGCCGTGGACCGGTGCCGCCGCCAGACGCGCGCCCAGTTGCCCAGCCGCCCGAAGAGGTAGGCCAGCAGCGCGCCGAAGAGCACGTAGTAGAGGTAGGTGAGGGAGGCATAGGTGCGGGTGCCGCTCCATCCGTCGGTGGTCACCCACTCCAGCGGCCAGAGCCAGATCCGGATGTAGCCGTTCCAGCACAGGGACCAGACCAGGAGGCCGCCGAGCAGGGCGAGCAGCGCGCCACCGTGCAGTTCGCGGTCGCCGAGAGGTTCGGCGTCCTGCACGGGGCGGGGCGTGTGTCCGAACCGCCAGATCCCCGGAGACGTCGCCGGCCGTGGCGCGTGGAGCCATCCCGCGAGCGTCGGCGCAGCGGCCGGCGGCGGCGGTGGCGGCATCCGGTGCGCGGGCGGGGCGCCGCGGTCCGTGGGCAGGGTGCTGGGACTGTCGTGCGGTCCGCGCCGCGCGCCGTCGGTCGTCATCGCCTCCGCCGATCCCGGACGGCCGGAGGGCACGGCCACCCGTCACTGTGCTGGTCCCCACCCTAGAGGCCCGGCACACGCGGGGGAGGGTGTCGCCGCACCTTCAACTGCCCTCACATGTGGAGCGGTTGCCGGCCCCGAGCAACGCCCCGCGCGGGCAGCACGCACCCTGCCCCCTGACGGCGCATGGGGCCCAGCCGCCCCTCCCGCGGACCGGGCGAGCGGCGCCGACGGTGTCGCCCCGTGGCGCACGGGGCCGGCGGCGGCCCGGCCGACCCACCCCGGTCTCCGCCGTGCGGCGTCGCGTCACCGAGGTCGCCAGGTCGGGCGCTCGGCCTGTTCACGCCCCGCGGCGTGCGGTGGGGCGCGCCCTGCGAGCCAGCGCCACACCGCGCGCCACGGAGCGCGTCCCCCCTTGCACGGTCCGACTCACGCGCCCCGCGCGGCGGGGTGACCGCAGCAGCGCGCAGCCGCCCGTGCTACGCCGCGGCCAAGACATGCGGGGGACTGTGCCGTGGCGGTGCATGTCGACAATGCCCCGATGGCCCTAGCCTGCGAAGTGCAAGCACGGACGCCGGACCGTGGTGCTCGCGACCCCGTCCCGGCACCGAGGCGTCCGACGCCATCACGTCCGGAGGAGCGCTTCCGATGAGCATCACCCAGGATCTGTCCGGAGGGCCGGCGCTGACCCAGGAGCGCCGCGTCGTCACCGAAATCCCCGGTCCGAAGTCCCGCGAGCTGATGGCGCGGAAGCAGGCCGCCGTCGCGGACGGCGTGGGGGCCGTCCTGCCCGTGTTCGTCGAGCGCGCCGGCGGTGCGGTGATCGAGGACGTGGACGGCAACCGGCTGATCGACTTCGGTTCGGGCATCGCCGTCACCTCGGTCGGCAACAGCGCCGAAGCGGTGGTGCGCCGGGCCACGGAGCAGCTGCACCGCTTCACGCACACCTGCGCGATGGTCACGCCGTACGAGGGGTACGTCGCGGTCTGCGAGGAACTCGCAGCCGTCACTCCGGGCGACCACGCCAAGAAGTCGGCCCTCTTCAACTCGGGCGCGGAGGCGGTCGAGAACGCCGTGAAGATCGCCCGGACCCACACGGGGCGGCAGGCGATCGTCGTCTTCGAGCACGGGTACCACGGCAGGACCAACCTCACGATGGCGCTGACGGCGAAGAACATGCCGTACAAGCACGGGTTCGGCCCGTTCGCGCCGGAGATCTACCGGGTACCCGTCGCCTATCCCTACCGCTGGCTCACCGGGGCCGAGAACTGCGCGCAGGAGGCGGCCGACCAGGTCATCGACCACATCACCAAGCAGATCGGCGCGGAGAACACGGCGGCCGTCATCATCGAGCCCCTGCTGGGCGAGGGCGGTTTCATCGAGCCGGCGCGCGGCTTCCTCCCTCGAATCGCCGAGTTCGCCCGCGAGAACGGCATCGTCTTCGTGGCGGACGAGATCCAGAGCGGCTTCTGCCGCACGGGGCAGTGGTTCGCGTGCGACGACGAGGGCGTGGTCCCGGACCTGATCACGACCGCCAAGGGCATCGCGGGCGGCATGCCGCTCGCAGCGGTCACCGGCCGCGCGGAGATCATGGACTCGGCCCACACCGGCGGCCTCGGCGGCACCTACGGCGGCAACCCGGTGGCCTGCGCCGCCGCGCTGGGCGCCATCGAGACGATGCGGGAGCTGGATCTCGCGGCTCGCGCCCGCCGGATCGAGGAGGTCATGAAGCCGCGGCTGCTGCAGCTGGCGGAGGAGTTCCCGGCGATCGGTGAGGTGAGGGGGCGCGGCGCGATGCTCGCGGTCGAGCTGGTGCGCCCCGGCAGCAAGGAGCCGGACGCCGAGCTGACCGCCGCCGTCGCACGGCGGTGCCACCAGGCCGGTCTGCTGGTGCTGACGTGCGGCACGTACGGGAACGTGCTGCGCTTCCTGCCTCCGCTTGTCATCGGCGAGGAGTTGCTGAACGAGGGGATCGACATCCTCCGCGAGGCGTTCGCCGCGGCGTGACCGCGCGACGGCGTGGTGGGGTGCACCGTCCGGCACGGCGCGGGGGCACCCCACCACGTGCGACGGCGCGGGGAGGCCGACCTCCGCTCCGGAGCCGATGCGGCAGGTCGCACCGCGTCGGCAGTCGGTGACCGGAGCGGTACGGTGTGGCCGGCCCTCGCGCGGCTGCGGCGACTCCGCAGCCGCGCTCCGGGCGGGCCGGTGGCCCCCTCAGGAGGGCGTGGCACCGCCTCCCTTCTCCCCCGGGCCGGCCGCGCCGACGCCGAGCCAGCCGGGCCGGAGGGCGTCAGGTCCCGTTCCGCACGGGGCGGGGGCTCGGTGCATCCCCGTTGCGGACCGCGCGCCCCGCACGGGGCGGCGGCTCGGCCCCGCGAGGCGGACCCCGAGCGCAACCGCCTCGTGCATGGCTGACTCCAGCCTGCCGAGGTCGGTCAGGGAGCCGCTGCCGTCCGGCGGCACCAGCCAGCGGACCTCGCCGCCGGCCGCGTCGGGGCGGGGCACCGCCAGGCGGGCGCCGGCCCCCAGCGTTCGGACGCCCGTCCCCACCCAGGCCCCCGAGGCGCCTGCCGCCACCAGGTAGCTCACCGAGCCCGCCCCACGGTCGAACAGGACGGGGCCGACCCGGACCCCGGTCCGGTGGAGCACCGCGAGCGATTCCAGCCCGAGTGGCGCGGGGAGGACGAGCGCGTCCCACCGCGTCCCCGCGCACAACTCGACCAGCTCTCCCCCGCGCCGCGCCCAACGGCGACGACAGCGCTCCGGGTCGGCAGCCGCCGCCGCCAGCCACAGCACAGCTCCGCTGGTACCGACCAACCTGCTCATCGCCGCTCTCCTCCCGCCGGGCCCCGTGGGGCCGCTGTCTCGTCGAGTGGAAGAGGCGCACCAGCGGAATCCCTTACGCGGGATCGCGGCAGGAACGCCGGATTGGTGAGTGACATGCATCACACAACGGCAGGGCTGGGCGGAGGCCGCCCGGCGGCTTCCCGACGGCCTCCGCCTACCATGGCTCCGCCGCCCGCGCGGTGGCCCCGCCACCGGGCAGCAGGGCTCGGGGCGGCACCGCCAGTGAAGGAGAGACACTCGTGGACCAGGCCCCGGCAACCCCACCGGACCGCGCCTCGCTCCGTGCGTTCACCGCGGACCTGCCCAAGAGCGAGCTGCACGTCCACCACGTGGGATCGGCCTCGCCCAGGATCGTGGCGGAGCTGGCCGCCCGCCACCCGGACTCCCCCGTACCCAAGGACCCGGCCGCGCTGGCCGAGTACTTCACCTTCCGCGACTTCGCGCACTTCATCGAGATCTACGTGTCGGTCGTCGACCTGATCCGGGACGCCGAGGACGTCCGGATGCTCACCTACGAGGTGGCCCGGGACATGGCGGCGCAGCAGATCCGGTACGCCGAACTCACGGTCACGCCCTACGGCATGACCAAGCGCGGCATCCCCGAGGAGGCCGTCATGGAGGCGCTGGAGGACGCACGCTGCACCGCGGCCCGCGACCTCGGCATCGAGCTGGCCTGGTGCTTCGACATCCCGGGCGAGCTGGGCCTGCCCGCGGCGGAGGCGACAGCGCGCATGGCGTGCGAACTGCGCCCCGAGGGCCTGGTCTCCTTCGGGCTCGGCGGACCGGAGATCGGGGTCCCGCGCGGCCAGTTCAAGCCCTACTTCGACCGCGCCATCGCGGAGGGCCTCCACAGCGTGCCGCACGCGGGTGAGTCCAGCGACGCGCAGTCGGTGTGGGACGCGCTGATCGAACTGCGGGCCGAGCGCATCGGCCACGGCATTCGCTCGGTGGACGACCCGCGGTTGCTGCAGCACCTCGCCGAGCACGAGATTCCACTGGAGGTGTGCCCCACGTCCAACGTGGCGACACGTTCGACCCCGTCGCTGGCCGAGCACCCGCTGCCCCGGCTCGTGGCGGCCGGCGTTCCGGTGACCGTCAACAGCGACGACCCGCCCATGTTCGGCACCGACCTCACCACCGAGTACGTGGTCGCGGCGGAACTGCTGAACCTGGACGAAGCGGGTCTCGCCGGCCTCGCACGGAACGCGGTTCAGGCCTCGTTCCTCGACACGCCCGCGAAATCACGCCTCACGCGGGAGATCGACGCTTACCTGACGTCATGGCGACGCACCCAGGAACCGACGTGACGGCCCCCGTGGCGGGGGCCGAGCCCCGCCCCGTGCTGGCGATCGCCCACCGGGGCGACCCCTTCCACCACCCGGAGAACACGGTGGCCTCGTTCCGGTCGGCGCTGGACGCCGGCGCGGACGCGGTCGAACTCGACGTCCGGCTGACCCGGGACGGTGTACCGGTGGTGCTGCACGACCCCGGGCTGAAGCGCATCTGGGGGCACGACCGCCCCGTCCGCGAGCTGACGCTCGCCGAGGTCGCCGAGGCCTGCGACGGGGCCGTTCCCACGTTGCGACAGGCCTTGGCGGCCACGTTCCCCCGCCTCACTCTGATCGACCTTCCCGAGCCGGACGTCGACACGGCGCGTGAGGCCGTCGCGACGGTGCGGGAGGACGGCTCCATGGGGCGGGTGAGGTACTGCGGCGACCCGGCGGCCCTGCGGACCGTGCGGGAGCACGACTCGGCCGCGGACATCGCGCTGACGTGGAAGCTCCCGACGCCGATCCGTCGCAGTCTGCTGGCGGACATCGCGCCGTCCTGGCTCAACCTCCGCTTCGGGTTGGTCGACCGGCGGCTCGTGGAGCGGGCGCACGAGCGCGGCTACCTCGTCGGCGCCTGGACCGCGGACACGCGGCGAACCATGCGCCGCCTGATGGGCCTCGGGGTCGATGCCATCACCTCCAATCGCGTGGCGGTGCTGCGACAGGAGATCGACCAGGTCGACGGCCGACCGGACCTGCGCATGCCGTGAGCCGGGGCGCCCGGCTCCACCGGGCCCGCTCGGGCCGGCGCGCCGGCCCGTCCGTAGCCCCGTGCGAAGCCCCGGCTCGCGGGCAGGGGCACCGCACGGGGCGCTCAGCGGATCAGCAGAGCCAGCCGCCGGGGACGGGGTCGCAGTGGCTGGACTGCGGCTGGTCCGCTGCCGCCGCCGTGGCGGCAGCGCCACCGGCGAACATGCCGAGAGCGGCGAGGACGACGGCGAGACGGGTCGCGGCGCGGTTCCGGGTGAGGTTGCGCATGGTGTCTTCCCTTCGGGTGTGGGGGTGGGCCCTCCGCGCCGGTCAGGTGGCCCAGCGCATCGGGACAGCGACCGAACGTAGCAAGCATGCGATCTCGCCACACATGCCCATCCGGCCAACATCCGCCCCACAGGCACCCCGGACCGCAGGTAGCGCTGCGTGACGGCCCCGTGCGGGGGCGGCGGAGGCGGCGCACGGTTGTCTCCGCGCGCCGCTCGCACGCGGCGGCTCACCGTCGGAAGGGCGCCCGAACGTCGGTGGAGGGCGGGCTCCCCGCCCTCCACCGACCCGCCCCGAGCCCTCAGAGAGCCGTCATCACGTGCTTCACCCGCGTGTAGTCCTCCAGGCCGTACGCCGAGAGGTCCTTGCCGTAGCCGGACTTCTTGAAGCCCCCGTGCGGCATCTCCCCGACGAGTGGAATGTGGGTGTTGATCCAGACGCAGCCGAAGTCGAGCGCCTTGGACATCCGCATGGCGCGCTTGTGGTCGGTCGTCCAGACGGAGGAGGCGAGCGCGTAGTCGACGCCGTTGGCCCACTCCAGCGCCTGCGCGTCGTCGCTGAAGCGCTGGACCGTGATGACCGGCCCGAACACCTCGTTCTGGATGATCTCGTCGTCCTGGCGCAGCCCCGTCACCACGGTCGGCGCGTAGAAGTAGCCCTGGTCCCCGACGCGGTGGCCGCCGGTCTGCACCTTCGCGTGAGCGGGGAGTCGGTCGACGAAGCCGGCAACCTTCTCCAGGTGACTCGCGTTGTTGAGCGGCCCGTAGAAGCAGTCGGGGTCGGTGACGTCTCCCGTCCGGACCTCTCCGGCCGCCTTGACCAGGGCCTCCACGAAGGCGTCGTGCACCGAGTCCTGTACGAGGACCCGGGTCGCCGCGGTGCAGTCCTGGCCGGCGTTGAAGAAGCCGGCGTCACGGATGCCCTCCACCGCGGCGTCGAGGTCGGCGTCCCCGAACACCAGGCACGGCGCCTTGCCGCCGAGTTCGAGGTGGACGCGCTTGAGGTCCTTGGCGGCGCTGGCTGCGACCTCCATACCGGCGCGGACGGAGCCCGTGATGGACGCCATCGCGGGGACCTCGTGCTCCACCATCAGCCGTCCGGTGTCGCGGTGGCCGCAGACGACGTTGAAGACTCCCTTGGGCAGCACCGCGCCGATGAGCTCCGCCGCGAACACGGCGGACGCGGGAGTGGTGTCGGACGGCTTGAGCACCACGGTGTTGCCGGCCGCGAGCGCCGGGGCGAACTTCCACACCGCCATCATCACCGGGTAGTTCCACGGCGCCACCTGCGCACAGACCCCGATCGGCTCACGCCGGACGAAGGAGGTGAGCCCCGACATGTACTCGCCGGCGGACTTGCCCTCCAGCATCCGGGCGGCACCGGCGAAGAAGCGGATCTGCTCCAGCATCATCGGCAGCTCCTCCTCGCGCGTCAGCTCGAGGGGCTTGCCCGTGTTCTCGCACTCGATCGCCAGCAGTTCGTCGGCGCGCTCCTCGAACGCGTCCGCGATCCGCAGCAGCGCCAACTGGCGGGTGGCGGGGGTGGCGTCGCGCCAGGCCGGGAACGCGGCCGCCGCCGCAGTCATCGCGGCATCCACGTCCGCAGCACCGGAGAGCGGCGCGGTGGCGTAAGCCTTGCCCGTCACCGGGTCGATCACCTCGGTGGTCCGGCCGTCCCGGGCGTCCCGGAACTCTCCGTCGATGTAGTTGCGGAGCCGACGCAGTTCGCTGGTCACGGCACCCCTCCTGCTCGCTTTGCACGGGTCTGGAACCCCAGCCTATGCACGCGACCGCCGGATGGACACCGGAACAACCACCGAGTTCGGAACCCTCGACAACAAACCTTGCGGTTCACGGTCGGTGACACCGCGAACCTGCCCGCGAACGGTGGTCTGGCTGGTTCTTTTCGCCGACGCACCCACCGTTGCGCGACGCGCCGCACCGAACACCCCCATACGGCTGCATCTGCGGCGTTTATCGCGGCACGACCGATTCCACGACCGTGATCCCACATGTCGCGTTGGTACTGTCGCTGACCTGCCGACCAGCGGAGGTGCCCCGGTGAGCGCCGCCTCATCCGACAACGACATGCTGTGGACACGCGAGCTGCACTGCGTCCGTGAGGGCACCACCGCCCTCCAGGACGTGGAGCTGTCGGTCGCCAAGGGCGAGATCGTCGCCTTGACCGGGCCCCGAGGCAGCGGCAAGACCACCCTCCTGGGGTGCCTCGCCGGCCTGCTCCCGCACCGCGGAGAGGTGTGGTTCGACGACATCCCCGTGCACGAGCTCCCCGCCGGGGTTCGCGACCGACTTCGCCGCGAACGCTTCGGCAGGGTCTCCGACACCCCGGAGCTGCTGCCCGAGCTGACGGGTTGGGAGAACGTCGCGCTCCCCCTGCTCCTCAACGGCACCGGACACCGCAAGGCCCGTCGGGCCGCGACCGAATGGCTGGAGCGACTGGACGCCGGGGACTGCGCGCGCAAGCGGCCGGCGCAACTGCCGCGTCACCGGCAGCAGCGGGTGGCCATCGCGCGGGCACTGGTGCACGGCCCGGCGGTGCTCTTCGCGGACGAGCCCGCGGCGCCGCTGCACCAGGGCGACCGGGTGCAGGCGCTCCGCACCCTGGTGGCGGCCGCGCGGTCGCACGACATCACCACGGTCATCACCGGCCGCGAGGAGGAGGTCGCCCCGTTGGCCGACCGCGCGGTGCGACTGCTCGACGGCCGCATCACCGGGACCGACGATCCGACATCGGCGACAGGCTCCGCATGCTCTCTCTCCGCCTAGTCCGCGGGGCGCGGCCCCATGCACAGCTGCGCCGACTGGTGTTGGCGGGCGCGGCGGCGGGCGCCGGCTTCCTGCTGCTCGCCACCCTGGCGCACGCCGCCGCCGCGCCGGAGAACGCGGCCCAGGGGCTGGCGCTGCTCGCCTGGTGCGCGCTTCCGATCGCCGCGACCGCGCAACTCGCCGCCTCGGTGGCGCGCGCCGACCCGGTCGGTGAGCCGCGCTCCGCGTTGGACGCCGTCAGCCTGGGTGCGGCGCGGCAACGGACGCACGCCGCGCTCTCCACCACACTCGCTGCCGGGATCGGCGCACTCCTCGCGCTGCTGCTCTTCCTCCAGTTGACGGATCGTCTCGGGTCGCCGGCGCTGTTCGACGGGGCGGGGCTGGGGCTGCCCGCGGACGGCGGGCGCGCGCCGCTGGGTGGCGCGCTGACGTTGCTGGCTGTGGTGCCGATGACGGTCGCGCTGGCCGCCGCCCTGGCGGTGCCCGAGCGCGAGGCCGGGGCCGCGACCGCGGCGCTGCCGTGGGGAGCCGCCCTCATCGCGGCGGGCGCCGCGGTCAGCGGCTACGCGGCGGCGGTGTCGGGGGGCGGGGAAACTGAGTTGCCCGGCCCGCTCGGCGGCGTCCCGTCCGGCGTGCCGGCGGGGTGGGTGCTCAGCCTGGCGGGAGTGATGCTCGCCTCGCCGGGCCTGGCGCAGGCGGCGTCACGGCTGCTGACGGTGGGCAGCCCCGGGGCGCTTCGGCTGCTGGCGGGGCGCAGCCTCCAGAAGGAGGCGGGCCGGCTGGGGATGCAGCTGGGGACCGTCGCGGTCACGCTGGCCGCGCTCTTCGTGGTGGCGGGGCTCGGCCCCGCCGAGGCAGGCTCGGCCCCGTTCGGTGTCCTGGGAGCGCTCGGGGCGGCGGTGGTGCTCGTCGCCGTGGGCGGGGCGGCGTTGACGACGGCGGCGACGCTCCGGTCGGCGCGCGCCCCTGTCACCCGGACGTTGCGGGAGCTGGGTGCGTCACCGCGCCTGCTGCGCCGCACCCGCCTGGTGCGGGCGGGGACGCTGCTCGCCGTCTTCGCGCCACTGACCTGGCTGACGACCCTGCTGCTGGCGCTGCCCTTGCCCGGTTGACGCCGGCCGGTGTCGCCGGCGGGTGCGACGAGCATGGGGCGGGTCCCGTGGCGGGGCCCGCCCCGTGCGTGCCGCGCGCTGCTGCCGGGGGCCCGGGCGGCGGCGGTGGCGTCAGCGGAGGTCGACGTAGGTGCCGAGGCGGGCCTCGGTCACCTCGCCGCGATCAACCTTCACCGCGGTGACCGGAGCACCGACCACCCCGCGCGGCAGGTCCACGCTGACGAGGTAGACGCCCGGGTCGACGTGGGCGAAGCCGAACCAGCCGTCACCGTCGGCGGTGCGGGTCACGGGCTCGGAGCGGTTGGTGAGGGGCTTGAGGGTGACCGTGGCCTGGTCGAGCACTCCGCCGCCGCGTACCGCGAGCCGGCCGGTGACGTGGCCGTCGGACGGGGCGTCCTTCCATCCCATCGTGGGCACGGTGGCCGGGTCGGCGAAGGGCGCCTGGGGGCCCTGCGTCAGTGCTTCGGTGAGGGCGTCGCGTTCCGCGGAGCGGTTCTCCCAGCTGCCGTCGACGTGGGTGCTGCTCGGGTTGGCGTAGGCGTAGCCGCTCCACCCGGCTACGG
This sequence comes from Streptomyces lonarensis, assembly GCF_012033735.1. Classification (GTDB taxonomy): domain Bacteria; phylum Actinomycetota; class Actinomycetes; order Streptomycetales; family Streptomycetaceae; genus Streptomyces; species Streptomyces lonarensis. The sequence continues at coordinate 7,815 of NZ_JAAVJD010000032.1, read as the reverse complement.
TGTTGCCCGCCGCAGTCGGGGCGAGCGCCTGCAGCGCCTGCGCCAGGCTGTCCCCGACGGGGTTGAGGTACAGGCCGGGTCCGTTGACGGTCTGGCGGCCCATCTGGTTGTCGGCCATGAACTCGGACCACTCGGTGAACATCTGCTGCTGGGCCGGCTGCCAGTTGCGCTTGTAGTTCATCGTCATGACCGTGTCGGTGACGCCCTCGTCGAGCCAGCCCACCCAGTCCTGCAGGACCTCGCCGTAGGTCCGGGTGTTCTCCCAGCCGCCGACGGCCTGCGGACCGTTGCCGTAGGTGATGGCGTTGACCGACAGGCGCGCGGCGGGGTCGATGTCCCACAGCGTCAGGTAGAGCTTCCGGACCAGACCGGTCACCTGGTCGCGGCGCCAGTCGGTCCATTCGGCGTCGTCGGGCTCGGGCACGTCGGTCCGGCCGGCGGCCTCCTGGAAGCGGGCGACGGAGACGTCGTTGTAGCCCCAGTCGCTGTGCGTCGTGGTGGAGTTGTGGTCCGGGTAGCGGATGTAGTCGAGGTTGACGCCGTCCACGTCGTACTCGCTGACGATGCTGGAGACGGCGCCGACGATGTAGTCGGCGACGTCGGGGTGACCCGGGTCGACGTAGACGTTGGCGCCCTGGACCTCGGTGCCGTCGTACTTCTTGTTCAGCCAGCGGTCGGCGCCTTCGGCGTCCGGGCCGTGCTGGTTGTACACGTGCTCGGGCGAACGGGGCGGCGTGGTGCTGTTCCAGAGGGTGTTGACGTTCACCCAGGCGTGGACCTCGAGCCCGGCGGCGTGGGCCTGCGCGATGATCTCGTCGAGAGGGTCGTAGGGCGCCGGGTTGACGGCGGCGTCCGTCCGCGGGTAGTCGGCGCGGTTGCAGAAGCAGTCGTACCGTCGGCCGACCTGGACGATCAGGGCGTTGGCGTTGATGTCCAGGGCGTCCTGGACGGTCCGCGCAGCCTGCTCCGGGGTGTAGAGCCCCTCGTTGAAGGCGTCGACCCAGTAGCTGCGCCACTGTTCGGGGCGGTCGTCCTCGGCGGGCGCCGCGGTGGCGGGGCCGGCGAACACCAGACTGGAGGCCAGCAGCCCGAGGCCGGCGGCGAGGGTGGGCAGGATGCGTCTCATACGGGAGAACTCCTGGGACGGTGGTGGCGTGTTCCGGTCAACGCCGCTCGGCCTGACAATTTAGATCGCCGAAGTGGGTCCGTCCAGACGAAAACTTTCATCACTTTGCTTTTTCTTCACGTGCGTGTGACGGCTGGTCAGCCGGTGGGCGGCAGCAGGACGGTCTCCTCGGGGTCGAACCGCACGCGCACGACGGCTCCTTCGGCGGGCGCCGCACGGAGCGAGCACGTGGCCTCCAAGTCGGGTCCGCGCTCCGGATCGAGGTGCAGGACCACGTGGTCGCCCCGGAAGGTGCGCCCCTTCACCACACAGCCGAGTCCCGGGAGCGCGTCCCGCCCCGCCGTGGTGTCCGCCGCGCCGCCGGGCTGCGCAGTGTGCTCGCCGGAGGCCGGGGCATCGTGGCCCGCGAGCGGCTCGGACAGGCGGACCCCTCCCGGACGCACGAGCAGGCCGACGGGGCCGTCGGGCGCGTCCTCCGCCACCTCGACCGCGCCCCATGCGCACTGCGCCGTCGTGCCGGTCAGCGTGGCCGGCACGACGTTGGAGAAGCCGAGGAAACGGGCGACGAACTCCGACACGGGGCGGCTCCACACGTCGACCGGCGACCCCGTCTGCTCGACGCGGCCGTCCCGCATCACCACGACGCGGTCCGCCAGGGCGAACGCCTCGCCCTGGTCGTGGGTGACCGCCAGCACCGTGGTCCCCAGCCGCCGGAACAGCGAGCGCAACTCGACCACCAGCCGCTCCCGCAGCCCGCGGTCCAGCTGCCCGAGCGGCTCGTCGAGCATCAGCAGCCGCGGGCCGGGGGCGAGGGCGCGCGCCAGGGCCACCCGTTGCTGTTCGCCTCCTGACAGCGCCGTGACCGCCCGTCGCTCGGCGCCCACCAGCCCAACCATGTCCAGCAGTCGGGCGACGCGTTCCCCCCGCTCCTCGCGCCCCGTACCCCGCACACGGAGCCCGAAGCCCACGTTCGCGGCGACGTCGTGCTGCGGGAACAGCTGATGGTCCTGGAACATGAGGCCCACACCGCGGCGGTGCGGCGGAATCCCCTCCTGGTCCCGCCCGCCGAGCAGCACCCGGCCCCCGTCGGGCGCCGCCAGCCCCGCGACGGCGCGCAGCAGGGTCGACTTCCCGCTGCCGCTGGGGCCGAGGACGCACACCGTCTCCCCCGCGTCGACCGCGAGGTCGACCGCGTCGACGACGGGGCGGCCCCCGTAGCGGACCGTCAACGCCTCCAGCCGCAGCATGGCGCCCGGCACGGGGCCGCTCGACGGCACGGTCGTCTTCGTCATCAGAACTCCCCGGAGCGGGCGGGACGGATACGTTCGAGAGCCAGCAGGGTGGCGGCGCAGACCAGCATCAGCACGGTGCTCAACGCCATCGCCTGTCCGTAGTTCGCCTCGCCCGCGCGCCCCAGCAGCCGGGCGATGGCGACCGGGAGCGTCGGCTCGTCGGGCCGGGCGATGAAGACCGTCGCCCCGAACTCCCCGAGGGAGACCGCGAACGCGAACCCGGCGGCGAGCACCAGCGCCCGCCGCACGAGCGGGAGGTCGACCTCCCACCATGCCCTCAGCGGGGAGGCGCCCAGCGTCGCTGCCGCCTGCCGCAGCCGGTCGTCCACCGCGCGGAGCACCGGCAGCATGACCCGGATCACGAAGGGGACCCCCACCAGTGCCTGCGCCAGCGGGACCAGCAACCACGACGAGCGCAGGTCCAACGGAGGTGTGTCGAGTGCGATCAGGAAACCGAAGCCGACGGTCACCGCGGAGGTGCCCAGCGGCAGCATGAGCATCGCGTCGAAGCCCCGAACCAGCCGGCCGGCGCCACGGGTCAGCGCGGCCGCGGCGAGCCCGCCGACCAGCAGGGCGATGAGCGTGGCGACGGCCGCGATGCGGAGCGAGTTGCCGACCGCTTCGAGCGGGGGTACGACGAAGGTGCCCGTGTCCGTGGTGGCCAGCGCGCGGTAGTGGGCGAAGCCGTAGCCGTCGGGCACACGGAGCGACCGTTCGATGAGGACGCCGAGCGGCAGCAGCACCAGCGCGGCGACCGAGAGGAGCACCCCACCGAGCAGGAGCCGCTCCCCCGCGCCCCGCGGCGGGCGGTCGGTCGCGGCGGCGTCCACCAACCGCAGAGCGGACTCGCGTCGGTGCACGGTCCAGCCGTGCACCCCGAGCATCGCGGCGACCGCGGCGAACTGCAGCAGGGTCAGCACGGCCGCGGTCGGCAGGTCGAGCAGTTGTGCGGTCTGCCGGTAGATCTCGACCTCGAGGGTCGCGTAGCCGGGGCCGCCGAGGATCTGGACGACGCCGAAGGAGGTGAAGGTGAAGAGGAAGACCATCAGCGCCGCCGCGGCCAGCGCCGGCAGCAGCGCGGGCAGCGTCACGCGCCGCCATGCTCCGAACGCCCCGGCGCCCAGCAGTCGGGCGGCCTCCTCCTGACGCGGGTCGAGCTGCGACCACAGGCCGCCGACGGTGCGGACGACGACCGCGTAGTTGAAGAACACGTGGGCGAGGAGGATGGCCCAGACGGTGGTGTCCAGCCGAAGGCCCCACAGGTCGTCGAGGAGCCCGCCGCGGCCGATCAGCCCGAGGAACGCGGCCCCGACCACCACCGTGGGCAGAACGAAGGGAACCGTGACGACGGCTCGCAGCAGCCGCTTCCCCGGGAACCGGAAGCGGGCCAGTACGTAGGCGCCCGGCAGCGCCAGCAGCAGGGTGAGGGCGGTGGACGCCGCGGCCTGCCAGGTCGTGAACCAGAGGACCTGCCGGATGCCTTCGTCGGCGAGGACCTCGCCGACGTGGCCCAGTTCCCACTCCCCGTCCGGCCGGAGTCCGCGGGCCACGATCGCGGTCACGGGATAGCCGAAGAAGACGGCGAAGAAGACCACCGGCCCGACCATCAGCGCCGGGGCGACGAAGCGGCGTGGCCCGGTGCGGGTGCGGGTCGCCGGGGCCGGGCCGGTCGGCGGCGGGGGCCCCGGCACGGGGGCGGTGTCGGTCACGGTGCCGTCCGGGGGCCTCGGCGACGGGCCGCCGCGGGGCGGTCGGGGCGCACGGGGCCGGCGAGCACGGGGCGCAGCCCGGCGGCGCCTCCCGAAAGCACCGGGCCGCCCCGCACGGGGCGGCCCCACGGGGCCGTCAACGGACAACCAGGTTGGTCCACTCGTCCACCCAGTCGCTGCGGTTCTCGGTCACGGCGTCCGCGTCCAGCGTCAACGGGGCGTCGACGACCGCACCGTGGCGTGTGAACAGCTCCGGCAGCTCGGCGTCCTCCCGGACCGGATGCACGAACATCTGCAGGGGGACGTCCTGCTGGAAGTCCAGGGACAGCATGAAGTCCAGCAGCGCGGCGCCGCCCTCGGGGTTCTCCGCCCCTTCCAGCAGGCCGGCGAACTCGATCTGCCGGAAACACGTCCCCGTGGAGACGCCGGTGGGTGCCTCCTCGACGTCGGGGTCGGGACCGTACAGCACCTCCGCCGGTGGCGAGGAGGCGTAGCTGACGACCAGCGGCCGGTCCCCCTCACCGGAGGAACCGGAGAAGTCCTCGTAGTACGCCTGCTCCCACCCGTCGACCACCCGGACCCCGTTGTCCGACAGCTGCCGCCAATAGTCCTGCCAGCCGTCCTCACCGAACTCGGCGACCGTCCCCAGCAGGAACCCGAGCCCTGGCGTGGAACTCGCCGCGTTCTGCACCACCAGCAGGTCCCGGTAGTCGGCGTCGGTGAGATCCGCGAGGTCCTGGGGCGGTTCGATCCCCGCCTCGTCGAACCAGGCCCGGTCGTAGTTGACGCAGATGTCGCCGTGGTCCACCGGGGTGACCCGCCACTCACCGGCGTCCAGCTGGAACTCCTCGGGGACGGCGTCCAGCCCTTCCGCGCGGTGGGGCGCGAAGACGTCCGCGTCGAGCGCGCGCGTCAGCAGCGTGTTGTCGACCCCGAAGAGCACGTCGCCCTGCGGGTTGCCCGCGGAGAGGACGGCCTGGTTGACCATGACGCCGCCGTCGTCGGCACGCAGCACACGCACCTCGTGGCCGGTCTGCTCGGTGAAGAGGGCGAGCACCTCCTCCGAGACCTCGAAGGAGTTGTGCGTCACCAGGGTCACGGTGTCGTTCTCGGCGGCGTTCCGGTCGCCGCCGTCGTCCGAGTCCGCCCCGCATGCCGCGAGGAGCGTGGTGCCGAGGAGGACCGGCAGGGCGAGCGCGGCGGTGCGCCGGGAGGTGCGCTTCATGGGGCTGCTTTCGTCGTGCGACGAGGCAGGCGGGGCACGTCGGAACGTGCTGATGTCCGAGCTCCCTACCCGGCGCCATGAGCTCCGGGCGAGGTTCGAAGGGTCTGCGGCTGTGCCGCACTCTCAGCGCTGGACGCGCTCCCCTGCCGGTCGATATGCATGAATGGTGTGTCGTGCACGTGTGCGACCACACGATAACCCACCGCGGGGACCCCGCCGCGCTGCGGCCGGACGCCTCCGCGGGCGGCGTCAGCGCTCGGAGGCAGCCAGCTGCCCGCAGGCCCCGTCGATCTCCTGACCGCGCGTGTCGCGCACCGTCGTCGGTACGCCGTGTGCCTCCAGCGCCTCGACGAACGCCCGCTCGTCCTCCGGACGGCTCGCCGTCCACTTGGAGCCGGGGGTCGGGTTGAGAGGGATCAGGTTGACGTGCGCGCCCCGCCCCTTGAGGAGCCGCCCGAGCAGGTCGCCCCGCCACGCCTGGTCGTTGATGTCCCGGATGAGCGCGTACTCGATGGAGATGCGGCGGCCGGAGCTGTCGGCGTAGGCCCAGGCGGCGTCCAGCACCTCGCGCACCTTCCACCGGGTGTTGACCGGCACCAGGGTGTCCCGCAACTCGTCGTCGGGAGCGTGCAGGGAGACCGCGAGGCGGCATTTGAGCCCCTCGTCCGCGAGCCGGTTGATGGCCGGGACCAACCCGACCGTCGAGACGGTGATCCCGCGCTGCGAGAGGCCCACCCCGTCGGGCTCGGGGTCGGTGAGGCGGCGGATCGCGCCCACCACGCGCTTGTAGTTCGCGAGGGGCTCGCCCATCCCCATGAAGACGATGTTGGAGAGCCGCGCGGGCCCACCGGGCACCTCGCCGTCGCGCAGGGCGCGCATCCCGTCGATGATCTGGTGCACGATCTCGGCGGTCGACAGGTTGCGGTCGAGGCCGGCCTGGCCGGTCGCGCAGAACGGGCAGTTCATACCGCAGCCCGCCTGCGAGGAGATGCACATGGTGACGCGCTCGGGGTACCGCATCAGCACCGACTCGACCATCGTGCCGTCGTGCAGCCGCCACAGCGTCTTCCGGGTCGCGCCCTCGTCACAGCTGATGTGGCGGACGACCGACATCAGCGGCGGGAGCAGCTCCTCGGCGAGCCGGGTCCGGGAGCCCGCGGGGATGTTGGTCCACTGCTCGGGCTCGGCCGTGAACCGCCCGAAGTAGTGCTGCGAGAGCTGCTTGGCGCGGAACGGCTTCTCTCCGAGTGCCGCGACCGCCTCCTTGCGTTCGGCGGGCGTCAGGTCGGCGAGGTGCCGCGGCGGCTTCTTGGCGCCGCGCGGGGCGACGAACGTCAGCTCGCCGGGTACGGGTCGTGCCATGGCGGGACGTCTCCTCGGTGCGACAGCGGGGGCCACGCGGCGGATGCATGCCGCCGGCGGCACGGTGCGGGCCTCCCCGCACCTCGACGGTCAGTGCACGGGGGCCGACCTCGGCGGCACGGGGCGCCCCACGATGCCGATCCAGCGTACCGGTGTCGCGACCGGGTCCCCGACGCTCACCGACGTGAGCCGCCCCACCGCCGGCCGGCGCGGGGCCTCACCGGCCTTCAGCACGAGGTTCCGGGTCAGGAACCGACGAAGACCATGAACAGCACCCAGATCACCGGGGCGGTCGGCAGTATGGAGTCAAGGCGGTCCATGATGCCGCCGTGCCCGGGCAGCAGCGTCCCCATGTCCTTGATGCCGAGGTCCCGCTTGATCATCGACTCGCCGAGGTCGCCCAGGGTGGCGGTGAGCGCGACGGCCAGCCCCATCAGGAGCCCCTGCCACCAGGTGCCCCCCTCGATCAGGAACTCCAGCGACAGCGCCCCCGCGACCATGGCGAAGACGACCGCGCCGAGCAGCCCCTCCCGGGTCTTGCCGGGGCTGATGCGGGGGGCGAGCTTTCGCTTCCCGAACCGCCAGCCGACGGCGTAGGCGCCGGTGTCGCTCACCACGGTGAGAAGCAGGAAGACGAGTACCCGCCAGGGGCCGTCGTCCGCGGCCAGGACGAGCGCGACGAAGGTGGCGAGGAAGGGGACGTACAGGACCGCGAACACGGAGGCCGTGACATCCCGGAGGTAGTCGTGCGGCGGCCCCGTCATACGCCACAGAAAGACTGCCGAGACCGTCAGCGCCATCGCCACGAAGGCGGCGCCCGCGCCCTCGGCGTACCCCGCCACCACCATGGCGGCGCCGCCGACCGCCAGGGGCGGCAGCGGGGCCCGCACCTGCTTGCGCTCCGCGAGCCGCGAGGTGAGCTCCCACAGGCCGACGATCACCGCGGCGGCGATCACCGCGACGAAAGCAGGCTTGTACACGAACAGCGTGACGAGGATGAGCACGCCCAGGCCGGCGCCGACCCCGATGGCCGCGGGCAGGTCGCGCCCGGCCCGCTTGCCGCGCCCCGACTCGGCGCGCCGCGCGGCGCGGCCCCCGCCC
>NZ_JAAVJD010000329.1 GCF_012033735.1 Streptomyces lonarensis | reverse complement strand
CTGCTGAGCCGCGCGCCGCCGCGCCGCCGTCGCCGGTGTCGGCCGCGGGGCCCGCGCCGTCGCCGGCGACCCGATCGCCCCGTCCGCCGTCGCGGCCGGGACGAGGCGTGTCGCGCTCCGGTTGCCTGTCCATTGCTCCTCCGGTCCTCGGCCCGAACAACGCCACCGCGGCCGCCACGGTTCCCCGGCCCGCTCGGGCGCCCTGCACCCGGCGGCGCGGGGCTCGTAGAATCGGCCGCACGATGCCGTACTTCGACCACGCCGCGACCACCCCGATGCTGCCCGAGGCCATCGCGGCCATGGCCGCCCAGCTGCCACTGACCGGCAACGCCTCCGCGCTGCACGCCGCGGGGCGGCGCGCCCGGCGCACCGTCGAGGAGGGGCGCGAGCAGTTCGCCGCGGCCGTGGGCGCCCGGCCCAGCGAGGTCGTGCTGACCTCCGGCGGCACCGAGGCCGACAACCTCGCCGTCAAAGGACTCTACTGGGCCCGCCGGGCCGCCGAACCGCGCCGGGTGCGCGTGCTGGCCACCCCGGTCGAGCACCACGCCGTGCTGGACGTCGTGCAGTGGCTCGGCGACCACGAGGGCGCACGCATCGAGTGGCTCCCCGTCGACCACCTGGGCCGGGTCCACCCCGAGACGCTGCGCGAGGCCATTGCCCGTGAGCCGGAGGACGTCGCCCTGGTCACCGTCATGTGGGCCAACAACGAGATCGGGACGCTTCAGCCCGTCACGGAACTCACCGCGGTGGCCGCCGAGTACGGGATTCCCGTGCACTCCGACGCGGTGCAGGCCGTGGGCCAGGTCGAGGTCGACTTCGCCGCCTCCGGCCTCGCGTCGATGGCGGTCTCCGGCCACAAGATCGGCGGGCCCTACGGGGTCGGGGCGCTGCTGCTCGGACGGGAGTGGAGCCCCACACCGGTGCTCCACGGCGGCGGTCAGGAGCGCGACGTGCGTTCCGGAACGCTCGACGTGCCCGCCGTCGCGGCCTTCGCCGTCGCCGCCGACGCCGCGACGGCCCGCCGAGAGGCCTTCGCACGCGATGTCGGCGCCCTGCGCGACGACCTCGTCGAGGCCGTCCGGTCCGCCGTCCCCGACGCGGTGCTCAACGGCGACCCGGACCCGGCGGGCAGACTCCCGGGCAACGCCCACTTCGCCTTTCCCGGCTGCGAGGGCGACTCCCTGCTGCTGCTGCTGGACGCCCAGGGCATCGCCTGCTCCACGGGCTCCGCCTGCACCGCCGGGATCGCCCAGCCCAGCCACGTCCTGCTGGCGGTCGGCGCGGACAGCGACCTGGCCCGGGGGACGCTCCGGTTCTCGCTCGGGCACACCTCGACGCGCGAGGAGGTCGCGGCGCTCGCGGCGGCGATCGGGCCGGCCGTGGAACGCGCACGGGGCGCCGGACTGAGCTGACCACCCCGGAGACAGGTCGGGCCGCGGCCCGTCGCGGCCGGGCGCACCGCCGCCCGGCACGGCGCGCGCGGCCCGTACCCTGGAACGCGTTATGACTGCCACTCCCCGTTTGCGTGTCCTCGCCGCGATGTCCGGCGGGGTCGACTCCGCCGTGGCCGCCGCCCGCGCCGCCGAGGCCGGCCACGACGTCACCGGTGTCCACCTGGCGCTCTCCGCCAACCCCCAGTCGTTCCGCACCGGCGCGCGCGGGTGCTGCACCCTGGAGGACTCCCGGGACGCGCGCCGCGCCGCCGACGTCATCGGCATCCCGTTCTACGTGTGGGACCTCGCCGAACGCTTCCGTGAGGACGTCGTCGACGACTTCGTCGACGAGTACCGGGCGGGCCGCACCCCCAACCCCTGCCTCCGCTGCAACGAGCGCATCAAGTTCGCGGCGCTGCTCGACCGTGCCCTCGCTCTCGGCTTCGACGCCGTCTGCACCGGCCACTACGCCAGGATCGTCACCCGGCCCGACGGCGAGCGCGAGATGCACCGCGCCTCCGACGAGGCCAAGGACCAGTCCTACGTCCTCGGGGTGCTGGACGCGCGGCAGCTCGCGCACGCCCTGTTCCCGCTCGGCGACACCCTCACCACCAAGGCCGAGATCCGTGCCGAGGCCGAACGGCGCGGCCTGGCCGTCGCCAAGAAGCCCGACAGCCACGACATCTGCTTCATCGCCGACGGCGACACCCAGGGGTTCCTCGCCTCCCGACTCGGCGAGGCCGAGGGCGACATCCTGGACGAGGACGGTGAGCGGATCGGGACCCACCAGGGCGCCCACGGCTTCACCGTCGGACAGCGCAAGGGACTGCGGATCGGCCGGCCCGCCCCCGACGGCAAGCCGCGCTACGTGCTCGACATCTCACCCGTCGACAACACCGTGACGGTCGGCCCCGCGGAGTCCCTCGACGTCCGTGCGCTGACGGCCATCAGGCCCCGCTGGTGCGGCACCCCGCCGCAGGGGCCCGCACGCTACACGGCGCAACTGCGCGCCCACGGCGACGAGACACCCGTCACCGCCGTGCCCGCGGGCGAGGAACTGCACGTCAGCTTTGACGCGCCGGTGCGCGGCGTCGCCCCCGGCCAGGCCGTGGTCCTCTACGACGGCACCCGCGTCGTCGGGTCGGCCACGATCGCGGCGACCCGTCGCACCCCCGACGACGCCCCGGCCGGCCGCTGAACCCTCCCGGCGGCCGCACGCCCCGGGGCGGCCGCACGGTCGCCATGTACGCCGTGGGTCGGCGGTCGGCGGTCGGAGCGCACCGCGCCCCGGCCGCCGACCGCGCCCGGTCACCCGGGCAGCACGTCGATGCGGCGGTTGGTCAGCACCGGGACGGCGTGCCGCGCCTCGTCCACCGTCTTCTCCGGGTCGACCTCCACCGTCACCAGCCCGGGCTCGGCGCCGAGGCGGCCGACCACCTCGCCGAGGGGGGAGACAACCATGCTGTGACCCACGCCGGTCGGCGCCTTGGCCGACGGGGTCACCCCCACCGAGTGCGGGTCGCCCTGATCGCAGGCCGCCACCCAGCAGGTGCTGTCCAGCGCCCGGGCCCGCACCAGCACCTCCCACTGCTCGATCTTCCCCGGCCCCGCCCCCCACGAGGCGGGCAGCAGCACCACCCGGGCGCCGTCCTCCGCGAGCTGCCGGAACAGCTCCGGGAACCGCACGTCGTAACAGGTCGCCACCCCGATGGTGGTCCCGTCGAACGGCACCGTCACGGCGCGGTGGCCGGGCGCCACCGTGTCGGACTCCGCGAAGCCGAACGCGTCGAAGAGGTGCAGCTTGTCGTAGTGGGTGTCCACCCCGCGTCCGGTGATCAGCACGGTGTTGTTGACCCGGCCGTCCGGGGCGGGCGTGAACATGCCGGCCACCAGCAGCAGCCCGGTGCGTTCCGCGACCTCCCGCACCCCGTTGGCCCAGGGACCGTCCAGCGGCTGGGCGACGGGTCCCAGCGGAATCCCGAACCGGGCCATCGCCGCTTCGGGGTACACGACCACCTCCGCCCCCTCCTCGGCCGCCCGCTCCGCCTGCTCGGCGATCACCCGGAGGTTGTGCTCCGGATCGGTGCTCGACACCAACTGACTCAACGCGATTCGCATGCATGCCTCCCTCACCCCTCTCTACCACGCATGACGCGGTGGGGAATCATGGCGACATGGCTACTCATGTGATCACCGGCGCCGGGTCCGGCATCGGCGCGGCACTCGCGGAACGACTCGCCGAACGCGGGGACGACCTCTGGCTCTGGGCGCGCGACGCCGGCCGCGCCAAGGAGCTCGCCTCCCGCTTCCCCGGCGCGCGCACCCTCGTGGGCGAGCTGTCCGACCCCTCACGCCTGTCCTGGGCACTCGGACACCAGCAGCTGCCCGACCGGATCGACTCGCTGCTGCACGTCGCCGGCGTCGTGGACCTCGGCGGGGTCGGAGAGCTGACGCCCGCCGCCTGGCAGCACCAGCTCGCCGTCAACCTGGTCGCCCCCGCCGAACTCACCCGCCTGCTGCTGCCGCAGCTGCGGCTGACCCGCGGCCACGTGGTCTTCGTCAACTCCGGGGCCGGGCTGCACGCCCACCCGCAGTGGGGCGCGTACGCCGCCAGCAAGCACGGGCTGAAGGCCCTGGCGGACTCGCTGCGCGGCGAGGAGCAGCCCCACGGCGTGCGCGTCACCTCCGTCTACCCCGGCCGCACCGCGACCCCGATGCAGGTCAAGGTCCACCAGCAGGAGGGCAAGGAGTACGACGCCGCCCGCTGGATGACCCCGGAGTCGGTCGCCACCACCGTGCTGACCGCGCTCGACCTGCCGCGCGGCACCCACCTCACCGACCTGACGGTCCGGCCCACCGGCTGACGCCACCGCACGGGGCGGGGTCGGGGCCGCCCCGTGCGGGGTAGGCGCACCGCCCCGTGCGGGCGGCCGCCCGCTCCCGAGCCCCGCTGGTGCCTGCTCCCGGTCCCTGCCCGCCCGCCCCTGCGGTCGGTTGACCGCCCCGTGCGGCGCGTCTGAGACTCCGCCCCGTGCGGCCCGTCCGCATCTGCCCCGCCCGGCTCCGCACGGGGCGACGCGCGGCGCGTTCCCGCGTCGTCCGCGACGCCGCCGCACGGGAGGCAGCGCCGCCCCGTGCGCGAGCCGGGTGCCGGCCCGCGCAGGGC
>NZ_JAAVJD010000328.1 GCF_012033735.1 Streptomyces lonarensis | reverse complement strand
CGTCAGGGCCGGGGCCGCAAGGCGGGCGGTGCTGCCCCCGCCCTGCCCGCCGCGTCGCTGCCGCCCGCCGCCCCCGCGGACGGCAGCCACCCGGACGAGGGCGCCACCCAGCTGATCCCGCCGATCCTGCCCGGGGCGGGCCCGTTCCCGGCCGGCGGCACCGCCGGGTCGGCCGGCCATCCGGACGAGGGGGCCACTCAACTGATCCCGCCGATCGGCGCCGCCGGCGCCGGCTACGGCGGGCCGGGCGGGGCCCCCGGCCACCCGGACGAGGCCGCAACCCAGCTCATCCCCCCGATCGTCGCCGGCGCCCCGGTGCCCGGGGCCGGCCACCCCGACGAGGCCGCGACCCAGTACATCCCGCCGATCACGGCGGGCGCGCCACCGCCCGCCGGCGTCCCGGGCGGCCCGGACGCCGGGGGCGGCCCCGGGGACACCCGGCAACTTCCCGCGATGAACGCCGACTTCATGTCGTTCTTCCAGGAGGAGGAAGCCGCCCCGCCCGGGCGGCAACGGGCCGCCGGACCCGCGCGCGGTGGCCGGCGCCGCCCCGCAGGCGGCGGACGCACCCAGCTGAGCCCGGTGGTCCTCGGCGCCATCGTCGTGACCCTCTGCGCCGTCGTCGGACTGGCCGTCGGCGCCGCCCTCACCGGCGGTGACTCCGGTGGCAGCGGCGAGCAGCAGCAGGATGTGGACGGCTCGGGCCCGCCCGGCGGAGCGCCCGAGGAGGCCGACGGCGCCGACGTCGAGGCCGCGCGGGCCGCCGAAGCAGAGGCAGAGGCCGAGGCAGCGGCGGCCGCCGAGGCGCAGCGGGCGCTCGAAGCCGAGCAGGCGGCCGAGCTCTCCGGCCTGCTCGCCGAGAGCGGCGAGAGCCGTGAGGCCGTGGTCGAGGCCGTCGCCGCCGTGCAGGAGTGCGACGGCATCCGCCACGCCCGGCGGGAGCTGAGCGCCGCCGGGGAGCAGCGGCGGGGCCTGGTGGAGCGGCTGGACGAGCTGACGCTGGAGGCGCTGCCCGCGCACACCGAGCTGACCTCCGCGCTCCGCGCGGCCTGGCAGTCCTCCGCCGAGGCGGACGACCGGTTCGCGGACTGGGCGCGCGAGGTGCGCGAGGACCGCCGCCGGATGTGCCGCGGCGGCTCGGCCCGGCACACCGACAACTACCAGCAGGCCGCCCGCGCCAGCGGCGAGGCGAGCGGGTCCAAGGAGCGGGCCGCCGAGCTCTGGAACCCCATCGCGCGCGAGCACGGTCTGCCGGAGCGCGAACCGACCGAGCTCTGACCGCGCCGCGGCCCGCCGGGCCGTGCTCCGGCCCCGGCGCGCCGACCGGCCCCCGACACAGGCCACGCGCCGGCGACGTCTCCCGGCGGTGCCGGAGGCTGCGGGGTCGCCGCCGGGCGGTGGCCCGGGCGTCCTCGCCCGTGCCACCGGTGCTGGGCAACGGTCGGTGCTCGGGAACGATCGGTGCTCGGGAACGGCCGACGGGCCGCGCACGTACGATCGATTCCGTGCAAGCCTCGGAAAGCTCTTCCCGTCGTGCCCGTCGGTCCTCCACCATGGGCGACATGCCGCTCAACGACATGCCCTGGTGGCGCTGGCGCGCCAATGTGCGCTCCGCGCTCCACATGCTCTCGGACCCCGTCTTCCACCAGGAGTGCTGGCTGGCCGGAGCGCCCGGGTACGGGGACATCACCGACGCCGTGTACCGGCTGGTCGAGGACACCTGGCTCGACAACTGGTCGGCCGACCGCTACGTCGGCGCCATCTTCCGCGACGCCCGTGAGGCCGCGGCTGTCGACGCGGCGGTGCTGCGCGTCCTGCGCATCCTGCACCAGGTCGGCCCCGACGCCCCGGTCAGCGAGTACCTGCGGCACCCGGACTGGACGGAGGCCGTCGCGGCCGCCCGCGAGGCGCACGTCCTGCTGGCCACCGCGGACGGCGACGACCCCGACGCCCGCCCCGGCACTCTCCACCAGCTGGTGGCGGCGCAGCAGGTCGGCTGAGCGCCCCTGCCGGTCGCCCGGCCGCCCGCCGGTCGGGCGATCGGCGAACGGGCGGGCGGCCGAGGACGGCCATCGGGCGCTGTCCACATGCCGGGCAGGCGCTCCGCGTGTGCCAGGGTATGGGGGTATGACGCCCTCGCTCCCCGACGATCGGCCGGCGACCGCCGATCAGTACGTGCTGACGCTGTCCTGCCCGGACCGTCCCGGCATCGTGCACGCCGTGTCCAGCTACCTGTTTATGACCGGCTGCAACATCGAGGACAGCCAGCAGTTCAAGGACCCCGGGACGGGCCTGTTCTTCATGCGGGTGCACTTCTCCGCCGAGAAGCCCGTCTCGCCGGAGAAGCTGCGGGCCAGCTTCGCCGCCGTCGGCGACTCCTTCGCGATGGACTGGCAGCTGGGCGACGCCGACCGGCGGATGCGGATCGTCGTCATGGTCAGCAAGTTCGGGCACTGCCTCAACGACCTGCTGTTCCGCACCCGGATCGGCGCGCTGCCGGTCGAGATCGCCGCCGTGGTCTCCAACCACCGGGACTTCGAGGAACTCACCGCCTCCTACGGCGTCCCGTTCCACCACATCCCGGTGACCGCCGACACCAAGGAGGCGGCGGAGGCGGAGCTGCTGCGCATCGTGGCGGAGCAGGAGGTCGAACTGGTGGTGCTCGCCCGGTACATGCAGGTGGTTTCGGACGACCTCTGCAAGCAGTTGGCGGGCCGCATCATCAACATCCACCACTCCTTCCTGCCGAGCTTCAAGGGCGCCAAGCCCTACCACCAGGCGCACGCCCGGGGCGTGAAGCTCATCGGCGCCACCGCGCACTACGTCACCGCGGAGCTGGACGAGGGCCCGATCATCGAGCAGGAGGTCGAGCGCGTCGGCCACGAACTCTCCCCCGCGCAGCTGGTCGCGGTCGGCCGCGACGTGGAGTGCCAGGCGCTGGCGCGCGCGGTGAAGTGGCACAGCGAGCGGCGGGTCCTGCTCAACGGCAGCCGCACCGTCGTCTTCGACTGACCGGCTGACCGGCTGACCGGCTGACCGACCGACTGGCCGAACCGACGCCGCCGACACCGAAGCACCGGCCGGTCAGAGCCGGGAGAGTCCCGCGGTCGCGAACAGCACATCGCGGACGGCGCGCTGGTCGCCGTCCGCCCCCGCCGCCGCCTCCTCCAGCGGGAGCCGGCCCGCCGCCAGCCGGCAGAACCCCGGAGCGGTCAGCACCAGCCGGGCGACCACCGCCTCCCGCGAGGTCACCGCCGTCGGCGAGTCGAGCGGCACCAGCCAGTCGCCGCCGCCGTCGCCCAGGATCTGGAGGTGCACGGTACGGCCCGGTGCGCCCACCGGCGCCAGCACCGGCGCCGAACTGGTCAGGCCGGCCCGGCGGCGCGCCGCCAGCGAGACGGTGAGTCTCCGCGCCGCCAGGTCGACCAGCGGCCGCAGGTGGTCACCGGACGGCGGCCCGTACGGGTAGTCCACCGCCTCCGCTATGTCGCAGGCGTGCACCCAGCAGGCGAAGGCGCGGTCCAGGAAAGCGTCCGGCAGCGGCACCGCGCCGCCGCCGAAGTCCTCGGGCGTCCGGTACGCCACCCGGATGTCCGCGTCGGACGGCAGCCGGGCCGCCGCCACCACCATCGCCCGGCCCTGGTCGCGCCACGGGCCCCACGCGCCGCGCGGCTGCCGCTCCCGCTCGGCCGCCGTGAGCCGCCACCGCAGGTCCGTGCGTTCCTGCGGTGCGCCGCCCGCCGCGTCCCGGCCCAGTGGATCAGGCAGGCCCAGCTCGGGGCAGAGGAGCCCGTCCACGGCGGTCAGGTGGTCCAGCACCCCCGCCACGGTGGTGGCGCACCCCACGGGGCTGTCGCCCGCGTACCAGCGCAGCCGCACGGGCCGCCGCCACTCCTCCTCGACCAGGTCGTTCAACAGGTAGTCGAGCCGCGCGGTCTCCGCCTCGAACGGCGCGGCCCAGCGGGGCACCGGCAGCCGGGCCGGCCGGCGGGCGAGACAGGTCTCCAGGACGCGGGTCCGCAGCGACTCGTCGAGATCCAGGGTGCGTTGCGGCTCCATGAGGGTCACCGCGTCCCGTAGCCGCAACCCCTCCTCCGCGCATGCCGCGCAGTCGTTGAGGTGGTGCTCCACCGAGGCCGTCTCCGCCGGTGAGCAGGCGCTGAGCGCCCAGGCGCCGAGCAGCGACATCAGGTGGGTGTGGCTGAGCCCGGCGACCGGGGAACCCGCGCGCACCCTCCCCTCGCCCCGGCGGGGCCCACCCTGCCGCCCTGCCGACGGCCCGACATCCGCGGGGGTCGCCGCCTCGGCAGGAGAGCCGGCGGGCGCGGGGTTCGCAGGTACGTGGCTCCCCGGCGCGGGACTCGCGGGCGCCGGGTTCGCAGGTGCGGGAGCCCCCGGGCCGTGGGAGCCGGGCTCGGGCGGTCGGGCGTCCGGCACCTTGGGTTGCGGCTGCCGCCGCCGTGCGGCGCCGGGCTCCGCCGCGTCACGGGGGTGTGCCGAAGCCTCGGGCGGCGCAGTCCGGCCGCGCCGGGGCGCCGCGTCGGAGCGGTGCGCCCGCAGCTCGTCGGCTGCCGGGGCGCGGTGCTCCCGGGGCGGCCGCGGG
>NZ_JAAVJD010000327.1 GCF_012033735.1 Streptomyces lonarensis | reverse complement strand
CTCCGGGGAGGCGACCCCGAAGGACCGCTCCCAGTGACTCTCCTGGAACAGCCCCGGCAGCACCGTGCCCAGCGGCCACCACCCCGGCCACCACCCCGGCTACCACCCCGGCCCCCGCCGCGCCCGCGCCCGCCGACACCGGTCCTGCCGGGGCACCCGCCCGTGTCTCCCGCGCCGCGGCTGTCCGGGTCGCCGCAACCCGCACCGCGCCGGCCCCCGATGCGACCCGCGAGCCGACGGTCACGGCCCCCTACGCGGCGACCGGCACGGCGGGTGACGTCCCGTCGGCCGCGCCCGAGCCGCGCGAGCCGGAGCCCGCCGGTCCCGACATGAACGAGATCGTCGGCCGGGACGACCTGCTGCTGGTCACCCTGGACACCCTGCGCCACGACGTCGCGGTCGAACTGGCCGAGGCCGGCCGCATCCCCAACCTCGCCCGGCACCTCCCCGGCGGCGTCTGGGAGGAGCGGCACGCCCCGGGCAGCTTCACCTACGCCTCCCACCAGGCGATCTTCGCCGGGTTCCTTCCCACCCCGGCCGAGCCGGGCGTGCATCCCCGGCTCTTCGCCGCGCGGTTCGCGGGCAGTGAGAGCACGGCGCCCCGCACCTTCGTGCACGACACCCCCGACTTCGTCAGCGGACTGGCCGCCACCGGCTACCACACCGCCTGCATCGGCGGTGTCGGCTTCTTCAACAAGCAGGGGCCGCTGGGCACGGTGCTGCCGGGGCTGTTCCAGGAGAGTCACTGGGAGCGGTCCTTCGGGGTCGCCTCCCCGGAGTCCTTCGAAGCGCAGGTCGCGTGTGCCGAGCGCCTGGTGGCGCGGGTCCCCGAGGAGCAGCGGCTCTTCCTCTTCGTCAACGTCGCGGCCCTGCACCAGCCGAACTGGTTCCACACCCCGGGCGCCACGGAGGAGGCCGGCGACAGCCGCGCCACCCACGCCGCCGCCCTGGAGTACGTGGACCGGCACATCGGCCGGCTGTTCGCCGCCATGTCCTCGCGCCGCCGCTGCTTCGCCATCGTCTGCTCCGACCACGGCACCGCCTACGGGGAGGACGGCCACACCGGTCACCGCATCGGCCACCCCGTGGTCTGGACGGTGCCCTACGCGCACTTCTCCCTGCCCGGCCCGGCGGAGGGACCGCCGCAGCCCGCCGACACCTCCGGAACCGAGGCCCCATGAGCACCACGACAGCTGACGGCCTCGGCGGTACCGGCGGTCCCCACGCCCTCGACCGCCCCCACGCCCCCGACGCCCTCGACCGCCCCGGCGGGGTGGCCGCGGGGCCGGTGGGCAGCCCCTACCAGTCCTACGTCTACGCCTACCCGCACAAGACGGCCTACCGGCCGCTGCCGGAGAGGCCGACCCTCCGCGGGTTGTGGCAGGGCGAGCCGCAGGAAGCGCTCTCGCTGTACGCGCACATACCGTTCTGCGAGGTCCGCTGCGGCTTCTGCAACCTCTTCACCCGCATCGGAGCGCCGGAGGGGATGACAGACGCCTACCTCGACGCCCTCGACCGGCAGGCGGTGTCGGTACGGGAGGCGCTGGAACCCGACGCGCGGTTCGCGACCGCGGCGTTCGGCGGCGGTACGCCGACGTTCCTGACCGCGGCGGAGCTGGAGCGGCTCTGCGACATCGCCGAGCTGCGGATGGGCGCCTCCCTCGCGGACATCCCGCTGTCGGTGGAGAGTTCACCGTCGACGGCCACCGCGGACCGGATGGCCGTCCTGGCGGACCGCGGCGCCACCCGGGTCAGCATCGGGGTGCAGAGCTTCGTCGACGCGGAGGCCCGGGCCGCCGTCCGGCCGCAGCGCCGGGCGGAGGTCGAGGCGGCGCTCGGCCACATCCGGGACGCCCGCATCCCCACCCTCAACATCGACCTGATCTACGGCATCGACGGCCAGTCCGAGCAGAGCTTCGACGTCTCGCTCGACGCCGCGCTGGGGTGGCGGCCGGAGGAGCTGTACCTGTACCCGCTGTACGTCCGCCCCGGCACCGGCCTGGGCCGCCGCGGGCCGGACGGGGCCGGCGGGTCCGGCCGCGCGCTCGGGCCGTCGCACGCCGCGGGCGGCTCGCCGCACCCCGAATGGGACGAACACCGGCTCCGCCTCTACCGCCACGGCCGGGACCGGCTGCTGGCGGCCGGCTACCGCCAGGCGTCGATGCGGCAGTTCCGCCGTCTCGACGCGCCCGCCACAGGGGAGGACGACTACGCCTGCCAGACCGACGGCATGGTCGGCCTGGGCTGCGGGGCCCGCTCCTACACCTCGCGGCTGCACTACTCCTTCGGCTACGCCGTGGCGATGCCCGCCATCCGGTCCATCATCGACACGTACGTCACCGCACCGGACTTCACCCGTGCCGAGGTCGGCCGCTGGATGGACGCCGGTGAGGCGCGGCGGCGGCACCTGCTCCAGTCGCTGCTCCAGGCGGACGGCATGGACCTCGCCGACTACCGCCGCCGGTTCGGCACCGACCCGCGGGAGGACTTCCCGGCGGAGACGCGCGGCTTCGACGACCGGGGGTGGCTGACGACGGCCGCGGGCGGCGGCAGGTTGCAGCTGACGCCGGAGGGGCTGGCGCATTCCGATGCGATCGGCCCGGCCCTGTTCTCCCCGGCGGTGCGCACCGCCATGGACAGCTACGAGCAGCGATGAGCACCGCCGACCGGCCCGCCGGCGTACCCGACTCGCCCGACGGCGCTCCCTCGGTGCCGGCCCCCTCGGCTCCTCCCCGCTGCGCGGGCCGGAGCGGGGCCGACGCCGCGCCCGGCGGGGCGCAGTGGCTGACGCTCGGCCGCCGGCCGGTGCCCGCCGCGTCCACCGCGTGCGTCCCCTCCGCCGCGTCACCGGACCACGGGGCCGTGCCGGAGGCGGGCGTCGACCTCACCGTCCTCTACCGGGGCCCGCTCGCCTCGTGCGACTACGACTGCCCCTACTGCCCGTTCGCCAAGCGACGCGACTCCACCGAGCAGCTCCGCACCGACCGCGCCGCGCTGGAACGGTTCGCGGCCTGGGCCGCCTCCCGCACCGAGGACCGGCTGTCGCTCCTCTTCACCCCGTGGGGCGAGGGGTTGGTGCGGTCCTGGTACCGGCGGGCGCTCACCGAGCTGTCGCACCTGCCGCACATCCGACGCGTCGCGATCCAGACCAACCTCAGCGGGCGGACGGCCTGGACCGCCGAGGCCGACCTCGACACCCTCGCACTGTGGTGCACCTACCACCCGGGCCAGACGCCGTACGAACGGTTCGTCGCCAAGAGCCGGCGACTGGCCGCGGACGGCGTGCGGCACAGCGTCGGCGTGGTCGGCCTGCCCGAGCACCTGGACGCCGCCCGCCGGCTGCGGGCCGAGCTGCCGGAGCACGTCTACCTGTGGATCAACGCCGCCGAGGGCCACAGCTACACCGACGAGGAGGCCGCGCGGTGGACGGCGGTCGACCCGCTGTTCTCCTGGAGCCGCCACGCCCACCCCAGCGCCGGACGGCCGTGCCGCACCGGGGAGTCGGTGATCTCGGTCGATGGCGACGGCACCGTGCGCCGCTGCCACTTCGTGCGGGAGGAGCTCGGCAACCTCTACGACGGCAGCTACCGCGCCGCGCTGCGCCCGCGCCCCTGCCCGTCGCAGGTCTGCGACTGCCACATCGGCTACGTCCACCTGGAGACGCTGCCGCTGTACGACGTCTTCGCCGGCGGGGTGCTGGAGCGCATCCCCGCCGACTGGTGACGGGCGTCCGGCCGTTCGGCCGACCGGCCGCGGCGCCGGTACGGTGGCGGATCGGGCACGCGGCGCCGCGCCCCCGATCCGCCACCGGTCACGCCCGTGCGCGCAGGTGAGTCAGGTCGACCCCCGGCAGGGGGCCTGCGGCCGTCTCGGGCGGCAGATGCGCCCCGAACTCCCGCTCGAAGGCAACCAGCGCCGCGAATGACGGCACCACCCACCCCTCGTCGAACTCCTCGCTGCCGGTGTCGTCGCTGTCGTCCCACTCGCCGTACCGGAAGAAGCCGGCCGTGGTCAGGGCGCGGTTCATGAGGGAGGGGTCCGCCCCGCTGGTGAGGTGGACGGCCCAGGCGTCGATGTGGGCCGGCAGCACGCCGTCACGAGCGTGGGAGACGACCGTGTGACCGTCCGGCACCTTGTGGACCGAGACGGCCTCCCCGCCGGCCAACAGCCGGGAGACCTCCGCCGGCTCGGTCAGGAGCCCGTGGCCGGCCA
Source organism: Streptomyces lonarensis (assembly GCF_012033735.1). GTDB lineage: Bacteria > Actinomycetota > Actinomycetes > Streptomycetales > Streptomycetaceae > Streptomyces > Streptomyces lonarensis. The sequence continues at coordinate 431 of NZ_JAAVJD010000327.1, read as the reverse complement.
CATCGATGAGGAAGGTCCACTCGCCCTCGGCGCACACCCGCACCGCAGGGCTGCCAGGGCCGAACCGCTCGACAGCCCCCTGCCCGGTGCGGTGCGGGTGGGGGGGCGGCGCTGCCGCCGGCGGTGAGCCGGTCGAGCACCCCGGCCCTGGCAGGGCCACGCACGCAGGTGACCCCGAAGACATCGAGGGGGACGCAGTCGGCCAGGGTGGGTCGGATCATCGCGCGGTGCCTTCCGTGGCGGGACAACCGGACGCCTCGTGCGCCGGGACCGCCACGCTGCGGGTACCACCGGCACGACGGCGACGTGCGGCAGCCGTTCGCGGGCGCCGTCCGCTGCGGCGGCCGACGGCTGCGCTACTGCGGAGCGGTGCCCGGGCCCGGGTCGTGGCGCCGCCCGTCCCCGTCGCCACCCGGGGCGCGCCCCGGGAC
>NZ_JAAVJD010000326.1 GCF_012033735.1 Streptomyces lonarensis | reverse complement strand
GAGGCGGAGATCGCCGACATCATCCCCAAGAGCGAGTGGACGATGTTCTCCCACCGGGTGATCTTCCACGGCCGCCGGGTCTGCCACAGCCGGAAGCCGGCGCGGCGGCACACGCGCCCGCCCCCGCCGCGCCGCTGCTCAGCGAGGACGGCATCCCGTCGTGGCTGCACCCCGTCGCCAACGCCGCCCGCACGGTGGCGCCCCACCAGCTGAGCCGGTTCCTGCCGCCCGAGCGCGGCGGGCGGCCCGCCGCCGTGCTGGTGCTGTTCGGCGACGGACCGGAGGGTCCCCACCTGCTGCTCACCGAACGCGCCGGGACACTGCGGCAGCACGCCGGCCAACCCTCTTTCCCCGGCGGGTCGTTGGACCCGGAGGACGGCGACCCGCGCATGGAGGGCCCGCTGCGCGCCGCGCTGCGCGAGGCGGAGGAGGAGACGGGTCTCGACCCCGACGGGGTCCGGCTCTTCGCCGAACTGCCCCGGCTGTACATCCCCTTCAGCGATTTCGTGGTCACCCCCGTCCTCGGCTGGTGGCACACCCCCTCCCCGGTCGCACCGGTCGATCTCGGCGAGACCGCGAGGGTGTTCACCGTCCCTGTCAGCGAACTGACCGATCCCGCCCACCGCGGCACCGCGATCCATCCCAGCGGTTACCGTGGCCCCTGCTTCGACGTCCGTTCCGCGCTGGTCTGGGGGTTCACCGCGGGCATCATCGACCGGGTGCTGCACTACGCCGGTTGGGAGATCCCGTGGGACCGGAACCGGCACTACAAGCTCGACGGCGGCGCGTGAGGCACCGCCCCCTGACGTGAGACGGTGGCCGCCATGAACGCAATCGACCTCCTCCTGCTGCTGGCCGCCGTATGGTTCGCGGTCCTCGGCTACCGACAGGGTTTCGTGGTCGGTGTGCTCTCCGTCATCGGTTTCATCGGTGGCGGCCTGATCGGGGTGCGGCTCCTCCCGATCGCCTGGGACCACTTCAGCGACGGCCGTCCCCCGGGCTCGATCGGGGTGGTGGTCGCGGTGGTCATCGTCATCGTCCTGGCCTCCGTCGGGCAGGCGCTGACGACCCACTTCGGCAACCGGCTGCGGCAGCACATCACCTGGTCCCCGGCGCGGGCCCTGGACGCGACCGGCGGCGCGCTGGTCAACGTGATGGCGATGCTGCTCGTGGCGTGGCTGATCGGCTCGGTGCTGGAGAAGACGACGCTGCCCACGGTCGGCAAGGAGGTACGCGCCTCGCGGGTGCTCCAGGGCGTCTCCGACGCGCTGCCGGACAACGCCGACACCTGGTTCGACGACTTCAGCCGCACCCTCTCCCAGCAGGGCTTCCCCCAGGTGTTCTCGCCGTTCACCGAGGAGCCCATCACCGACGTGGCCCCGCCCGACCCGGAGCTGGTGAACAGCCCCGCCGTCGCGCAGGCCCGCGAGTCCATCGTGAAGGTGGCCGGCACCGCGCCCAGCTGCGGCAAGATACTGGAGGGCACCGGCTTCGTCTTCGACGACGGCAAGGTCATGACCAACGCCCACGTCGTCGGAGGCGTCAACGAGCCGACCGTCCAGATCGGCGGCGAGGGGCAGCTCTACGACGCCACCGTCGTCCTCTACGACTGGCAGCGCGACGTCGCGGTGCTGGACGTGCCCGGCTTGGACGCCCCCGCGCTGCCCTTCGCGGAGGACGCGGCGGTCAACGACGACGGCGCCATCGTCGCCGGCTTCCCCGAGAGCGGGCCGTTCGACGTGCGCTCCGCCCGCATCCGCGACCGCATCCAGGCCAACGGGCCGGACATCTACCGCCGCGGCACCGTCAACCGCGACGTCTACTCACTGCGCGCCCTCGTCCGTCAGGGCAACTCCGGGGGGCCGCTGCTGACCCCGAGCGGTGAGGTCTACGGCGTGATCTTCGCCAAGTCGCTCGACGACGACGACACCGGCTACGCGCTCACCTACGACGAGGTGCGCGGGGTGGTCGAGCAGGGCCGTGCGGCGAGTCGGCCGGTCGACACCGAGAGCTGCGCCATGTGACGGCAGCGCCGGTGCCCCCGCGCCGCCGGTACGACGAGGCCCGCCGCCGGGCACCGCCCCGAGAGGGACGGGAGCCCGGCGGCGGGCCGTCGTGCGGTCGCGCTGTACGGATCGATGCGGTCGGACGGGGTAGGTGTCGGATCAGCCGCGCGGGTGACGCAGCCGGGTGGAGACCCAGCGCGCCCTGCGGCGGAGGATGTGTGGAAAACCGATACTCGGATCTCTCGTCGTCAGGCGGCCGGGACCCGCTCGTCGCGCAGCGCTCTGCGCTCTGACGGCGGCTCCGTTGCCGCTCCGTTCGCGTGCCGCGTCACGGGAGTCGTGCGTCCAGCCCATAGTGCGTCTCTGCCCCCGCCTTCGGGTGGGTAACCGTCACGGATGCCAGCAATTGGCCTATGCGTCGGGCACATCTGTGCGACTGTAAACCGTTCGTGATCGTCCGGTTCCGTGAAGTGCTCACGGAGGGTGTGGAGGACTCGAAAAGACCCCGCGACGAACCCGTGGTCGGCGTGCGTTCGGTGGTGACCCCACGCGGTCGCGCGCCTACCCCGATCGCAGCACTCCACACCGGTCCGACCGGGCCACGCCGACCGGCGCCGGGGACGGCGCAGGGCGACGGTGCGGGAAAACGTCGGTGCGGGAGGGCGCCGGGGCAGCACCGCCCGGGCGGCGGGACGCCCCGGGCACGACCGCCCGGCCCGCCGGGGTCAGCGGTCCGGCTCGGGGTCCCGCAGCCAGTCGATCAGCTCGGTGGAGAACGCCAGCGGGTCCTCCTCCTGCGGGAAGTGCGCCAGCCCGTCGAAGAGCCGCCACCGGTACGGCGCCTCCACGTAGGCGTTGGACCCGGCCGAGCTGCGCGCCCGGATCACCGGGTCGAGCGAGCCGTGCAGATGGAGCGTCGGCGCCAGCACCGGCCGCCGCATCCGCCGGTTGAACTGGATGCCGTCCGGGCGCGCGAGGGAGCGCACCAGCCAGCGGTAGGGCTCCACCGAGCAGTGGGCGGTCGACGGGATCGACATCGCCTGCCGGTACAGCTCCAGATCCGCCTCCTCGGGGCCGCGCGGCCCCGACCACTCCCGCAGCAGCCGCCCCACCAGCGCGGCGTCGTCCGCGACCAGGCGTCGCTCCGGCACCCACGGCCGCTGCACGCTCCACACGAAGGAGCTCGCCGCCGTCTGCCGCGGGTCGCGCAGCATCGCGGCCCGCCAGTTGCGCGGGTGCGGCATGGAGGTCACGGCCAGGCGCCGCACCAGCTTCGGCCGCATCACCGCGGCCGTCCACGCCAGGTACCCGCCGAGGCCGTGGCCGACCAGCGCGGCGTCGGGCTCGCCCAGCGAACGGATCACGCCGGTGATGTCGAGGGCCATGTTGGCCGGGTCGTAGCCCCGCGGTGTCCGATCGCTCCCGCCCACACCCCGCAGGTCCATGGCGACGGCACGGTAGCCCGCCTCGGCCAGCGCGGGGAGCTGGTGCCGCCAGGTCCACCAGAACTGCGGGAAGCCGTGCACCAGCATCACCAGCGGCCCGTCCCCCATCTCCGCGATGTGGAACCGCGCACCGTTGGCCGCGACATCACGATGGGTCCACGGACCGGGCTGCTCGACGAGACTGGTGCGGGCCTCGGAACGTTCGGGAACGGTCATGCGGGGAGTCTGTCACCTTCGTCCGCACCCTCACGCGGGCGCGGCTTGACGTTGGAGAGAACGGCGGCCGACTCCTTGGCGGAGGAACCGATGTCCGGCTTGGGCATCCGCTGGAACTCGCGCTTCGCCACCAGACCGGCGATGCCGGCGATCACCAGGTACAGCGCGCCGACGATCAGGAAGGCGATCGCCAGCGGCAGGTCCCACCAGTTGCGCAGCCAGAACACCAGCGCGGCGGTCAGCGGGAACGGTGCCAGGACCAGGAAGACCAGGGCGACCGCGCCGGCGGAACCGCCCTTCTTGCCGCGCTGGACGTCCTCACGGAGCTTCGCCTTGGCCAGCGCGATCTCGTCGCGCATCAGCTCGGACATCTGCCCCGACGCCTCGGCCACCAGCTTCCCGATGCTGCGGCCCTCGTCGGCTGCGCTCATTGCGTCATCCCTCTCGCTGGGTAACGGACCTGCCCACCGGGAGACCCCGGCGGGCTGCCACCGCCGCGTCCCCTGCGGGGCCCGGCGCGGGCGCCACCGCCGCACGGCGCGCCCCGAGCGGCCGACCCGGTCGGGGCCGGCGCGGTGCGCCGTTCCGTCGGGAGACGGCCGTGCAGCGACAGTAGCGCCGCCGTGCCGGTGCGTCATCCGGACGCGGCGGCCGTTGAGCCGTCCGCCGCGCGGATCACGCGCCGGAAGCAGCGGCGCTCCGTCATGGTATGCGCCCGCGAGCCCCCGGAGGTGGCCGGGAGGCCGGGCGCCGGTGCCCTCGGCGCCACGGGTGCACCGCCCGGCGCGTACCCCGCTGACACCCGCTCAATCCGCACGTGGACACGGCGTTCCGGCCGCGGCCCACCCGGCGCGAACCCCCGCCCGGGGGCGTGGGGAGCGTGCCGCGACGGGCCGTGGCCGCCGTGGTCGGGGCGACCGACCCGCAGACCACGCAGGCGATCTGCGCCTTCGTGATCCTGCGCGGCACCGCCTCCGAGGACGAGGGACT
>NZ_JAAVJD010000325.1 GCF_012033735.1 Streptomyces lonarensis | reverse complement strand
GCGAGGCAGCCGAGCCCGCCGGGCAGCAGCAGGAGGACGACACGGCCGGGGAGACCGCGTCCCCTCCCGCCGCCCGGGCCGCGGGCGGCGGGAGCGGCGGTCAGGACAGGCCGTGCACGTGCGGGCCCACCACGTCCGACCAGGCGTTGCCGGCGTGCTCGTCCCAGTTGGTCGACCAGGTCATCGCGCCGCGCAGCTCCGGGTAGGTCCGGTCGGGGGTGAAGCTGCCGCAGTTGGTGCCCTGGGTGAGGCAGTCCAGCGCGTCGGTGACCACGCCGGGGTCGACGTAGCCGCTGCCGGCCGCGTCGGGCGACGCGGGCACCCCGATGCCGACCTGCGAGGCGTCCAGTCCGTTCTCCAACTGGATGCAGGCGAGGGCGGTCAGGAAGTCGACCGTGCCCGAGGAGTACACCTGGCCGTCGCAACCCAGCATCGAACCGCTGTTGTAGTACTGCATGTTGACGACGGTCAGGTACTCCTGGGTGTTCAGGGCGAGTTGGAAGTACTCGGTCCCGGTGTTCTGCATGTCGATGGTCTGCGGTGCCATCGTGTAGACCAGCCCGTCACCGACCTCGGCATGGATCGCGTCCATCGCCTCGGTGAGGTACTGGGCGTTGATGCCGTGCTCCAGGTCGATGTCGACGCCGTCGAAGCCGTACTCGTCCATCAGCGCCACCGTGCTGTCGGCGAACGCCGCGGCCGACGCGGGGTCGTTGACGGTCACGTTGCCGACCTCGCCGCCGACCGAGATGATCACGGACTTGCCGGCCGCCTGCTTGGCGGCGACCTCGTCCTTGAACTCCTGCTCGGAGGCGTACCCGAGGACGGGGTCGAGGTTAAACTCGATCTCGCCGGGCGTGGCGGTGGCGTCGGCGAAGGAGACGGCGATGATGTCGTACGCGTCCTGCACGTCGCCGAGCCGCTGGATGACCGAGCCGTTGTCGAAGTTGTGCCAGTAGCCCGTCAGGGCGTGCTGCGGAACGGCGTTCGGTGCGGCGTCGCGGGCGGTGGGGGCGTCCGCGGTGCCGGCGGCGGGCTCGGAGGCCGTCGCCGTGGAGAACGGTCCTGTCAGCATCAGCGCTCCGGCGGCGCCGGCCGCGACGGCCGTCGCGGTGAGCGCGCGGAACCTGCGCCGGTGGGCGGCCGGGGCGTGCCCGGCGGGGGTGGGAGTGGGGGTGGATGTCACGATCGCCTCCGTCGGCTGATGTGTGGGGTGCGGAGGAGGAAGAGGGGTCTGATGGGACAACCGGTGGCCACCGATGGCGAGAAAGATGGTCCAGACCAATGCGTCTGTCAAGGGGTGTCACACGACGCCCCGACCGCCGACAGGCCCCACCCGCAGGCCCGTCGCAGGTCACCGCGGCCGACGCGAAACCCGAACCGACCGCGGTCCGGGAACCGGCCGGGAAGCGGCGACGCCGCGGGGAAGATGCCATAAGCTGCTCAACTGGCAGACAGACTGCACGAGACGGGCCGCCGGGGCCCGGGGGGAGCGGCGCATGCCCATGGCCATCGCGGTGACCGACGCCGATCTGGTGCTGGCGTCCCCCGATTCCAGGGTCCCCGACGCCCACGTGCTGAGCCCGCCGCAGAAGCAGGAGTTCGAGGACGCCCTCGCCGAGACGGGCGAACTCCTCGAACGCCACGGCCACCTGCTCGTCGTCTACCCCGCTTCGCTGCCCCGCGCCCACCTGCAGCGACTTCACGCCGTGCGAGCCCTGTTGGAGACCGACCGGGTGGCGCTGCTGCCCAGCCGCCTCCCACCCCTCGGCATCGCCACCCTTGTCCGGCAACTGCGGCAGCTCTCGGTCTGCGACTTCGGCCCCGGCGTCCTGGGCGCCTCCGCCCGCCTCCTCGGCCACTACATCTACTGCGGCGCGCTGCTGCCCTCCGGCCGGGGCCTCGACCGGCTGCCGCTCCCGCTGCCCGACGCCGAGGCCCCCCGCTCCGGAGCCTGCGCCGTCCTCGTCGGCCCCGGCCCGCAGTGCGTGCGCCCCGGCGAAGGCGAACTGGCCGGGCCGCAGTTCGCCACCGTCCTCACCCACGCCGGCGCCGGCCTCGCCGACGACTGGGTCACCGGGAGCCTCGCCGCCGACTGGCGGGTCGGCGCCCTGGACCCGGTCCCGCTGCCCGAGGAGTCCCGCCACTGGTGGGGCACCGGCCGCCTGGTGGAATTCGCCGCCGCCATCCCCGACATCGCACCGCTCTACCAGATGGTCAGTTCCGTCCGGCAGGAACTCTGCCACTGGTGCGGGCTGACGATGATCGGCGACCGCTGCGTCTTCTGCGCCGCTCCCGTCCGTCCCGTCGAGCGGCGCCCCCGGGCGCTCGCCGCCCCCGGGCGCCGCGCCCTGACCTGAGCACCGACCCGGCAGGCGGCCCCCGGCGGCCACCGTCCCGGACCGCACCAGCCCCCGGCCGACCGGCCGGACGAACGACGAGGGAGAGATCGCCCCCATGAACGGTCGCCAGCGCCGCGGACTCGTACTGCTGCTGGTCTCGCTGGTGCTCGCCCTCATCGCGTTCGGCGGCGTCTACGCGGTCATCCAGGACGTCGAGTCCAAGGTGGGCCCCGAGACCGTCGCCTACGAGGTCGCCGAGGAGATAGAGCCCTACCAGCCGCTGCGCCAGGATCAGTTCCGCGAGGTGCTGATGCCCGAGCGGTACGTCCCCGAGTCGGCCGTCACCGACCTCGGCGACCTCGACGGCAAGGTCGCCGTCGGCCCGCTGGCCCCCGGCTCGCTGCTCCAGCGCGACATGATCTCCGACCGCCCCGAACTCGGCAGCGGAGAACAGGAGATCGCCATCATGATCGACGCCTCCACCGGCGTCGCCGGCAAGATCTACCCCGGCGCCACCATCAACATGTACGCCGCCTACCGCTTCGAGGACCGTGAGTCCACCGACGGCGAGGAGGTCGAGGTGGTCCGCCTGATGGTCAACAACGCCCAGGTCATCGAGGTCGGCGACCTCACCGAGATCCCCGACGACCGCGACCGGGTCGAAGCCGTCCCCATCACCTTCGCGTTGGAGAACGTCGACGCCCAACGCGTCACCTTCGCCGAGGCGTTCGCCGAGCAGATCCGCCTCGCCCTGGTCGCACCCGGCGAGGAGACCGAGATCCCGGAGGACGAACGCACCTACACCGTCGTCGGCGACATCCTCGGCTCCCCGCACGCGGGCGTCGCACCGGGCGCGAACCCGTGACGACCACCCGCGCACCCTCCCCGCCCGCGCCCCGGCGCCCCGGCGCGCCCCCTTGCCCCGACACACCGCCGCCTCCCGTACTGACCAGCGCCCCACGGGGAAGGGAAGGGACGACGGCTGACGAGCACGACACCCCGGCCACCGCCGCCGCACCGGCGGACGGCGGCCCGCGGGACGAAAGGACCGGCAGGTGACGACGCGCATCCTCCCCGCGGTGGGGGACCCGGACACCGCACGGGCCCTGATCACCCTGATCGGCCAGTTGCCCGACGCCGCACCCCTGCGGGCGGTCCCCGACTCCGGCTCACTCCTCGACACGCTCGCCGCGCTGTCGCACGCCTCCGTCGCCGACCTCCCCGAAGTCGTCCTCGTCCACGAGGCGATCGGACCGCTCCCCGCCCTGGAGGTCGTCCGGGAGGTCGCGCTGCGCTTCCCCGCGGTCGGCGTCGTCCTGGTCACCGCCGACCCCACCGCCGGGCTGTACGCGGCGGCGATGGAGTCCGGCGCCCGAGGACTGGTCGGCGTCCCGCTCTCCTACGACGAACTGCAGTCCCGCGTCGCCGCCGCCGGACAGTGGGCCCACGGCGTCCGCCGCCACCTCGGCGGGGAGGAGCCCGCCCCCGCGGGCGCCGGCGGCAGGGTCGTCACCGTCTCCGGGGCGAAGGGCGGCGTCGGCGCCACGCTGCTCGCCACCCAGCTGGCGCTCGCCGCCCGCCGCGGCGGCCCCGCCGACCGCACCGTCCTCCTGCTCGACCTCGACCTGCTCTGCGGCGACGTCGGCTCCTACTTCGACGTCCAGTTCCGCCGCTCCGTCGCCGACCTCGCCGGCATCAGCGACATCACCCCGCAGGTCCTGGCCGAGGCGGTCTACCCCCACGAGACCGGCGTCTCCCTGCTGATCGCACCCGCCGAGGGCGAACGCGGCGAGGAGGTCACCGACCCCGCCGCCCGTCAACTGCTCACCGCGGTACGGGCCCGGTACGACCTGGTGGTCGTCGACTGCGGCTCCCAGATGAACCCCGCCACCGCCGTCGCGGTCGAGACGGCGGACACCGCCCTGCTGGTCACCACCCCCGACGTCATCTCCGTTCGGGCGGTCAACCGCATGGTCCGCATGTGGGACCGGCTCCAGATCCGCAAGGCCGACAACACCCTCACCGTCGTCAACCGGCTCGGTCGGACCAGCCACATCCAGCCCCAGCTCATCAGCCGCATCACCGGCACCCGCGTGGCGCGGGAGGTGGTCCCGGCCAACTTCCGCGAGCTGCAGGAGGCACAGGACGCCGGACGCATCCAGGACCTCGACCACCGGGGGCCCGTCCGACGCGCCATGTGGGACCTCGCCGCCGAGATCGGGCTGGCCGAGCCCACCGAGAACCGCACCAACCGCCGCCGGGGCAAGGGCTGATGCACCGGCTCCCGGCGTCCGCCGCCCGCCGCCGACCCACCCGGGCCGGCGG
>NZ_JAAVJD010000324.1 GCF_012033735.1 Streptomyces lonarensis | reverse complement strand
GCGGCGCCGGCTCCGGCCGGTCCCCGGCGGCGGCGCGGGAGGTCAGCGCCCGGCCGAACCGGCCGAAGCGGGCGCGGCCCTGCGGCTGGTCCTCCGGCGGCGCGGTGGCGGCCTGCCACGGCGCGTCCTCGGGGGCGCCCCCGGCGGCGGCGACGACCTCCTCGGGGCGGCCGATCCCGCCGAGGATGCGTTTGATGTCGGCGTCGCGTTCCTCGCCGGGGACGGCGGAGCGTTGGCGGCCGATCTCGTCCCGGAGCCGGCCGACGAGTTGGCGGCGTTCGGCCGAGGGGATGTTGGCGCTGTGGGCGAGGTCGCCCACTTTGCTGAGGTAGTCGAGTACCAGTCGTTCACCGTCGATGCCCACGGCTCCGCATGCTACCGACCACGGCGGCCCGAGCCCCCTGTTCGCGGACAACCGGCCCGGCGCGGCGCCGTGTTGGCCGGGGTGTGCGGTCGCGCCCGGTCCGCGCCGGCCGCCCGGGCCGAGGGCCGGGCGGCCGGTGGACGGTGGACGGTGGCCGGCGGACCGCGGGGCCGGCAGGGGCGTCCGCCGGCCCGAACCTGCGGGAACGCCGTTGTTCATCCCGGGTTCACCCCACGCCGTGCAACCCGCTACCCACGGCTCGTTACATGGTGAACGTCCGTGCCGGACAACCCAGCCAACGCCCCGGGAGCCCGACGATGCCCGTAGACCTGTCGATACCGGCGCGTGCCGGCGCCCCGGACGACTCCGGCGCCGCGGGTGCCCGCCCCGCCGCACCGGTGGTGTTCCGCCTCGCGGGGCTGGAGGTCTCCTACGGCTCGCACCGCGCCGTCCGCGACGTGTCGATGGACATCCACGAGCGGGAGATCACCGCGCTGATCGGGCCCTCGGGCTGCGGCAAGTCGACGGTGCTGCGGTGCCTGAACCGCATGAACGACCTCGTGCCCGGTGCCCGGGTGAACGGCGAGGTCAGCTACCACGGCGCGGACCTGTACGGCGAGGACGTCGACGCCATCGAGGTGCGGCGGCACATCGGCATGGTGTTCCAGAAGCCCAACCCGTTCCCCAAGTCGATCTACGACAACGTCGCCTACGGTCTCCGCATCGACGGGCGGCTGCCCAAGTCGGAGCTGGACGACCGCGTCGAGGAGGCGCTGACCGGCGCGGCGCTGTGGGACGAGGTCAAGGACAAGCTGAAGCAGAGCGGCCTGGCGCTCTCCGGCGGCCAGCAGCAGCGGCTGTGCATCGCCCGCACCATCGCGGTCCGCCCGGACGTGGTGCTGATGGACGAGCCCTGCTCGGCGCTGGACCCGATCGCCACCGCGCGCATCGAGGACCTGATGGTGAAGCTCGCCGACCGGTTCACCATCGTCATCGTCACCCACAACATGCAGCAGGCGGCCCGCGTCTCCGATCGCACCGCTTTCTTCACTGCCGACACCGACAGCGAGGGAGTGCGCCATGGGCGCCTGGTCGAGTACGACGCGACCGAGAGGATCTTCAACCGTCCCGCCGACCAGCGCACCGAGGATTACATTTCCGGCCGCTTCGGCTGAGCCGGCGGTGGACGAGGCCCAGGCCACCGAGGCGCTGATCCCGGCGACGCTCCGCATTCCGCTCGGTTCCCACCCGGTGGTCCTGCTCGCCGACTCCGACGAGCGCATCCGGCAGGGGCTGACGGCGCAGCTGGCGAAGTACCAGGTCTCGGTGGTGCACTGCGCGGACGGGGCGGTCACGCTGCTGGAGGCGGGGCTGCGCAAGCCGGACGTGCTGCTGGTCTCCGCGGACCTGCCGCTGCTGGACGGCGCCACGGTGCTGCGGCTGGTGCGGCGGCGGCTGTCGATCCCGGTGGTGCTGGGCGTGGGCCCCGGCGACACCGAGCAGGTCGGACCGGCGCTGGCGGCCGGGGCCAGCGCCTGCGTGGCGCGGCCCTACCGGCCGCGTGAGGTGGCGCAGCTGCTGAGCCTGGCGGACCGGGGCACCCGTGGCTGGGACCAGCCGCTGGTGTGCGGGCCGCTGACGCTCGACCCGGGGAGCTACGAGGTGCGGATGCACGGCGTCCCCACCGGCCGGCTGCCGCTGCGCGAGTTCCAGCTGCTGCACCTGCTGATGCAGCACGCGGAGAAGGTCATCACCCGCGACCGCATCCGCGCCGAACTCTGGGGGGACGGCGCACGCCGGTCCAACACCATCACGGTGCACATCCGGCGGCTGCGGGAGCGCCTCGGTGACGACCCGCACCACCCGGAGATCATCCAGACGGTGCGCGGGGTCGGGTACCGCCTGGTGCCGCCGGGCACCTGAGGCCGGCGCCGTGCCGGGCCGGCGGCCGCCTGCGCGGCCGGTCGCGGCGCGTACCGGGCCGGCGGCGCGGGTCGTGCCGGAGAGCACCCGGCACGACCCGCGCCCCAGTGGCCGGTGCCCCGCGCCGGCCGGACCGCCGGCGGTGGGGCACCGGCCACTGGGGCCGGTCCGCGAGACGCGGTGAGCGCGCGATGCGGTGATCACGAGAAGCGGTATCACGAGAAGCGGTGAGCGCGGGGCGTGTGGGCGCCGGTGCGCTCGGGGCGGGCGTGGTGCCCGCCGGGGGCCGCGGTCAGCGGCCGAGGGCGTCCAGCGAGTACAGCGCCGAGGTCGCCGCGCGCGCCACGAGCGCGTCGTCGTAGGTGGCGTCCTCCTCGTCACGGCTGGAGAGGACGGCCATGATGATCGGCTCGCCCTCCTCCGGCCAGAGCACCGCGATGTCGTTGCGGGTGCCGTAGCCGCCCGCGCCGCTCTTGTCGCCGACGGTCCAGCTGTCGGGGACACCGGCGGGGATCAGGGTGGCACCGGTGGTGTTGGTGGTCATCCACTCGACGAGCTGGTCGCTCTCCTGGGCGTCGAGGACGTCGCCGAAGACGAAGGCGTTGAGCGTCTCGGCCATGGCGCGGGGGGTGCTGGTGTCGCGGTCGTCGCCGGGCGTCGCCTCGTTCAGCTCCGTCTCCAACCGGTCCACGTTGGTGGTCTCGTCGCCGATGCCGCGCAGCGCGGCCTGGAGGCCGGTGGGGCCGCCGAGGGCGTCGAAGAGCAGGTTGGTGGCGGTGTTGTCGGACTGGCGGACCGCCGCGGCGGCCAGATCCCGCAGCGTCATGCCCTCGCCGGTGAACCGCTCGGTCACCGGGGAGTGGGAGATCAGGTCGGCCTTGTCGTAGGCGACGGTGGTGTCGATGCCGTCCAGGCCGTACTGGGCGAGGAGCGCGCCGGCGGCGAACGCCTTGAAGGTGGAGGCGAAGGCGAACCGCTCGTCGGAGCGGTACTCGACCTCCTCACCGGTACCGGTGTCGAGGGCGTAGACGCCGAGGCGGGCGTCGAACTCCTCCTCCAGCTGCTCGAAGGTCGAGGCCGCGGACGCCTGCGCGTCGGGGTTCTTCTCCGAGGGGTCGACCTCCCGGCCACCGCCCCCGGCCGCCGAGCTGTCGCCGCCGCCCCCGTTCTCCGACGAGGTGTCGCCGGCGGAGCAACCGACCATCGCGACGACGGCGAGCGACAGGGCGAGCCCCACCACTCTGCGACGGGGGCGGGCTGAATGGTGCATCGAAGCGTCTCCTCGTGGTCCGGGACGGGGGAAACACCGCCACTCGGCTGGCGCGGCAGCGTTCTGCGCCTCACGCGTCCCGCGCGGTCACCGGCCGGCAGCGTCAGGTGTTGCATCGTGAGGGTAACCGGAGCGCGGGCGACCGGTACGTACCTGTCACGCGTCGCTGGGCGAAAAGGTGACGCGGCGTGGGGCGGCGGGCCGGCCGCACCCTTTCCGAACAAGCCGCGCGACCGGTGGGCGGCGGGGGCGACACTCCACAACTGCGCAGCTCAGTGCCGGTGTTGCAGAACCGCCACGTCGGCTTGTACCGGGTCACCGGAACGAGACAAGGATCACGGTGCGGAACCGTTCGCAACGGCCGCTGTTCGCTGGTGCACACAACCGGCGGGCGGCGGCGGGGGCCGGCCGCGACCGCGCGCCGGGGTCGGACGCCCCGGCGGGTGGCAGGGTGCGGTCGGCGGATGGCGGCGGACCGGTGAGCGGCCGGGTGACGGCGGGCTGACGGGCCGTCCGGTCACGGTGCGGCCGTCGTCCGGTGCGGCGCCGGCTCCGTCGCCGACCGGACGGCGAGCACCGCGACGTCGTCGTCCCGGGCGCCGCCGTGCCGCCGGACGTCGTCGAGCAACCAGGTGAGCAACGCCTCCGGGTCGCGCCCGGGGTAGGCGCGCAACCGCTCGGCCGGGTCGTAGAAGCGGCCGTCGGCGTCCCGGGCCTCGCTGACGCCGTCGGTGTACAGCAGCAGCACGGCGCCGGGCGGCAGCGGCACCGTCAGGGGGGCGGCCGCGGGACCGCCGAGCCCCGTCATCCCCAGGGGCAGCGCGGCGGCCGGGGGGTCGAGCGCCCGGACGGAGCCGTCGGCGGCCAGGAGCAGCGGTGACGGGTGCCCGTGGTTGAGCAACCGCACCTCCGGCACGGCGGGCTCGGGGACGGGCGACTCGTGGGCGAGCGGCTCGGGCCCCTCGGGGGCCTCCGGTGCCCTGCAGGCGGGGGCCGGGGGCGGCTCGGGGACGGCCGGGCCGGGACCGTGGGTGACGGCGCCCGAGGCGCTCACCTCTCCGGCGGCAGCACTCCCGGCGCGTGTCGCCGCCCCGCCGCGCGCCTGCTGCCCGTGGGCGGGGCCGGGGG
>NZ_JAAVJD010000323.1 GCF_012033735.1 Streptomyces lonarensis | reverse complement strand
CCCGGGGACGGCCCGGCGCCCCCACCGCCGGGCGGCGTGTCGAGCGGCCTCGGAACCGCGCGACGCGCGCCACGGCATCCGCGGACAGCCGCACCCGGCGGTGACCCGCGGCAGCCGGGCGCGTGCAGGGTGTCACTCCTCGGACTGCCGCCCGCCCGACCGCACCGCCGGGTAACGTCCCGGCGCGACACCGCGGACCGCTGCGGACCGCGGCAGGACGGCGGCGGGACCGCCGCAGGACCGCGCTACCGAACCTCGTCACACCGGCGACCGAGACCTGAGGACCCAAGGGCGTGTACGGAGACTTCAAGACCCTGCTGACCAGCCGCGAAGGCCCGGTCGTGCGACTGTGCCTCAACATGCCGGAGACCGGCAACGCCGTCATCGGCACCATGTTGGACGAGATGCACGCCGTCCTCACCGCCGTGGCCGACGACCCCGGGGTCCGCGTCCTGGTGCTCGCCGCCGCCGGCGGCGACTTCTGCCTCGGCGGCGACCGCGGCGAGTTCACCGAACTGCTGGAGCGCGACCCTGACGGTGTCGGCATCCGCGTGCTGGGCGGCAAGGCCCGCAGGGTCTGCGAGGCGCTCGCGGCATGCCCCGCCGTCACCATCGCGCGACTCCAGGGCGGCGTGATCGGTGCCGGGCTCGGGCTCGCCGTCTTCTGCGACCTCCGGGTGGGTGCCGACACCTCGCGCTATCGGCTCCCGGAACTCGCGCTGGGACTGCCCGCGTTGTGGGGCGGCGCCCTCTCCCGGCTCATCAGCGAGGCCGGGCCCGCGCGCGTCCGGGAACTGGTGCTGACCGGTGCCACCTTCGACGCCGCCCGGGCGCAGGAGATCTCGGTGCTGCACCGGGTCGTCCCCGAGGCGGAGCTGGACGACGTCGTCGCGGGGTGGACCCGCCCGATCGTCCGCCGCTCCCCCGCCGCGCTGCGCGTGACCAAGTCGGCCTTCAACGCGTACGCCGGCGCCGCCCGGCTGGCCGACGCCACCGTTCTCGACGGCGACCTGATGGCCGCCGTCATCTCCGCCCGGCACGCCGGGAGCCGTTGACAGCACGGGCGGGACCCCGCCTCGGATCGGCTCGCGGCGTCGGACGCGGTCGCCCGCACGGCGGCGCGACACCCTCACACCGGGCGGTGTTAGGGGTCTCCGGCAACGCGGCAGAGGGCCGTAGCCGGCGGCACGGGCCCCACACGCGCTGAGCCCCGGGGCCGGTGCCACCGGGCGAACCGGGTCGCCCCCGGTGCCGGCCGGGGCGCCGGTGCCGGCCCGTTCGGCCCGGTGGGCCGGGGCCGGGCGGGCCGTGGCTACGCTCGCGCCATGCGGAAGCGCGGTCTTCTCCTCGTCCTCTTCGCCGCGGCCGTCCCGCCCTGGCTGCTGGCGGCCCTGGTCGCGCTCGCCTGGCTGCGGCCGGGCGGTCCCGAGGGCGTCCTGATGCTCCAGCACGAGCTGCTGGGCAGGCCGCTCCTCGCGCTGCCCCTGGTGGTGGCCGCGGCCGCCGGGGCGGTGATCGGGGCGCTGTGGCGGCTGCGGGGCATCCGATGGGACGACTGGTGGCTGGCCGCCGCGCTCACCGCCGCCCTGGCCTTCCTCGCCTGCGTGACCGGCGGCGGGCTGGCGGGCGGCGAGTACGGGGCGGTGCTCGGCGCCTGGTGGGCGTCGCTCTCGGGCCACACCCTGTTCGTCTTCCTGCTGACGGCGCTGGTGTGGAGCCGGGTCGTCCACCGCCCGCCCGCCCGGCGGGCGCCCCGCGGCGCGGCCACCCCTTGCAGGCAGAGGGATCAGCGGGTTGGCTGACGGTATGGAGTACACACAGCTGGGACGCACCGGGCTCAAGGTCAGCCGCCTCGTACTGGGAACGATGAACTTCGGGGTCCACACCGAGGAGGCCGACAGCCACGACGTCATGGACGCCGCGCTCGACGCCGGCATCAACTTCTTCGACACCGCGAACGTGTACGGGTGGGGCGAGAACAAGGGCCGCACCGAGGAGATCCTGGGCACCTGGTTCGCCCGCGGCGGCGGCCGGCGCGAGCGCACGGTCCTCGCCACCAAGTGCTACGGCTCGATGCAGCTGGACGACGCGCCCGTCTGGCCGAACAACGACAAGCTGTCCGCCCTCAACATCCGGCAGGCCGTGGACGCCAGCCTCAAGCGGCTGCAGACCGACCACATCGACCTCTTCCAGTTCCACCACGTGGACCGGGCCACCCCGTGGGAGGAGATCTGGCAGGCGGTCGACGTCCTCGTCCAGCAGGGCAAGATCCTCTACGTCGGCTCCTCCAACCACGCCGGCTGGAACATCGCGCAGGCCAACGAGACGGCGGCGCGGCGCGGCTCGCTCGGACTGGTCAGCGAGCAGTGCCTGTACAACCTGACGGAGCGGCGCGCCGAGATGGAGGTCATCCCGGCGGCGAACGCCTACGGGCTCGGCGTCATCCCGTGGTCGCCGCTGGGCAGCGGCCTGCTCGGCGGCGTGCTGCGCAAGGAGCGCGAGGGCAGCGCCGGTGCGCGGTCCGCGCGGGCGCTGGAGAACAGCGCGCTGCGCGACAAGATCCAGGCGTACGAGGACCTGCTCGACAAGCACGGGCTGGAGCCGGGCGAGGTCGCGCTGGCCTGGCTGCTGACCCGGCCCGGCGTCACCGGTCCCATCGTCGGCCCCCGGGTCGCCGACCACCTGGACTCGGCGCTGCGCGCGGTCGAACTGAAGCTGAGCGAGGAGCTGCTGGCCGGGCTGGACGAGATCTTCCCCGGCCCGGGCCCCTCGCCGGAGGCGTTCGCCTGGTGACCCCACGGGGTCACGACCGACCGTGACCACGACGCCCCGGCCCGGCGGACGCGCCCCGGGCCGGGGCGCGCGGCGGTTCTCGCGCGGGGGTTCTCGGGCGGCGGTTCTCGGGCGGGGTTCTCGCACGGGGGCGGGCACGCCGGAGGCACCGGCCCGCGCTGCGGCGGTGCGGTGCGGTGTCGGGAGCGGCGGGGTCAGCGGCCGCCGAGCGCACCCACGACGGTGACGACGGCGAACAGCAGCACCAGGGCGCCCGTCACGATGCGGGTCCTCGTCTTGGCATCCACACCCCAAAGGTAACCGGGGCGGGCCCGACGCGGTTCACCGGTGCCCGCTGCGGGCGGGCCCCGGCAGCACGGCGGGTGGCACGCCGTGGGGCGTCCCGGGCCGGTCAGCTCGGGGCGGTGGCCGGTCCGCCCAGCGGCCAGGAGGCGAGAGCCGTGTAGCGGGCCGCCCCGGGCTGCGGGGCGGTGCCGGGCGGGGGCGCGGTGAGCAGCACCAGCCGCCGGACACGCCAGGGCGGCGGGGCGACGTCGGCCAGCGCGTCCGCCAGCGGTGCCAGCGGGGTGGGCGGGCCACCGGCGCGGGCGAGGGTGAGGTGGGGGACGAAGCGGCGGTCCGCCACGGCTTCCGGGCCGCTGGTGCCCGCTCCGGGGCCCGCCGCACGGGCTGCCGCCGCCAGCGCGGCGAGTTCCGGCTCGCCCGCACCGAGGCCGAGCCACAGCACCCGGTCGGCGAACCGGCCGGCGCCGCGCAGGGCCAGGGGGAACGGCTCGGTGGCCGCCGCCAGCGCGGCGAGCCGCTGCCGGAGCGGTCCGTCGGCCTCCGGCGAGGTCGGCCCGTAGTAGGCGAGCGTCAGGTGCCAGTCGCGCGGGTCGGACCAGCGCAGCCGGTCGGCGCGGGGCAGCCGCTCGGTGGCGGCGGCGGTGGCGGCGGCGATGTCGGTGACGACCACCGGGGGCGGCAGCACGGCGGCGAAGAGGATCACCCGCCCATGATGGCGTGCCCGTCGTGATGGGGGGCGCGGTGGTGCGCCCGGCGCTCTCCGGCTCCGTCGAGGCCGTCTGCCGCGGGCGGGTCGGCGCGCCTACGATGCGCGGCATGCGAATTCGACGGGGCGGGGTGGACGACATTCCGCCGGCGCTGGCGATGCTCGACAGTTCGGTCACCTGGTTGGCCGAGCGGGGGCGGACCGGGCAGTGGGGTACCGAGCCGTGGTCCGCCCGGCCCAGTGCGGTACGGCGGGTCACCGAGATGGTCACCGAGGGGGAGACCTGGGTCGCGGAGCCGGACGGCCCGGGCTCCCCCGCGGGGACCCTGGTGCTGGGCAGCGGGCCGCACTACTACGTCGACCCGGTGGAGGAACCGGAGCGGTACGTGCGACTTCTCGTGACCGACCGGGCGTACGCGGGGCGGGGCGTGGGGGCGGCCCTGCTCGACCACGCGGTGGCCGAGACGCGGCGGGCGGGCGTGGGGTTGCTGCGGGTGGACTGCTACGCGGGGGACGACGGCCGGTTGGTGGCGTACTACCGGTCGCAGGGGTTCTCGCCGGTGCGGCCGTTCACCGTCCGGGAGTGGCCGGGGATGCTGCTCGCGCGACGGCTCTAGGGGGCTGCGCCGCGGCGCGCGACAGTCCCCGCCCGGGCAGCTCCCCCGGACGCGGGGACGGCGGTGCCCCGGCACCCGCGGTGTCGCGGATGCCGGGACGCCCGGTGTGCCCCCGTTCCCGCGGGCAGGCGGACGTGACCGTCAGCGGCGGGCGCCGACCCGTCGTCCCGTACCGGTCGTGTCCGGCTCGGGCGCGGCGTCGCCCCGGGCCTCACCTCCGCCGGACCGCTCGCTGCGAGGCTCGGCCGCCGCGGGTCGCGCGGCCGGCTCGGCGACCGCGGTGGCGG
>NZ_JAAVJD010000322.1 GCF_012033735.1 Streptomyces lonarensis | reverse complement strand
GCCCCGGGGCGGCCGACCGGCGGGCACCGGCCCGCGCCGGCCGGGCCGCGCGGCTCGGGGCCGCGATGCGCGACGACTCGGGGGCCTCCGCCGTCGAGTTCGTGATGCTGACGCCGATCATGTTCTTCCTGATCTTCGGCGCGGTGCAGTTCGCGCTGTACTCGTTCGCCTCCGACGTCGCCAAGGCCGCCGCCCAGGCCGGCGCCCGTGAGGCCCGCCGCGAGGCGGACGTCTCCGCCGGCTGGCAGGACAGTGCACGCACCAAGGCCCACGACTACGTGCGCCAGTTGGCCGGGCCCGGGCTGCTCTCCAACGTCTCGGTGCCCGTCGGCCGCAACGGCGACATGGTGAGCGTCACCGTCGCCGGCGACGCCCCGGCGATCCTGCCGGGGATGTCGCTGCGGGTGACCGCGGTCTCGGAGGGGCCGGTCGAACGGTTCGTACCGGACGGGGGATGACACACCGTGCATGACACAGGGGGGACGGGGCGGTCGCCGCGCGCCCGCTCGCGGCAGGACCGCGACCGGGGCATCAGCGCGGTCGAGGTCGTGCTGCTCGCACCGCTGATGATCCTCTTCATCCTGGTGCTGTTCGTCCTCGGCAACCAGGTCTCGGCGCGCGCGGCGGTCGACGGCGCGGCCCGTGACGCCGCCCGGGCCGGCTCGCTCGCCCGCGACCAGTCCACCGGCCGTGCCCAGGCCGCCGCTGTGCTGGCGGACCAGCTGAAGGACGTCTGCTCCTCGTGGAGCGGGCCGTTCCTCGGCGGCACCGACTTCAGCGAGGGCGGCCTGTTCGTCGTCCGGGTGGAGTGCGAGGTGCGGGGCATGGACCTCGTCGGACTGCCGACCGCCAACCGCGTCAGCGGCACCTCCGTCGCCCCCATCGACCCCTACCGGCGGGTCGGATGACCGCCCCCGCGCGCACCGCGCCGCCCCTCGCCCGCACTGCCCCACCCCGTGCGGCCCCCGCCGCCGACGGCCCCGCGGCACCCGACGGCAGTCCCGAGGCCCACGGGGACCGGGGCTCGGCGGCGATCCTCGTCGTCATCTTCGCGCTGACCGTCATCACCCTCGCCGCGTTCGTCGTCGACGGCGGCCTCGCGATCTCCAACCGGGAACGTGCCGCCGACATCGCCGAGCAGGCCGCCAGGTACGCCGCCGCGGACCTCGACGAGGACGCGATCCGGGCCGGTGCCGCCGGAGCGCCGATCAACACCGGCAACTGCGACGCGCGGGTGCAGGAGTTCGTCCGCCACTACGACCTGACCAGCGCCGAGGTCTCCGGGGCCCACTGCGTGCGGGCCCGCACCAGCGAGAGCCAGGTCGTGGTGCAGGTCCTGGTCGACTACCGGCCGCTGTTCTCCTCCGTCTTCACCTCCAGCGTCCGGGTCACCGGGGAGGCCACCGCCGTCGCCGAGGCCGGCTGAGAGCACCGCGCGGCCCCGCCGGACGCGCCCCGACCACCACCGCCCGCACGCCCCCTGTACGAACACCACCGCCCGTACGACCACCGAACAGGAGCAGACGCCATGGCGCGCACCACTCACTCCGGCAGCGGGAACCGCTCGCCCGTACCGGTGAAGGTCGGGCGTTCCTTCGGCGACGTGCTCAAGGCGTTCGCCGCCTTCCTCGCCCTGGCCTGCCTGGTCGTCGGCGTGCCGCTGGCCCTCGCCTGGCTCGTCGGCTGGCCGCTGCCCAGCCGAGCACCCAGCCTGGACATGCTCCGCCAGGAGATCTCCACCACCGTCTTCCTGAAGATCCTCACCCTGCTGGTGTGGGTGGCCTGGGCGCAGTTCACCGCCTGCGTGCTGGTGGAGGTCAAGGCCGCCGTCTCCGGCGTCGGCATGCCCGCCCGCGTCCCCGGTGCCGGCGCCAGCCAGGCCCTCGCCCGCCAACTCGTCGGCGCGCTGCTCCTGCTGGGGACCACCGCTGCCGGCTTCACCCCCGGGCTCAGCGCCGTCGGCGACGGCTTCGGCTCCCAGCCCCGCCACGGCGTCGTCGCCGAGGCCGAGTACGCACCGGGCCAGACCACCGCCGGACCCGCCGCCCTGACCCAGGCCGCCCCGGCCGTGGCGCTGCCGGAGGAGAGCGCCGGAGCGGCACAGCCGGACGACGCCGACGCCACGAAGTTCTACCGCATCCAGCCCCCGGAGGGCCGCCACCACGACACCCTGTGGGGCATCTCGGAACGCCATCTCGGCGACGGGCTGCGGTACAAGGAGATCTACGAGCTCAACAAGGACCGCGTCCAGCCCGACGGCTCCCGCCTCACCGAGGCCTCCCTGATCCGCCCGGGATGGATCCTGGAGATGCCGGCCGACGCGGACGGCGGCGACCTGGTCGAACTGCCGCACGACGAGGCCGAGCTGACCCCGGCCGAGGCCGAGGAGATCAGCGAGTACGGCAACATCCCGATCACCGGCCCGGGGCACGACGCCGGCCCGGACCACGGCGGCATGGACATCACCCCCGACACCGCCGCACCGCCGCCCGGCGCCACCCCGGACGGTGACGCCGGAGCCCTCCCCGGCGGCGAGGACCGACGCGACGGGCCCGCCGCCGACCCCGAGCACGCCCCCGACGCCGCCCCGGCCCCGGACCACGGCGGGATGGACGTCACCCCGGGCACCAGCGGTCCGGCGCGCGACGCAGGCCCGGACCACGGCGGGATGGACGTCACCCCGGCCCCGGTGCCGGACCCGCGCAGCGGCCCCACGCCCGGAGCGGTGATCGCCGCGCCCGGCCACGACCGTGCCGCGGCCGACGCGGACCCCGCCCGGCACGCAGGGCCCGTACCCACCGCCCCCGCCACCCCGGCCCCCGGGACGGACGACGGCCCCGGCCTCCCCGGCGCGCTGGTGGCCGCCCCGCTGCTCGCCGCCGGACTGCTCGGCGCCCTGGGGCGCACCCGCCGCAACGCGCTCTGGCAGACCGCCGCGGGAGCGTTGCGCCGAGGAGCGGGCGACGACCTCGAACCCCGTGACGGTGCGGGTCGCGACGCGCGCGACGCACTGCTGGCGGGGGCCGACCCCTCCGCCGTCGCCTTCCTCGACCGGGCGCTGCGCCGTCTCTCCGCCGACCTCGACACCGCCGGACGCTCCCTCCCCGTCGTCTACGCGGCCTGGCTCGGCGAGGAGGAACTCCACCTCCAGCTCGCCGAGCCCGCCGGCATCCCGCCCGCCCCGTGGCAGTTGGGGCAGAGCGACTCCTACTGGACGCTGGAGCGGTACCGGCTGGACGCCGTCCGCGACGTCCCCGCCGACGCGGAGGCGCCGTACCCCGGGCTGGTCAGTCTCGGCACGAGGGACGACATCCGGCTGCTCCTGAACCTGGAGGCCGTGCCCGGCCTGGTCTCCGTCCTCGGCGCGCCGGCGGACCGCGAGGCGGTGCTCTCCTCCATCGCCGCGGAACTCGCCACCAGCGGCTGGGCGGACCGGATGACCGTCAGCCTCGTCGGCTTCGCCGCCGACCTCACCGCGCTGGCCCCCACCCGGGTACGCCACCTGGAGGACATCGCGGGGCTCCTGGAGGTCATGGAGACCGAGACACGGCTGCGGCACGGCAACCTCCAGCACACCGGGCAGGACTCGGTCCTGCGCGGCCGCACCGGCCCCGCCCGGGGCCACCAGTGGGCTCCCCACCTGGTGGTGGTCGGCGTCACCCCGAGCGCGGAGGAAGCCGACCGGCTGGGCGCACTGGCCTCGGTCTCGGCGCCACTGGGCATCGGCTACCTGGTCACCTCGGACCGACCCGACCTGCCCGGCCTGGCCTGGGAGTTCCGCATCTCCGCCGACGGCCGGCTCACGGAACCCGACATGGGGCTCCAGTTGGCGGCGCAGCTGCTGCCTGACCACGAACGTGCCACCGTGGTCAGGATGTTCGCCGCCCTCGGCGAGCAGGACACCAGCGAAGACGCTGTTGCCGCGCCGCCGTTCCTGGTGGACCTCGGCGCCGGCGGCAAGCCGGAGGTGTACGCCGAGATCATGGGCGGCTACACCCTCACCGGCCTCGCCGACCCGGACCCGGAGCGTGCCCCGCTGCTGCGGGAGGCGCTCGCCGTGCTGCTGCTCCGGCGCTCCGGCGTGCACCGCCGCGTGCTGGCGGCGGCGTTGTGGCCCCGGGGTGTCACCGACGAGGTGCGTGACGCCTTCGTCGTGCGGCTCGGTGAGTGGCTCGGGATCGAGAACGCGACCGGGCGCCCGCGGCTGTCGGCGGGAGCCGACGGGCGGCTGGTCCTCTCCGAGCGGGTCGTCTCCGACTGGGACGTGCTCCGCACCCTGCACCACGGCGCCGTCGCCGCGCCGGGGCCCGGGCCGCACCCCGCGGACCGGCGCCGGCGGCTCACCGACGCTCTCAGCCTGGCCCGGGGCCCGCTCCTCGACGGCCAGCGGGAGTCCGGCAGGTTCGAGTGGCTGCGCCACGAGGTCATCGACGCCCAGTACCCGCTGCTGGTCGCGGAGGTGGCCCTGGCACTGTCCGGCGCACACCGCGAGGCAGGCGAGGGCGAACCCGCCTACCTGGCGGTGCGGACCGCGCTGGGTGCCGCACCCGCCGACGAGCGGCTGTGGAACGAGCTGCTGCGGGCAGCCCACGCCACCGGCCGGTCGGAGTGGCTCACCGGGGCTGCCCAGTGGCTCACCGCCCACCACGGCCAGTTGTTCGGCGTCGACCGGCCGCTGCCGGCCGAGACGGAGGCGCTGCTCGACGAGTTGCTGCCGACCTGGCGGCAGGTGGTCGCCGCCGGGTGACCGCGACGGCCGCCGCCGGCCGGGCGGTGAAGCCCGGCC
>NZ_JAAVJD010000321.1 GCF_012033735.1 Streptomyces lonarensis | reverse complement strand
CCCCCCACGCCGGAGCGGTCCGCGCGTGGTCGATCCGCGTCTCGTACGCCGGGGCGGTGCGCGCCCCCGCACGGTTTCCGGTGCGCGCCCCCGCGCGGCCCGTCGCGGCCCGTCGCGGCCCCGCGCGGCCTCTGGTGCGCCGGCGGGGCGCGCCGGTCAGGAGGCGGAGTCGTCCTTCGGGTCGCGCTCGTCGTCGCGGTACGACGGGCTGGCGAAGCCGCCCTTGCCGAAGCGGGAGCCGGAGCCGCTGCCGGCGTCCTCGCCGTTCTCGGCGCTGTCGGAGGAGGAGCGGTAGGAGGGGCTGGCGAAGCCGCCGCGCCCGAACCGCGAACCGGAGTCGTCGCTGCTCTCCGACGACGACCGGTACGACGGGCTGGCGAAGCCGCCCTTGCCGAAGCGGGAGCCGGAGCCGCTGCCGGAGCCGTCGCCCCCGCCGTTCTCAGTGCTGTCGGAGGAGGAGCGGTAGGAGGGGCTGGCGAAGCCGCCGCGCCCGAACCGCGAGCCGGAGTCGTCGCTGCTCTCCGACGACGACCGGTACGACGGGCTGGCGTACCCGGGGGAGCTGCGCTCCGAGGGCTGCTCGTCCTCGTCGGTCCGGCTGGAGAACTTCGGGCTGGAGAACCGCGAACCGGAGCCGCTCTCCGGCGAGTCGCCGTCACGGCTGAAGCTCTTGGGGCTGGAGAAGCCGCCGCGCCCGAAGCGGGAGCCCGACTCCTTCGGCTCGGTGCCCTCGGCGGACCGGTCCTTGGGGCTGGAGAACTTCGGGCTGGAGAACTTGAGCTTCGGGGTACGGCTCTCGCGGTCGTCGTTGTCGGACACGGAATCTCCTCCTACGGTCTCGTGCAGGAACGGGAGCAGACCCCGCTCCAGCAGCGCTCTCCGCCAGGCCTCGCGGGCCTCGGTCAGCTCGGTGGGGGCGGCGTCGGCGGCCGGTTGGCCCGGCCGCGCCGCGCGGACCGAGGTCGCTCCGTTCCGGAGGGCGCCGATGAGCAGCTCCACCGCTGCCACGGCCAGTCCGACAGCCGTCAGGACGGCGAAGACCCACCCGGCGGTGCGCATCGACGCGGCGACCGGCGGCTCCGGGTCGGCCAGGCTCAGCCCGTACCCGAAGAGCAGGAAGACGAAGGCCGAGATCCCGGCCAGCACCGGCAGCAGGACGGAGGCCAGCGCGCCCGCGCCCACGCCGGCCGCGGGTGCGGCGGCGGAGGGTGACGGGGCGTCGGTAGCCGGGCCGGGCGCGGCGGACGGCGCGGTGCCTGCCGGGACGCGAAGCCGTTCGCGGACCGCGACGTAGTGCTGGTACTCGGCCGCCGCACGGGGGGCGACCAGGGGCACGGCCTCCATGCCGAGGCGCCGCAGCTGCTCGGTCCGGAACCGCTCGGCGGCCGCCGGTCCGGAGTCCTCGCGTACGCGCCGCAGGGCCTCGTCGAGGACCCGCTCGTAGTCGGGCCGGTCCTCCTGCAACAGCAAGTTCGCACCGTCCATGTGCTTCCCCAGATGCTCCGATTGGGCCGTCCCTGCCGGCCGTTCACCGTCCGGGACGGAGAGCGTGGGCAAGGTCCGATGGTAGAGCCCGCGCGGGCCCTGTGACAGAGAGCTGGCCGGAACAAGTCGCTTCGCGCGCCCTGTTTCGGGAAATCCTGTCTCGTGGGCGTTATGCCCTCCCCCTGACCCTGCCCGCGCGCGGTCGCGCGCACTCGGAGCACGCCCCAGGTGGCTCAGCTCTTACCAGGAGTCCAACCCGACCGGCGGCTTCTTCCGGACGGCTCGGCGGCGGGCGAGGTGCCCGGAGGCCGGAGCCTGCGGGGGGTGCCGGGCCTCCGGCCGCCGCACGGGCCCCGCTGCCGGGCCGTCAGATCCGTGAGCACGTGGTCACGTTCCGGCCGCCCCGAGACACCGGACGCCGGTGCCCACCCGGCGCCGCGCGACGGAACCGCACGGCGGCCGCCCGGCCGGAAGGGTCACCGGGCGGCCGCCCGGCGATGTGCGGCGCGGCGGCGGCCGCGGGCCCGTCTCAGGACTCGCGACGGTCTCAGGCGGTCGGCGCGGTCTCAGGCGGTCGCGGCGGGAACGGCGCTGTCCGGGGCGCCGGCCGTCAGCGGCAGGCGGGAGACGAGCATCGGGCCGCCCATCGTCACGCCGCCGTCCATGGCGATCGCCAGCTCCTCCGCGTAGAGGTGCGGTTCGGTGGGGCGCAGCGGGCGCTCCTCGCCGTCCTCGTCGATCGCGGTGTCGCCCTCGCCCGTGAGGTACGGGATGGGGCTGTGGCCGTGCACGATGCGCGCGCCGCCGTAGGTGGAGAGCAGGGTGCGGGCGGCCTCGGGGCCGTCCTCGTCGCGGAAGGCGAACCGCCGGGTGAACTTCCGGAACAGCTCCCACGTCTCGGCGGAGTCGAGCCGCTGCAGGGCCTGGAAGACCGCGTCGTTGACGTCCTCGACGGTGTCGCCGTAGTCGAGGTAGGCGGTGGTGTCGGAGTGGAGCAGCAGGTGTCCGTCCTCGACGGCGAGGGAGTCCAGCCGGGACATCCACTGCACGTGGTGGTCCTCCAGGCGCTCCATGTCGCTGGGCTGCCCGCCGTTGAGCATCCACGCGGCCCGGAAGGTCGCGGTGCCGGCGCCGGACTCCACCGGGGTGTCTGCGAAGCGGTGCGCGCCCAGCAGCAGCAGTTCGTGGTTGCCGAGCAGCGCCTTGCAGTACCCGCCGGCGGCGGCCGCCTCGGCGGAGAGCCGCATGACCAGGTCGATGACACCGACGCCGTCCGGGCCGCGGTCGGTGAAGTCGCCGAGGAACCACAGCCGGCTGCTGCCCGCGGCCCAGCGGTCCTCCTCGTCGGTGAGCCCGGCGGCACGCAGCGCGGCGCACAGCTCGTCCAGGTAGCCGTGGACGTCACCGACGACGTACAGCGGGCCGGGGCCGTCCCCGGACGGGGTGGCCGCCGGGGCGTCGGTGGTCGCCTCCGCCGCCGCAGGGGCGGCGGGGGGCGGCGGCGGGGGAGCGGCCGGCGGTGGTCCGGGTGGTGCCGGCGTCGTCACCGGGGCCGCGGCAGCGTGACCGGGAACGGCGGCTCCCGCCGCGTCCGCACGGAACTCGACACCGGAATCCCCGGCAGGCTCCTGAGCCATGACCCCTCCACCACGTACGCGCCGCCTCCGCCGTCACCGGCCCGTCGAGGCCGCTGACGGTGCCCACCTGTCCATCATAGGAATCCCACCACGGGAAGCGTCGGACACCTGACACGCCCACCGGCGGGCCCGGCGATCGGGGTGTTCAGGCCACCCTGGCTGGGAGGCTACCGGAAACTACCCGCCCGCAGCAGGGGGGGTGCGCTGCTGGCTCACGGTCACCGAACGGACCCGCGGCTGCGAGGAGGCCCGCACGATCAACTCGGTGGGCATGACGCGCTGCTGCGCGGGCCGGACCGCTGTCTGGGTGGCGAGTGCGCCGGTGTGCCCCGTGTGGCGTGTGCCGGTGCGGCGGCCGGCCGACCGCCCCCGTCCTGCCCCGGCGGCGCGTGCGGCGGCCCCGTCCTCGATGGCGTCGATGAGGAGCTGGATCACGGCGGAACCGATGCGGCCGGGCTGGAGCGAGAGGGTGGTGACGGGCGGCTCGGTCGTGGCGTAGACGTCGGACTCGCTGCAGCAGACCAGCAGCAGGTCCTCCGGGACGCGCAGCCCGTAGCGGCGCGCGGCGGCGAGCAGGTCGGTGCCGTTGGGGTCGTAGAGGCCGTAGACGGCGTCGGGCCGGTCGGGCCGCGCGAGCAGCCGGTCGGCGGCGAGCGCGCCCGCGCACGGGTCGTGCGCGGGGTAGGCCTCGTAGACCGGCGGCTGGCCGACCCGGGCGCACCAGCCGAGGTAGGCCTCGGTCGACAGCCGGGTGTAGGTGTCGGTGCCGGTCCCGGTGAGCAGCCCGATGCGCCGGGCGCCCGAGGCCGCGAGGTGGTCCAGCAGCCCGATGACGGCGGCCTCGTGGTCGTTGTCGACCCAGCCGGCGACCGGCAGGTCGCTCGCGGGGCGGCCGTCGGAGACCACGGGGATGCCCTGCCGGACCAGTTCGGCGACGACGGGGTCGTGGTCGGCGGGGTCGACGACGACGGTGCCGTCGAGCGCCACGTTGGACCAGACGTCGTGCTGCGAGGTGGCGGGCAGGATTGCGAGGGCGTAACCCCGGGCGAGCGCCGCGGAGGTCGCGGCGCGGGCCATCTCCGCGAAGTAGGCGAACTCGGTGAAGGTAAACGGTTCTTCACCGTAGGTGGTGACCGTGAGTCCGATCAGCCCCGAGCGTCCGGTCCGCAGGGTGCGGGCGGCGGCGGAGGGGCGGTACCCGAGCCGGTCGGCGACGGAGCGCACGTGGCTGCGTGTGGTGTCGGGCAGTCGGCCCTTGCCGTTGAGGGCGTCCGAGACAGTGGTGATCGAGACACCGGCCTCTGCCGCGACGTCGCGGATACCGGTCCGCGGGCGGCGGGATCGGCGGGTGTCGTCCCCCCGGCTCACCTGATGTTTCGCTGCTGTCATGTCGACCTGATCGTAGGCCCGGCCACTCAACATGCCTGAGGGTCGCACAAGTTGATGAGCCGATACGTTTCTGCGCGACGGAAACCGGCCACGGCCCTGTGAACCGCAGGCAATGGGCCGCGTGGAGGGCAGGACTCGCGCTCCCGGGCGCCCGTGAGGCTGTGGGCCCTCGCCTTTTCACGGTCACGGTGCTCACTCTTTCGAGTGAGGAGCGCCGCACGGCCTGACACCGGGCGGCTGGGCCGACCGCGGTAGCCCCGCCGGCCGGGGCCGCCACCCGCCCGCCGCGGGCCCGCCGCGGCACCTACCGCGTCGGCCC
>NZ_JAAVJD010000320.1 GCF_012033735.1 Streptomyces lonarensis | reverse complement strand
CCCCGCGGGGAACCGGCTGCGGCTGCCGCGGGGCCGGTGGTGGCGGCGCCACGCGAGCACGAGGGCGAGGACGAGGCCGCTGCCGCCGAGGAGCAGGTCAGCGCCTTCCTCGCGGGTGACGAGGCGGCGGCCGCGGCGGTGTACCGGCGGTGGGGCGCGCTGGTGCTCGCCCTGGCCCGCCGGGCCCTGGGCGACGAGCGCGAGGCGGAGGACGTGGCGCAGCAGGTCTTCCTCGCCGCCTGGTCCGGCAGGCACCGCTACCGGGCGGACCGCGGCGTGCTGGCGGCGTGGCTGGTGGGCATCGCCCGGCATGTGATCGCGGACGCGCTGGCCGAGCGGGCGCGGCGCGCCGAGCTGGTGGCGGCGGCGGGTTCCCTGCCGGCCGCGGAACTCCCCCACGCGGGCGCCGTCCCGGGGCCGGAGCAGGCGCTGGACCGGATGCTCGTGGTGCGGGAGCTGCGCCGACTGCCCCCTGTGCAGCTGGAGGTGCTCGGCCTCGCCTTCTACCGGGACCTGACGCAGGTGGAGATCGCCGAGCGGACCGGACTGCCGCTGGGCACGGTGAAGAGCCACACCCGGCGGGGGCTGCGGACCCTGCGGGAGCTGCTGGAGCCGACCGCGCCGGAAGGGGCGGCCGGCGAGTGACGCAGCCGGGCGGTCGCCTGCCGGGCGGGCACGCGGACGGAAGCCGGACGGGGCCGGACGGTCCGGCCCGCCCACCGGGCTCCGGCCGTCAGCCGGCGTCGGCGGCCGGGCCCGCCGGGGGTTCGGCGCGCCGGTAGCTGCCGCCGTCGCGGGTCCGGGTCAGCCGCCCGGACTCGACCAGGTACCGCCGGAGCGCGGGGAAGTCCTCGTGGACCGCGCCCAGCGCCTCGTTGACCTCGGGTTCGGTGTAGGTGCGGTCCGGTTCGAACAGGGTCCGGGCGAGGTGGTCCAGCAGTTGCTCCCGCCGGGCGGCGCGCCGCGGGATCGCGACGAGACGGCCGCTGACGAAGAGCCGGGTGACGTCGGAGGCGGGCACCGGCGCGGGGCCGCGCTGCGGGGGCTGCGGGGGCTGCGGCGAGTCGGGCACGCCGCCGACCCTGCCGCGCCTGCGGGCGGACGGCAACCGGATATCGCCGCGCCCGTCGGCGCGGGTCATCCCCCGCCCCCGGCCCGCCCGGGGCGGGGCTCCCGTGCGACGGCGTGCGGGCCGACGCGGTGCGGCGGATCGGTCCGGGGGGAGGTGCGGCGGGTCGGGGTGTCCAGCCGCAGCGGTTCGATGCGGTGCGCGACGACGTTGACGGCGCCCCGGTCGCGCTCCACCGTGCCGTGGACGACCAGGCCGGGGTGGTCCAGCGCGACCCGCTGGTACCGCCGCCAGACGGGCGGGGAGACGATGACGTTGGTCATGCCGCTCTCGTCCTCGATGTTGAGGAAGCAGGTGCCCTTGGCGGTGGGCGGGCGCTGCCGGTGGGTGACGAGTCCGCCGAGCAGGACGGGGCTGCGGTCGGCGAGGACGCGGACCTCCGCGGCGGTCGCTGCGCCGCGCGCGGTCAGGTGGTCGCGCAGGTACTCCACCGGGTGGGGGCCGGCGGAGGCGCCGGTCGCCCACAGGTCGGCGTAGGTCCGCTCGGTGGCCGTCATCTCCGGCAGGTCGGGCGCGGGGGGCGGCGCGGTGGTCCCCGGCAGCGGGTCCTGCCCGCGGTGGGCGACGGCGCCGGCGTGCCAGATCGCCTCCCGGCGTCCGCTGCCGAGGCAGTCCAGGGCGCCGGCGGTCGCGAGGTTCTCCAGGACACGGGCGGGCAGCCGGGTGCGGGCCGCGAGGTCGTCCACCCCGCTGAACGGGCGGGCCGCCACGACGCGTTCGGCCTGCTCGGCGCCGAGTCCCCGGACGGTGGCCAGCCCGAGCCGGATCGCGGGCGGCCCGTCGGGCCCGCCGGGGGTACCGGGGCCGGACTCCAGGGTGGTGACGACGCCGGAGGCGTGGACGTCCACCCCGCGCACCTCCACTCCGCGCCGCCGCGCGTCGCCGACCAGGGTCAGCTGGGAGTAGAAGCCCATCGGCAGGTGCGACATGATCGCGGCGAGCAGCGCCCCGGGGTAGTGCCGCTTGATCCAGGCGCTGGCGTACACCAGGTGCGCCATGGACTGGGCGTGGGACTCGGGGAACCCGTAGTGGGAGAACGCCTCGATCATGCCGGTGATCTCCTCGGCGGCCGCCCGGTCGATGCCGCGGCGCGCCATCCCCGTCAGCAGGGCGCTCCGCAGCTCGGCGACCCGCTCGGCGGAGTGCTTGGCCGCCAGCGCCTTGCGCAGCCGGTCGGCCTGTCCGGCGGAGAACCCGGCGCAGTCGATCGCCAGCCGCATCGCCTGCTCCTGCCAGAGCGCGATGCCCAGGGAGCGGCGCAGTGCGGACTCGGCCAGCGGGTGGGGGTAGCGGACGGGCTCCGCGCCGGAGCGGCGCCGCAGGTAGGGGTGGACGGAGCCACCCTGGATGGGGCCGGGGCGGATCAGGGAGACGGCGACGACCAGGTCGTTGAAGTTCCTCGGCCGCAGCCGCGGCAGGGTGGACATCTGGGCCCGTGACTCGACCTGGAAGACGCCGACGGTGTCGGCGCGGCCGAGCATCTCGTAGACGGCGGGGTCCTCCGGCGGGATCGAGGCGAGGTCGAGCCGGCGGCCGTGGTGCCGGTCGATCAGGTCGCAGGCGGTGTGGAGCGCGGAGAGCATGCCGAGCCCCAGCAGGTCGATCTTGACCAGCCCGGCGGCCTCCACGTCGTCCTTGTCGCCCTGGAGGACGGACCGGCCCTCGGCGGTGGCCCACTCCACGGGCATGATCTCGCCGACCGGGCCGCGGGTGAGGACCATGCCGCCGGAGTGGACGCCCAGGTGGCGCGGCAGCCGGTGGAGTTCGGCGGCCAGGGCGCGGACGTCGCCGGGGACGGGTGCGTCGGCGGGCGGCGGCTCGTGGTGGTGGATGTGGCGGGTCATCTCCTCGATGCGGTCGGGCGGGTGGCCGAGCGCGCGGGCGGCGTCGCGGACGGCGAGCCGGGGGCGGTAGGTGATGACGTTGGCGACCTGTGCGGCGTGGGTGCGGCCGTAGCGGCGGTAGACGTACTGGATGACCTCCTCGCGGCGGGCGTGCTCGAAGTCGAGGTCGATGTCGGGCGGCCCGGCCTTCTCGGTGCTGAGGAAGCGGGCGAAGAGCAGCCCGTGCCGCACCGGGTCCACGGCGGTGATGCCCAGCACGAAGCAGATCACCGAGGAGGCGGCGGAGCCGCGCCCCTGGCACCAGATGCCGGCCTCGCGGGCGAAGCCGACGATGTCGTCCACGATGAGGAAGTAGCCGGACATCCGCAGTTCGGTGATGACCGCCAGTTCGTGGTCCAGCCGCTGCCAGGCCGCCCGGGCGGCGGGGTCGCCGCGGCGGCCGTACCGCTCGGTGCAGGCGGTCTCGGCGCGGTGGCGCAGCCAGGAGTCCTCGTCGTGGCCGGCCGGCGCGGGGAACCCGGGCAGTTCGGGGCGGAGCGCGGTGAGGTCCAGCGCGCAGGCGTCGCCCAGGGCGAGGGTGGCCTCCAGGACGCCGGGGCGGCGCGCCAGCGCCCGGTGCATCTCCCCCGGCGACCGCAGGTGGGCGGTGGGGGCGGACGGCAGGTGGCCGGCGGCGTCGTGCAGTTCCTGCCCCCGGCGGAGGGCGGCCAGTGCCTGCGCCAGCCGGGCGTGGCGGGGGGCGGCGTAGTGGACGGCGCCGGTGGCGACGACGGGCGTCCCGGCGCGGGCGGCCGCGCGGGCGACGGCGTCGTTGCGGATGCTGTCGCCGGGCATCCGGCGGTCCACCAGCTCGGCGTGGACGTGGTCCGCGCCGAAGACCTCGGCGAGCCGTGCCAGTTGCCGGGCGGGGTCGGGGGCGCCGGGGAGGTCGTCGGTGCCGAGCGGCGGGCAGCCGGTCAGCACCGCCCAGTGCCCGCCGCGTGCGGCGTCGGCGAGGGCGGCGAGGTCGTAGCGGGGCGCGCCCTTGGCGCCGGCGAGCTGCGCGGCGCTGATCGCGGCGGAGAGCCGCCGGAACCCCTCCAGGTCGCGGGCGAGGACGACGGGGGTGCCCAGCCCGGCCGCGCCGTCCGCGCCGGGGCCCCGGGCGGGGTCGTCGGTGTCGCGGGCGGGGTGGTGGGCGCCGGGGTCGAGGGTGAGTTCGGCGCCGTGAACGGTGGCGATGCCGGCGGCGGCCGCCGCCTCGGAGAGGCGCCGGGCGCCGTACAGCCCGTCCCGGTCGGTGACCGCCAGGGTGTCGATCCCCAGCCTCGCTGCTTCCAGGGCGAGTTCGGGTGGGGAGGAGGCGCCCTGGAGGAAGCTGAAGGAGGAGTGTGCGTGCAGTTCCGTCCAGCGGGCCTCGGAGTGGGGGCGGGGCGGTACGGGCAGCGCCACCACCGGCGCCCGGTCGGCGGGGCGGCGCGCCGGCGGGCGCCCGGAGCGGCGGTCAGCCATAGCCGGCCTCCGCCCACCACTGCCCGCGCTCCACCACCAGCAGCCAGGCGTGCCCGTCGGCGGTGACGACCTGGAGGCGCGCCATACGGCGTGCGTGGGCGCTGTCCCACCACTCCTCCAGCACCGGCCACGGGCCCGTCCAGCCGGTGACCCGGGCGGCGCGGTGCCCGGCGACGGCGAGTCGGGCCGGCGAATCGGAGACCTCCGCGCGGGCGGAGACCGCCACTTCCCGGCCGGCGGTGTCGGTGAGCCGTGCGGGCAGCGGCGCGGGATAGACCGTCGCGGGGTGCGGTGCGGGGAGCCGTCCGGGCCAGGGCCCGGCGGGCAGCCGGGGCGGGGCGGCGTCGCCGTAGGGGACGCGGCGCACCCGGTC
>NZ_JAAVJD010000031.1 GCF_012033735.1 Streptomyces lonarensis | reverse complement strand
GCACGAAGGGCGGGGCGAGCGGCATCGGCGGCACCGCGGGCGTCCCCGGCACCGCGCCCGCCGCGTGCTCGCAGGCGGCCGGTGGCCCGGGGCGCCGCTCGTGCTCACCGGCCGCGCCGGCACCGTTGTTCACCGACATCACCGTCATGACTCCGCCTTCGGACTCGACTGGCTCGTGCTGCTGCCGTCGCCCAGCGTGTCAAGGCACTTACGATCTGCGGACGGGAACCGGGAAACCCGGACATCCGGCCGCGACCCGGCGTAAACTGCCCGGCCGCGCCCGCCCCGGCTGCCGGTAGGGTGCGCGCGGTGACGACTTCCACGACTTCACCCCGCATGCGACCCGCCCGCGCCGAGGACCTTCCCGAGATCGTGGCGATGCTCGCCGACGACCCGCTCGGAGCGACCCGGGAGGACCTCGACGACCCCGCCCCCTACCGGCGGGCCTTCGACGCCATCGAGGCCGACCCCCACCAGCACCTGGTGGTGGCCGACGCCGACGGCACCGTGGTCGGCACCCTCCAGCTCACCGTCATCCCCGGGCTCTCCCGCAAGGGCGCCTCCCGGGCGCTGATCGAGGCGGTCCGCGTCCACAGCGGGCACCGGGGCGACGGCCTCGGCGCGGCCATGATCGGCTGGGCGGTGGACGAGGCGCGGCGGCAGGACTGCTCCCTGGTGCAGCTGACCAGCGACGCGACGCGTGAGGACGCCCACCGGTTCTACGAGCGGCTCGGGTTCACCGCCTCGCACGTCGGCTTCAAGCTCACGCTCTGACCGCCCCGCCGGGGCGGCGCCGCAGGGCGCGGGCGGCGCCCCGCGGGTCACCGCCAGCCGGCCGCGTCGACCCCGCCGGGCACCGGGTCACCCGGCTCGTAGGGCCGCCGGGTGAAGACGAACGAACCGGCGTCGAGATGGCTCACCGAGCCGTCCGGCCGCCGCACCACGCGCAGCCGTTCACCCGCCAGGTACCCGTCCTGCCCCGTCCAGCTGCCGTCGGCCTCGGGTCGGAACCGGGAGCCGCGTCCCGCTCCCGGGGCGCCGAGGCGCAGCTCCCGCCCGGTCGTCACCCGCACTTCGGTTGCGGCGGGCCCCCAGTACCAGAGCCCGGAGAGGCCGAGCAGTTCCCGGTCGGGCGCCGGGTCCGGGTGCCAGGGCGCCGGCAGTGCCGGCTCCTGCTCCGCCACCGCCGTCAGCAGGTCCGCCGCCAGCGTCGCCGCGCGCAGCCCGCTGGTCACATTCGCCAGGACGACCGTCGCGACGTCCTGCTCCGGGTGGACCCACAGCCCCGCGACGAACCCCGGCATCGAGCCGCTGTGACCCGCCAGCAGCCGCCCGTCCAGCATCAGTAGCTGCATCCCCAGGCCGTACCCGTCGATCCAGTGGCCGCCCTCGGGCGGTGCCGCGGGGCGGCGCATCTCCGCCAGCGAGGCGGCGGAGAGCACCCGGTCGTCGCCCCGGGAGAGGAAGTCGGCGAAGCGGGCGAGGTCGGCGGCGGTGGACCACAGTTGCCCCGCCGGGGCCATCAGCCCGGTGTCGACCGCCGGTTCGGGCTGCACGGCGTCGGCGTGCGGATGGACGGCCCAGCCGGCGGCGTGCGGCGCGCGCGGCGACTGCGTGGTGCGGCGCATGCCCAGCGGTTCCAGGACCTCCTCGCGCAGCACGTCGAACCAGTCCCGGCCGCGGACCGCGCCGATCAGCGCGCCGAGCGTCGCGAAGCCGGGGTTGGAGTAGTGGAACCGCCGGCCCGGCGGATGGGGGCGGGGCGTCGGGCCGTGCAGGTCGGCCGGTTCGGGGCGCAGCTCGCCCGGGCTCCGCTCCCACCAGGGCGCGCCGGTCTCCGCCGCCAGGCCGGCGGTGTGGGAGAGCAGCTGGGCGACGGTGGCGTCCCCGGCCTGCGGCACGTCGGGCAGATGGACGTCGAGCCGGTCGTCCAGCGACAGCAGCCCCTCGTCCCGCAGCCGCAGCACCGCCACGGCGACGAACGTCTTGGTCAGCGAGCCGATCCGGTACTGGGTGTCCGGCCCGGGCGCCGAACCCGCGACCTCGCCGCGCGCGGCGAACCAGCGGGGCCGGCCCCCGCGGACCAGCGCCGCCACCACGGACGGGGCGCGGCCGTCCGCCTGGGCGCGCGCCACCTGGTGGAGCAGGGCACGCCGGGTGGCCGGCAGCGGGTCCAGCCCGTCGTCGCCGGAGTGGTCCACCGCGCGGAGGGCGGAGAGGGCGAAGGCGTCGGAACCGAGATCGGCCGTGCCGGGGAGCGGGTCGGCGGTGGGCGGCGTCGCCGCCGTTCGGTCGGGGTCGTGCGCTGTGTCGGTCATGGGGGCCATGCAAGGCGTATCCGGCTGATCGGGCAACGTATTTGGCCCCCGGGGCCGGTCGTGGCGCCCGTCGTCCGGCCGCTCCTCGGTAGGGGCGGGGCGGCCGGGGCGTGTCCGTTTCGTTCAAGACCGACGGGCGTGGCCCTGCCTAACCTGCGGTCATGACTACGCGCATCGCGGTCTTCGGACTCGTCACCTCGAACCTCTCGGCCTCCCTCGACTTCTACCGCGCCCTGGGGGTGGCGGTCCCCGAGGCCGCCGACGACGCCCCGCACGTGGAGGCGGAGCTCCCCGGCGGCCTGCGGCTCGCCTGGGACACGGAGGAGACGATGCGGTCGTTCGCCCCGGAGTGGCAGCCGGGCCGGGGCGGCGGCCTCAGCGTCGCCTTCGCCTGCGACTCCCCGGCCGAGGTGGACCGTGTCTACGCCGAGTTGACGACCGCCGGTCACCCCGGCGAGCTGCCGCCATGGGACGCCGTCTGGGGGCAGCGCTACGCCACCGTCCTGGACCCGGACGGCAACAGCGTGGACCTCTTCGCGCCCCTGCCGGAGGCGGCCGGGACCTGATCGGCTCGGACTCCCCGGGGCGCTGCGGGCTTTCCGCGCACCCCGGGGACGGAGGGTCGGCGCGATCGGTGCCCGTGGGCCGGTGCCCGGAGGGGCGCGGGACGCCGGTGCCGCCCCAGGTCGCCGCCGGCGGCCCGGCGGCGCGGCCCGGCGTCGAGCCCCGTCAGGGCGTCCCGCCGGGCCGCGCGCGGCGACCGGGCCGGGCGTCGCGGTCAGCGCAGCCGGGAGAGCGGCACGCCTGCCAGACGGCGCACCTCCCGGGCGAAGTGCGGCTGGTCGGCGTAGCCGCTGCGTACCGCCGCCTCGGCGGCGGGGACCCCGGCCGCCACCAGATCCAGCGCTCGGTGGAGCCGCAGAATCCCGGCCAACTGCTTGGCACCGTAGCCGAAGAGCGCGAGGCAGCGGCGGTGCAGCTGCCGTTCGCCGATCCCCGCGGCCCGCGCGGTCTCTGCGACGGCCTTTCCGTTCCGGGCATGGGCGAGCACCACTCGGCGCAGGGGCTCGGCCTCCGGTCCGGCGCCGGGCGCGGCCCCTGACGCCGCCGCCAGCCGTTGGCGGGCCACGTCGGCCAGCACCGCGCCGCGGTCCTGCGCCCCCGCCACGCGCTCGCTGAGGGCACGGGCGGCCGCGTCGCCCCACAGCGCCGCCAACGGCACCCGCTGGTCCCGGAGTTCGGCGGCAGGGACCCCGAGAACGGCGGCGCCCGTCCCCGGCGGCAGCCGGATCGCGTCGAACGCCGTGCCCGGCGGTGTCGTGCTCAGGTGCGCCCGGGAGTCGGGGCCTGCGACCAGCAGGCCGTCGCACCAGATGAGGTCCGTGCAGCCGTCCGGCAGGACCCGCTGTTCCGCCGCCGCTGCCGCGGGGCCCCTGTCCCAGAGGACGGCCCCGGGAAGCAGCGGCGTCTCCCGTTCCCGGTACATCCGACCAGCATGCCCCACCCCGCCGGTGGCTGCCGCTGCTGGTCGGCGCGGCCACCCGTCGCCGCGCAGTTTCGCCCGGACGGGAGGCGACGCGGAGGACGGGGCGTGACTCCGCGAGGGGCGCACGAGGCTGCCGTGCGCGCTGTGCGCCCCGTCGCGGTCGGCGCTGAGCGCCCCCGGTGGCCCGGTGTGCGGAGACTTGAAACGCCCCGAAAGCGGGGTTTTCCGGGGGCTGGGTCCTTCGTGGGAGGGAAGCTGGGTGATGCGGTGGTTCCAGCTGGTTCGTCCGGGCAGCATGGGGGCACGACGTCGCAGACGATCAACCGGGCCGACGGGCCCGCCGCACCGAACACCGCACCGAACACCGCAGCACCACCGGCCCTTCGGCCGGCCTTCCGAGTCAGAGACCCAGACCCACCGTCCCCCCGGACCAGCCGGGGCGGGAGCCACTCCCGTCCGCCGGGGCGGGCGTTCGAGGAGCCGTCGGCGGGGCGCAACCCCCGCCGTACGACGGACCCGCATCGATACGACAGCACCGCACCACGCCCCCCACGCCCTTCGCACCACTCCGCACGACCGCACCGGCATGCCCCGACGGCAGGCCGCAACCCAGGAGGATCTGAATGACCCACATCCGTACCGCTCGTGTCGTCGCCGCCGCCGCTTCGCTGCCGCTGGCCCTGGGGCTGCTGGGCGGTGTCGCCCTGGCGAACAACGGCGCCGTCGCGGGCTACGGATCCAACGCGTCCGTGGTCAGCAACATCGGCAGCGGTGTCGGCGACGACAACGAGGGCAACTCGACCACGACGCAGCAGGCTGCGACCGGCCAGGGGGCCGCGAACCAGAACAACACCGCGAGCGTGGTCGGCAGCGGGTTCACCGCGATCGACCAGACCAACGCCACGGTCAACTTCACCAACCTCTGGTGAGGTCGGCGCCGGCGGTCGTCCCGGGGGGACCAGCCGGCCCCGACACCAGGAGCCTCGTGGCCGCAACCTTCCGATGCGGCCGCGGGGCCTTCCCCGTTTCCGGCGGTGCCCCGGGGGACGCCCTCACCCGGGGCACCGCACACGGGCGCCGCACCCCGCCCCCCTGCGCCCGCCCGCCCCTGCGCCGCATGTCCGATACCCGCCCCCTGATCTGCGCGGGAGGTGGGTTTCCGGCGGTGCCGGGTAGCGGACGCCGGGACGTCGCGGTCGATCGGGGGGCCGCGCCCGCCCACACCCTCTTCCGCCCGTCCAGCACAGAGCGAGGCAGCCGTGAGCGCCCCCGACCCGAACCAGCCGCACCCCACCACCCGACCCGAACTCACCAACGTGGTCTTCCTGAAGAACCAGATCACCTCGCCCTTCATCGAGGTCGGCGACTTCACCTACTACGACGACGAGGGGCGGCGCCGGCCGTTCGAAGAGGCCAACGTCCTCTACCTCTTCGGCCCGCAGCGGCTGGTGATCGGGCGGTTCACCGCGATCGGGCCGGGCGTCACCTTCCTGATGCCCGGCGGCTCCCATCCGATGGTCGGCCCCTCCACCTACCCGTTCACCATGTTCGGCGGGGACTGGACCGCGGCGACCCTCGACACCTTCTCGGCGATCGAGCAGGCGGGGGACACCCGGGTCGGCAACGACGTCTGGATCGGGCGGGCCGCCACCATCATGCCGGGGGTGCGGATCGCGGACGGCGCCGTCATCGGCGCCCACAGCGTGGTGACCCGGGACGTCGGCCCGTACGAGATCGTGGCCGGCAACCCGGCGCGGCACATCAGGACCCGCTTCGACGCGGAGGACGTCGAACGCATGCTGCGGGCGCGCTGGTGGGACTGGCCGGTCGCACAGATCACCGCCCACGTGGGCACGATCATGGCCGGCACCCCGAGCGAGGTGGCGGCGCTCGGGTCGCCGGACACCGCGCCGGCCCCGGAGAGCCGCTGACCGCCGCCGGACGCCGCGCTCGCCTTGGGGGCCGCTGACTGCCGCCGAGTCGCCACCGTCGCGTCACGACCGCTGCGCGTCGTCGTGACGCCGTCGCGGCCGGTCGCACCCCGGGCGGCGGCCCCTCCGATGCTCCGGGAGGAGCGGGGTGGAGGCCCAACCCAGGGACCATTGACCTTCCCGTTCCGCCTGCTGCTCACCGCCTCGCCGAGGGCGGTGTGGCGGGGTTGTGGTCGGGGTAACCCTCCAGAGCGGCTCCGGGACGACCGCTGCCCTCCGTTGCCCCGAATCGCGCCGCGAACGCCTCGGTGGTCACATGTTTCACGTGGAACATCGCCCACGGTGATCATGTCGAGTGCGGCCGCCGTCCGGCTCCCCTGATGCCGACCCTGAGAACCCCGACGCCGTGATGACGCCGCCTCCACCTGTAGGTGGTCGGCGGAGCGCGGTTCCTACTCCGCTGGAGGGAGGGTCCGACCAGACCTGGGGTCGATCCGCCGGACCCCTTGTGCGGCCTACGTTATGAACCATGACCACCTCAGGAAGCACCTCGCAGGTGACACCGAGCTTCGCGTCCTACGTTCAGGCGCGCCGCCCGGTGCTGATGCGCACGGCCCGCTCCCTCACCTCGGACCCCAACGACGCCGAGGACCTGCTGCAGACCGCGCTGACGAAGACCTACGTGGCCTGGGACCGGATCGCCGACCACCGCGCGGTGGACGGCTACGTCCGGCGCACGCTCGTCAACACCCGCACCTCGCAGTGGCGCAAGCGGCGCGTGGACGAGTACGTCACCGGTGAGCTGCCCGAGCCCGAACCGCTGCCCGTTGCCGACCCCGCGGAGCAGCAGGCCGTGCGCGATGCCATGTGGCAGGCCGTGATGCGGCTGCCGGCCCGGCAGCGCGCCATGGTCGTCCTCCGGTACTACGAGGACCTCAGTGAGGTCCGCACCGCCGAGGTGCTCGGCGTCTCCGTCGGCACGGTCAAGAGCGCCGTCTCCCGCGCACTCACCAAGCTGCGAGGTGACCTCTCGCTCGCCGCCGTGATCACCCCGGCCGGCTCCGAGTCCGCGGTCGCCCGGCAGCAGCCGATGGCGGCCTGACCCGTTCCGCCCCGCCCTGCGCCCCGCGTCCCACCCGCGCCCCGCCACTGGTCCGCCCCGGTCGGGGCGGTGCGGCGTCGACCCGCTCCCTGTACTTCGCGCTCCGCTTTCCGCCCCACCGTGGTCGGTGTACCGCGAACGCATGATCACCGAGCCTGTGCAACCCGCTGACATCCCGGGCGGCTGCTGCCAGACTGCGCTTCACTGAAGCTACCGGCGTGTACAGGAACAAGCGCGTCTCGTCCCGCGACCTCGGGAGGCCCGGTGTACAGCACGATGCAGGACGTTCCCCTTCTCGTCTCACGACTGCTGCGGCACGGCTCCACCGTCCACGGCGACTCCCCGGTGGTCACCTGGACCGGCGACGGCGCCCGTCGCCGCAGCTACGGCGAGACCGGCGCCCGCTGCGCGCAACTCGCCCACGCCCTGCGCGACGAGCTCCGGATACAGGACGGCGACCGCGTCGCCACCCTGATGTGGAACAACGCGGAGCACCTGGAGGCCTACTTCGCCGTACCCAGCATGGGGGCGGTGCTCCACACCCTGAACCTGCGGCTGCCACCCGAGCAGCTCGCGTGGGTCGTGAACCACGCGGCCGACCGCGTCGTCCTGGTCAACGGCACCCTGCTCCCCCTGCTTGCGCCGCTGCTGCCGAAACTCGGCTCGGTGGAGCACGTCGTCGTGGTGGGCCAGGGCGACACCTCGGTGCTCGACGGCTGCCGCCCCGCGGTCCACGACTACGAGGAACTGCTGGCCGACCGCCCCACGGAGTACCCGTGGCCGCACCTGCCGGAGACCACCGCCGCCGCACTCTGCTACACCTCCGGCACCACCGGGGACCCCAAGGGCGTCGTCTACTCGCACCGGTCGATCTACCTGCACTCGCTGCACGTCAACACCGTCGAAGCAATGGCGCTGAGCAGCGCCGACCTCGCGGTACCCGTGGTGCCGATGTTTCACGTGAACGCCTGGGGGCTGCCGCACGCCGCATTCCTGGGCGGGGTCGGCCTGCTGATGCCCGACCGCTTCCTCCAACCGGGCCCGCTCGCCGACATGATCGAGGCGGAGCGCCCGACCTACGCCGCCGCCGTGCCCACCATCTGGCAGGGACTCCTCGGCGAGCTGGCCGCGCGCCCCCGCGACATCTCCTCGCTGCGCCGCGTGACCATCGGCGGCTCCGCCTGCCCGCCCTCCCTGATGCGGGAGTTCCAGGAGCGGCACGGCGTCACCGTCGAGCACGCCTGGGGCATGACCGAGACCTCGCCGCTCGGCAGCTACGCCCACCCGCCGCGCGGCCTCACCGGGGAGGAGGCCTGGCCGTACCGCGTCAGCCAGGGCCGCTTCCCGGCCTCGGTCGAACCGCGGCTGATCGGCCCCGACGGCACGGAGCAGCCCTGGGACGGCGTCGGCACCGGGGAACTGGAGGTGCGCGGACCGTGGATCGCCGGCGCCTACTACGGCGGCCCGGACGCCGGGCCCGACCGGCCCGCCGACCGGTTCAGCCCGGACGGCTGGCTGCGGACGGGCGACGTCGGGACGATCACCGCGGACGGGTACCTCACCATCACCGACCGCGCCAAGGACGTCATCAAGTCCGGCGGCGAGTGGATCTCCAGCGTCGAGCTGGAGAACCACCTGATGGCCCACCCGGGCGTCGCCGAGGCCGCGGTCGTCGCCGTCCCCGACGAGGTCTGGGGCGAACGGCCGCTCGCCGCGGTGGTGCTGACACCCCAGGACACCGCCGCCGCAGCCGGGACCGGGACCACCGACCGGGGCCCCGCCGGCAGCACCGAACCCGGGGCGCTGCGCTCTTTCCTCGCCGAACGCGTGCCCCGCTGGCAGCTGCCCGAGCGGTGGACCACCATCGACGAGGTCCCGAAGACGAGCGTCGGCAAGTTCGACAAGAAGCTGCTGCGCGCCCGCCACGCCGCCGGGGAGCTCGACGTCGTCACCCTGGACCGCTACGACGACTGACGCCGCATCCGCCCCGGACCGGGGCGTGCCGGGCCGCGGCCCGGGGCCGCCCGCACACGACGGCGGCCCGCCTCCATCCGAAGGTGTTTTCCGGGGGAGGCGGGCCGCCGCCACGCGGACTCGCGTCAGCCGTGCAGCGAACCGGCCCCTATCTTCGCCAGCAGATCGACGATGCGCGCCTGCACCTCGTCACTGGTGGACCGTTCCGCCAGGAACAGCACCGTCTCGCCGGACGCCAACTGCGGCAGCCGCGCCGGGTCCAACTCCGCCGCCGTGTAGACCACGAACGGCGTCCGCGCCAACGCGTCGTGCACCCGCAGGAAATCGATCAGGCCCACCCGGCGCCGCCGGACCTGGCCCAGATCCATCACCACCAGGTTCGGGCGGAACTGCTGCGCCGCCTCCATCGCCTCGGCATCCGCCGCGGCGTGGACCACCTGCATGCCCCGACGCTCCAGCGCCATCGACAACGCGTCCGCGATCGGCTGCCGCTCCTCCACCAGCAGTACCCGCGGCGGGTGCTGCTCGCTGTCCCTCGGCGCCAGCGCCTTCAGCAGCACCGCGGGGTCGGCGCCGTAGGCGGCGTCACGGCTCGCGAGCCCCAGGCCCGCCGTCACCAGCACCGGCACCCCCGCCGCCACCGCCGCCTGCCGCAGTGATTGCAACGCCGTCCGCGTGATCGGCCCCGTCAGCGGATCGACGAACAGCGCCGCCGGATAGGCCGCGATCTGCGCGTCCACCTCCTGCCGCGACTGCACCAGCACCGGGCGGTAGCCCCGCTCGGTCAGCGCCTGCTGTGTCGAGACGTCGGGCTCGGGCCAGACCAGCAGCCGCCGCGGGTTGTCCAGCGGCTCCGGCGGCAGCTCCGCGTCGTCCGCAGGGGTCCGCGCCGCGGTGACCTCGACCGCCCCGCCGGGGCCGTCGAGATGCTCCGGGCCTTCCTCGGAGCCCTCGGCCGGCGCACCGATGGCGAACTGCCTGCCCACCCCGTCCGTACCCGGCGCCGACGGGATCGCGCCCGCGGCGTTCAGCCGCGAGTCGTCCGCCGCCGGGTTGCCCAGCTTCCGCCGCCGCCCCGGGCTCGACGCCGGGACCGCGCCCATCATGGGCCCGACCGCCGCCTGCTGCTCCGCGGCGCGCTGCTCCGCGGCCCGCTGCTCCTCGTGCTGCGTCACCTGCGAGACCGGGATGCCCTGGCCGAGCGTCTGCACGCTCACCCCCGAGCTGTGCTGATCCGCGATCCGCTCGCTCCCCGGCATCGGGAGCGGCTGGTGGCGCGGCCGCTCCTGCTGCGG
This sequence comes from Streptomyces lonarensis, assembly GCF_012033735.1. Classification (GTDB taxonomy): domain Bacteria; phylum Actinomycetota; class Actinomycetes; order Streptomycetales; family Streptomycetaceae; genus Streptomyces; species Streptomyces lonarensis. The sequence goes on along the minus strand of NZ_JAAVJD010000031.1, from coordinate 26,221 downwards.
CAGCGAACCGGACAGTATCGGGCTGGCCGCGACCCGCGAGTGGTCCGACCGCGCCGGCGCCTCCCCCACCGCGGGGGGCTGCTGCTCGGCGGGCGCCTCCGCGGCGGCCGCCTCCTGGGGCACGACCGCCTCCGGCGCTCCCCCGGGGGCGGGGTGTTGCGGCACCTGTTGCGGCACCTGCTGCGGCGAATCCGCCTGGGCCACGCCTTCCGGGGAGACCGCGAACCCACCCGCCGGCGCGGGCTGCTCGGGACCGGGCTGGGCCGCCGGCTCCTGCTCCGGTGCGGCCGCTTCCTCCGCCGGCTGCGACGCCGCGGGGAGCGCGGGCGGGCCCGACTCCTCGGGCGTCTCGGACGGTACCCCCGCCAGTGCGGGGGCCGTCGCGTACGGGTCGGCCGGTGGCGGCGGCAGCTCCTCCGCCGGCGGCATCACGATGCCGCCGCTCGGGCCCGCCGCCGTGTCCGGGCCGTGCACCCCGGTGGGCACACCCTCGGGCGCGGCACGGCGCCGACGGCCCGACGGCTGCTCACCACCGGCCTGCTGCGGGATCTGCTGCGCCGCCTCGGCGGGCAGCTCCGTCTCGGCCACCGCTCCGGCGCGACGGCGCCGGCCGCCGCCGGTGTCCCCGGCGGACTGCTGCTCGTGTTCGAACCCCTGCGGTCCGGGCAACGCCATCGGCTCACCACCGGGCTGCGGCACCGGCCCCTCCGCACGGGCCCGGCGGCGACGCCCCGTGGGCGACTCCCCGTTCCCGCCCGGCACGGCCACCGGCTGCTGCGGCAACGACTGCTGCGGCTCCGACTGCTGCGGCGCCGACTGCTCCGGGATCTGCGGCCCGGGGGCCGGCTCCGCCACCGGCCGCGGCTCCTCCGACGCCTGCGCCGGGAGCTGCGGCCGCACCGGCCCGCCCTCGCCGCCGTAGCCTTCGCCGCCCTCCGGTGCGACCGGGAACCCGCCGGCCGCCGGCTCCGGGGCCGTCACGATCAGCGGCTCGGGGCGCGGCGCGTCGGAACCGGCCGGCAGCGCCGGAAGCGCCGTCGCCCCGTCCTCACCCGACGACGCCTCCTGCGGCTGCGGCCCCTGACGGCTCGCCTGCTCGGCGCCGCGCCGCGCCGCGGTGCCCCGCACCGGCTCCATCGGCACCGGCACGACGGTGGTGTCCCCGGCCCGCTCCACCCGCTGGCCCGGCGGGACGGGCTTGCGGTCCGCCCGGACCGGGACCTCCAGCACGTAGGCGCGGCCGTCCGCCGCACCGGGCACCTCATGGGTCTGCAACACGCCGCCGTGCAGCCGCACGATGCCGCGCACCAGCGGGGAGTGCACCGGGTCGCCGCCGGTGTACGGGCCGCGGACCTCGATCCGGACCACGTCCCCGCGCTGCGCCGCCGCCACCACGATGGTGGAGTCGCCCCGCGCGCCGTTGGCGGAACGGCCGGTGGAGTCCACCCCCGCGACATCGGCCACCAGGTGCGCCAGCGCCTGCGCCAGCCGCTCCGGGTCGACCTCGGCGTCGATCGGCGGGGCGTGCACCGCGAACTGCGCCCGGCCCGGGCCGATCAGCTCGGTCGCGCCCTCGACACCCGCCGTGACGACGGTGTCCAGCGAGACCTTCTTGCGCGCCAGCTTCTCCCGGCCGGAGTCCAACCGCTGGAAGCTGAGGACGTTGTCCACCAGCGTCGTCATCCGCGCGTACCCGGCCGCCAGATGGTGCAGCACCTGGTTGGCCTCGGGCCACAACTGGCCCGCGGCGTCCGCGGCCAGCGCGGAGAGCTCGCCGCGCAGCTCCTCCAGCGGCCCGCGCAGCGCGTGCGCCAGCACCGCGTCCAGCTGGGAGTGCCGGGCCACCAGCGAGTCGTGCGGCCGGCGGTCGGTGAAGGTCATCACGGCGCCGACCAGTTGGTCACCGTCGCGTACCGGGGCCGTCGTCATGTCGACGGGGATGGCCTCGCCCGACTTGTGCCACAGCACCTGCCCCTGACGGACGCGGTGCTTGCGGCCCGACCGCAGCGTGTCGTGCAGCGGCGTCTCCTCCCAGGCCAGCGGCGAACCGTCGGCGTGGGAGTGGTGGATCAGCCCGTGCACCTCCTGGCCGCCCAGCGCACCCGCGCGGTGGCCCAACGTCTGCGCCGCGGCCGGGTTGACCAGCACCACCCGGCCCTCGGTGTCCACGCCGATGACGCCCTCGGTCGCCGCGCGCAGGATCATCTCGGTCTGGCGCTGCTGGCGGGCGAGTTCCGCCTCGGTGTCGAGGGTGCCGGTCAGGTCGCGCACGACCAGCATCAGCAGCTCGTCGCCGCTGTAGTCGTCGGCGAACGCCGCTTCGATCGCGGAGGCGTAGGGCGAGTGCCCTGCCGGGATCGCCGCGCTGGTGACCTCGACCTGCAGCTCGCTGCCGTCCGTCCGCCGCGCCGTCATCCGCGTCGGGCCGGTGCGGCCCTGGGAGTCCAGCTCCTCCGGACGCATCGAACCCGGGATACGCCGCGGGTCGAAGTCGGGGAGGATGTCCAGGAGCCCGCGGCCCACCAGCGGTGCGCCCGTCGACTCCAGGGCCTCCTGCGCGATGCTGTTGGCGTTGACCACCGTGCCGTTGCCGTTGACCAGCACCAGCGCGTCAGGCAGCGCGTCGAGTATGGCGGCGAGGCGAGCAGTGCCTCTCGCCGGCCTGCTGCTCACGACGACCCATCCTCCTCAGTGACGTTGAGCCCCCACGTTGACCTCCCCGGCGACCGCTCCCGGCCCGGCCCGCACACGGCGGGCGCACCGGAAGGCGTCAAGAGGGAGTCTACGGGCAGCCACCCACACGGAGGTGGCCCGACCGAGCAAGGATTCTCCCGTACGGGGGACCCGACGGTCTGTGGCGGATGCCACGTCGAGGCCGGTGGGGGCAGGGGCGCGCGGTGCCGACGGGGGGCGCCGGCGGCGGTCGCCGTCCAGCGGCGGAGGGCTGGGGGCCGCGGCGGCCGGGACGCCCGGCACGCTGCCGGCACTGCGCAGCAGGGGAGTTGACGAGGTGTCGGTGTCCGGGCCGATGAGAGGGGCCGGGCGAACGGGCAGCGGTGAGGGGCAACCGCCACGCGGACGGTGTGCGCCCCCGGCGCGCGTTGGCGGGAAATCGTCGCCGAATATCGACGGTCCGGCTCGCGGGACGACATCCGGCGGTCACCGACCCCGCACGGGGCGGGCACCGGGTGCTGAAGCCGTGCCGGTCCCACAGGCCGGACCACCCGGGCGTGTGACGGCGGCCGACGCCCGCAGGCGACGGGCGGGACCCGGGCCGGCGCCGGCCCCGGCCGATCCGACCGGCCGCCCCTCCGGACGCCCGCCGGCCGCCCCCGGGCCGAGGGCGGCCGGCCACCGGTCCGACGGGCACGGCACGGTGGGTGCGCCGCACGTCCGGCGCAAGGAGGGGAGAGAAGGTGCGGGCCTCAGCCGCCGAGCACGGTGCCCAGCTGGTCCCAGCGGTGCATCTCGCAGCCGTTGGTGCGGCTGAACTCGGCGTCGACCGGCTGCCCGGCCCAGACGCCCGTGACGCGCGCGGTCTCCGGCCCGCCGTACATCTGGGTGCAGACCGAGGTTCGCGAGACCGGGGAGAGGACGGTCGAGCCCGCGGCCTCCAGCTCGTCGCACGCGGCCTGCGGGGCGGAGTGCTCGCCGCCGGCGGGGTTGCAGGTGAGGGTGGTCTCCCGGGCGTCCGAGTGGTCGCCGTTCTCGGAGACGGAGATGACCAGTCGGGTCTCCGCGTCCTGCTGTGCGGGGGCGCCCGTCGCGGTGCCGGCGAAGGCGGCAGCGGCGGCGAGGGCGGCGGCGAGTGCGGTGTACGACATGATGCGAGTGCTCCAGCCTGTCGGGTTCGGGCGGCGCAAGAGCGCGTGCCTTCCCTGCCTAACGCGGCCGCGGGCTTCGCGTTGCGCGGGGCACGGCCGTACGTGTGCCCGGTCCGTGCGCCGCCTGCCGCGCTCCGGCGGTTGCCTCGCAGGCCGGGACGGGTGCGCTCCGCCGCGACCGTTGCCCGGCGCGATGCCCACGGGTTGTTGAAAGGGGGCTGCGACGCAGGGCCGGCCAGCCTCCGGGACTGCCCGGGGTGCCGGTCGTCCGCCGCTCCCCGGTCACGGAACGGGGTCGATTCGCAGCGCTCGCCCGGGCTGTGGCATGATTTGGCACGCACCCTTCGCACGCGCGGGGTGCGTGGAGGCTTCGCCTAGTCTGGTCTATGGCGCCGCACTGCTAATGCGGTTTGGGGTAACCCCCCATCCCGGGTTCAAATCCCGGAGCCTCCGCAGCTTCACCGAGACCCCCGGCCCTGCGGCCGGGGGTCTCGTCGTTCCGCGCGTCCGCCGTCCGCCGTCCGCCCCGCCGCACTCGCACTGCCGCGCCGCTGCCCGGAGCCCTTCGCCGCTCACTGCCGCCGGCACCCCGCCGACCGTGCTCCCCGGGCGGCGGGACACCACCGCCGACACGCCCGCCCGAGGACGTTTCCGCAGCTCAGGATGGGTACGGGCTATCGATTTCACCCTGAGGCCGAGGTGCTGTAATGTTGTCCACGCAACGCGGTCCAGGGGAAACCCGCCGGGCCGAGGCGCTCGTAGCTTAACGGATAGAGCATCTGACTACGGATCAGAAGGTTGCAGGTTCGAATCCTGCCGAGCGCACACAGGTCAAAGGCCCCTCACGGACTCCGTGAGGGGCCTTTGACATCACCAGCTGACATCAACGTGCTGGCTAGGCGGGTGCCGTCCCGTCCGGGCCCGCCTCATCCTCATCCACTCCGAGGGCATCAGGCCGTCGTCGTCCCCTGACGGCCAGCACCGCGGCAGTGCTCACACCGACATCACGTGACGCGTGGGATGCCAGCAGGAGGGTGAACAGGTCGTCCATGTCCAAGGCCACGAGGATCGTCGCGCCGCTGTCTGCCCCAAGGGCTGCGCCCTCGCTGACTCAGGTAGAGCGTGCAGGAGCCGCATGGTCACCGCAAGGGCTGGAGGGTGATGGCGATGAGGTTGTCAGGGGCGGGGAGGTCATCGAAGCGGTTCAGCTCGGCGGTGTGGCTGCCACGGTGTGCGTCGAGGAAGTCGGGGAGGGGCTGGACGTAGGCGGTGGCGTTGTGGCGCTCGGTGCTGCCACCGAATCCGGTCGAGGTGTCGGGAATGTCGAACGTCTCCCAGCCCTTGGCTTCGAGGTGGCGACGTTGCTCGGAAGGGGAGAGATCCAGCACCAGATAGCGGATCTCGTATGGATTGTCACCGGTAGGGCTGGTGGTAACGACCTCATCGAGGAGGTGCGCCTCGCCGATCACTTCGGCACGGGCTGCGCTGGAGACGTTCTTGGTCGTGCTGAGCGCCGAGGCCGCCAAGGTGACTGCCACGACTGCGACCGCCAGTATGGCGAGGCCGACGACCAGAAGTAGCCCGGGGACCCGCCGCCGGGCCTGGCGAGGAGGCCGATCGGAAGGCAGGTCATGTGTACTGCTGCTTCTCGTCACCGTTGCATGTCGCCTTCGTGAAGCTCTCGTTCTTCCTGCCGCCTGCGCTGCTCCCGGTCCCGTCCGTCCTCCTGGCCGGCTCTCTCCCAGTACTCCTCGGCCCACTGGTGGTGCTTCTCGGAGCCGTCCGCGCGCTCGTACACCAGCGGTGCCCGTTCCCTTGGTGCGCCACTGAGCCACAGGCGGGTGGCCTCAGTTTGAGCTCCAGCTGCGTATATGACGTACGCCTCTCGGTCGGTGACTCCCAGCTCCTCCTTGATGTACCTGAGTTCCGCCGCCGCCAGCCGGATTCCCCACGTGTCGTCCCAGGCCAGCACCCTTCGTGCGTCGGACGTCGATATCTCGTGTCCGTAGTGGTCCCGGAAGAGCCGCTGGGCTACATCGGGGCGCATCTGCCCGATGCCCACCGTCTGGTTTCTTCCGAAGATCGTCCCCAAGCCCTCCAGGGAGCGGAGCGCTCCGGACAGGAATGGCAGTCCCGTGAATTCGGCCCGGCCGCCTCCCTCCTTGATCAGAAGGGCGACAAGGGTGGCGGGGTCGATTCCGGATTCTGCCGCAGCGAGTTCGATGGTGTTCTTGTGCCGGGCCAGGAAAGCCCCTTCCTCGGGCCAGGGGATGTAGTCGTACTGCGCTCCGTCGCCGGCGTTCTCCTCGGTGTTCGGCGGTGAGTCCTCGCCAGTGCCATAGCCGTGGTCGCCGTAGCCGGCCCTCATCACTCCTACCCTGGGTCACTCCTCGTCCAGCACGCCGTCGATCTGCCGTACCGTTTCCTCTTCGAGCCGCCCGAAGGCGGTCACGACGTCGCGGACCTCCGCGCGGATGCGCTCGCTCTCCTCCATCGTTCTCGGGTCGTCGGCCTCCCAGCTGCCGCTCGAAAGCTGACGGGCGCGTTCGCGCAGGTCAGCAAGGCGGTCCCCGATGATGCGCGCTTCGAGAACATAGCGGTCCAGCACTGTTGCTACCTGGGTGACAGCGTCCTTGACCCGGGCCCCGGTCTGCTGTAGCGGGACGGTCGTTGCCAGCAGGTCTTCGGACTCCGCGGCGTGTAGCCCTGGGCGATGCCTTGGAAGGTGGAGTGGAGGCGCGTTCCGCAGTGAGCTTCTTCAGCGTTGCCGCTCCAGGGTGAGGATGGCTTTGGCGATTGACGTCATGCGGTTGGGGCTGCATCGGGCCCTGCGGAAGATCCGCCAGGACTTCAGTCTTGCGACGCCGCGTTCGACGGGTGCCCGTGTGGCGGCCAGGGCACGGTTGCGGGTCTTTTCGGTGGGGGTGAGTTCCTGCAGGGGTCTGCGTTTGATGCCGGTGGTCAGCCAGGGGCCGGCGCCCTGGTAGGCAAGGTCGGCCAGGATGGGAACGCCTTGGCGCTCGCAGATGCGGATGATCCGGTGGGTGCGGGCGGCGGTCAGGTCGTGGGTGCGGCCCGGCAGGGCGGGCGAGAGCCACAGCAGCTGACCGTCGGGATCGGTGACGACCTGCACGTTCACGCCGTGGCGCCGGTGTTTGTGGGAGTAGTCGGCCCGGCCGTCGCCGACCCGGTCGCACTCGGCGAGGGTCCCGTCGAGGAGGACGAAGTCGGGATCATGCTCGCGCAGCGTCTTCAGCAGGCCCGGTGCACGTGCGGCGAGCAGGTCGACGATCGCGTTGGTGTAGGCGTGGGCGGTGGACTCGCTGATCCCGAAACCGGCGGCGATCTTCGCCAGAGTGGTGTGCTCGCGCAGGTACACCAGTGCCACCATCGCGCGCTGGGACGGGCGGAGCTTGCAGCGGCGGTCACCCTCACGGGTGACGATCAGCATGGTGACCCACTCGATGAGTGCGTGCGGCAGGTCGAGTGCGGCAGGATGGATGACCAACGAGGCCCCCGAGCAGTGTTGTTGAGACGTCAGACATCTCGATCAACCGCCTGGGGGCCTCGCTCGTTGCGCTTCACGGCCATCACCCGATCAGTGGCCAACTCGAAGAAGCTCAGTCGGAGATCGTCCGGCCATCACGTCTGAGAGCGGTGACAGTTCGCTCCAGCTCTGCGAGGTTTCCAGCAAACCATGGGATCTCGGCCGGACTGACGATGGACATTGGCTCCCCCAACTCCTCGCCGGTAGCGTGCTGCGTCCAGCTCGCCCCCATGCAAGCTCACCTTGCGTATATGGACGGTACCAGTTGTGTCCGCAGTGGCGGTTCCGTACCATCAACCCGGTCGGCCAACAACTACGTTGAGCGGGGGCAGGCTGGTGGACTGGGACATTGTTCCGTCGCATGTGCGGGCGGTGCTCCGACAGTTTGACGGCCAGCGGCCGGAAATCGCCAGCGCCACCTCGGACCTGGCCGGTGACCTGAGTACCGCGGCCACATCCAGTGGCGGCCTCACGTACGGCAGCAGCAGCGCGGGCGCGGTCGGCAGCGCCGTACAGCGCTTCGCAGCCCGGGTGAACTCGTGTATGCACAACCTGGACGGCGACTCCTCCGCATCCTCCGAAGGCGCCGGAACCGTCACCGCCGTGTACGTCACCGGGGACGCAGCCATGGAGGCCACAGCCACCACTGCCCTGCACCGCGGGGCCAGCGAACCCCCGCAGTGGCCTGGCCTCAACCGTATCTGAACCCCGTCGGTTGCGGCGAGAGCCGCACAGCCCGCCCGGTGAGCACGGGAGATGGGTGGGAGAAAAATGGGAGAACGCGCGGGCGGAGTACTTTGGTCGTAGTGCGTCGTAGCTATCGCTGACCATCCGGTGAGCTGCGAAGGAAGAGAGCATGAATCCCCAGGTCAGAGACCTGGGGATCATGGTCCACGGATCAGAAGGTTGCAGGTTCGAATCCTGCCGAGCGCACAGTGAATCCCCTCCCCGGAGTCCCGGGAGGGGCTCTTGTCGTGCTCTCGTGCTGCGGGCGTCCGCCGAGGGCCGGCGCGGTGCCCGGCCCTCGGGTGGGCGGGCACCGCGCCGGCAGGAGTGGCGGGTCAGGTGGTCAGAGCCCGGTCAGGGGGTGTTCCACTTCTGGTTGGGGTTGCCGGAGCAGGTCCAGATCTGGAGCCGGGTGCCGTTGTTGGTGTTGTGCTCGCGGACGTCGAGGCACTTGTTCGCCGGGATGTTCACGATGTCGCGCGCCCCGCTGATCGCCCACTGCTGGCTGGCGCCGCCGTGGCAGTCCCAGAGGTGGACGGCGGCACCGTCGGCGGTGGAGGGGCCGTCCACGTCGAGGCACTTGCCGTAGGCCCGGATGGTGCCGTCGCCGGGGATGGTCCACTGCTGGGCGGCGTTGCCGTTGCAGTCGTGGAGCTGGATGGGGGTGCCGTTGGCGCTGTTGGCGTTGGCGACGTCCACGCACTTCCCGGCGAGCCCGGTGATGGTGCCGGTGCGGCCGGTGGGCGGGGGCTTCTGCCCCTCGGTGACGCGCACGTAGTCGACGAGCATCTGCTGCGGGAACTGCGTGGAGGAGTCGGGGTAGCCGGGCCACTCGCCGCCCACGGCGAAGTTGAGGATCAGGAAGAACGGCTTGTTGAAGACCCACTGGCGTCCGCCGAGGTCGGCGGGGGTGCGGGTCTGGTACACGGTGCCGTTGACCGACCACGAGATGCGGTTGGGCGACCAGTCCACCGCGAAGACGTGGAAGTTGTCGGCGAAGCGCTGCCCGCCGGGCAGGGTGTAGGAGGCGCCGATACCGCCGCCCGCCGAGTAGCCGGGGCCGTGCAGCGTCCCGTGGACTCTGCCGGGCTCGAAGCCGACGTTCTCCATGATGTCGATCTCACCGGTCTGCGGCCAGCCGACGTTGGCGTAGTCGGCGCCGAGCATCCAGAACGCCGGCCACACCCCCTGGCCGTGGGGGACCTTGATCCGCGCCTCGACGCGGCCGTACTGGGCGTTGAACTTGCCGGCGGTGTTGAGTCGCGCGGAGGTGTACTCGCACCGCCCGTACCAGCACTGGTAGTTGTTCGGGTTCTCCTTGCGGGCGGTGATGGCGAGGTTGCCGTTGCCGTCGAGCGCGGCGTTGCGGGTGCCCGGCGTGTAGTACTGCGACTCGCGGTTGTTGCCCCAGTTGTCGCCGACCTCGTGGGTCCACTTGCTGCCGTCGACGCCGGCGCCGGCGGGGCCGTTGAAGTCGTCGAAGAAGACGACGTTCTGCGTGGTGGGCGGCTCGGCGGCCGGCGCCGCGGCGGCGACGGAGGGGGCGGCCGCGTCGGGCAGCGCGGTGGCGGTCGCGCCGGACGCCAGCAGGGAGGCCCCGAGGCTCAGCGCCAGCGCGGCGACCACGAGTCGTGGCCGGCGCAGCGCCGGGCGGCGGCGGACCCGGGCGGGGGCCGGGGAGTCGGGGGAGGAGGCACGGGTGGGCCACGGACCCGTCATGGGCCACGTCCTCTCTGGCGGTGGTGCCGCCGTCGAACCCGCGCCCGACGGTAGGCGCGCGAAGGCGCGGTGGCGGGCGCGGTTGTGGGGGGTGTGAAGAAGCCTGGTGCGGGTCCATTGCAGCGCCTGCACAACTGGGTTGCAAGAGAACCGAGTTCCGGAACTCGCGGGGTCGGGGCCCGCAGGTGCCGCAGCCGGGCGGGGCCGGCCCGCCCACCGTGGCTGCCGCTGCCGCTGCCGGTGTCGATGCCGGCGAGACCCGCACACGGCGGGGCGCCGCCGAGCGGACGCGCCTGCGGGCCGTGCCGGTGGTGGTCGGCACGGCCCGCAGTCCGTGGTGGGTCGGGGCGCCGTCGGGCGCCGGCGTCAGACCGTGGTGGTCAGCGGCGTGAGCCGCTGGGTGGCCTGGGGGCAGTAGACGGTGAGGGCGGACCGCTCCTTGGAGAGCAGCAGCCGACCCGGCGCGTCACCGATCTCGCCGTCGTAGGCGAGCCGGGTGCCGGGTGCGATCCAGTCGATCCGCATCCGGCGGAGCAGCGCGGCGCCGTGCACGGGAGAGCTGCTCAGCCGCCCGCTGAGGGCACCGGCCAGCAGCCGGGTGCGGGCCCAGCGGTCGGCGTAGGCGACGCGCACGTCGAGCAGACCGTCGGCGAGGTGGGAGCGGCGCTGCGGTGCGAGACCGAGCCCTTCGTACCGGCAGTTGCCCGCGAACAGCAGCCAGACCCGGTGCCGTTCGCCGTTGATCTCCAACTCCACCGGGTCGAAGGCGCGGAGCACGTGCCACGCGGCGATCACGCCGGCCGGCCAGCTGCCGACCCGGGGCGACCAGCGTTCCCGGACCCGCACCATCTCGGGGTAGACACCGAGGGAGAAGGTGTTGACGAAGGTGCCGCCGGCGGCCGGGATCGAGGGGTCGTCCGGGGTCGGTGCGAAGTCCTCGTTGGTGAAGCGGGCCAGGTCGACCTCGACCGCCTCGCCGTCGGCGAGGGCGCGCCGGGTGTCCTCGGTGGTCTCTATGCCCAGGTCGTGGGCGAAGTGGTTGAGCGTGCCGCCGGGGAGGACGGCCAGCGGCAGGTTGTGCTCCATGGCGCAGCGGGCGGCCGCGCTGACGGTGCCGTCGCCGCCGCTGACGCCCAGCGCGCCGCCGAGCTCGGTGGCGCGTTCGGCGGCCTGCCGGAGCGCGGTGGTGACGTCGACCCCGCCCTCGCCGCCGCAGAGCACCACCTCGGCGCGGGGCAGCACCTCGCCGATGACGCGCTCGGGGGGCAGGCCGGAGCTGCCGGAGCCGGCGTTGGCGACCACGACCAGGCCCTTGCCCTCGGGGAGCTCGGGAGCCTTGACCGCGGTGCGGACCGCCGGGGGCTCCAGGTGGTCGCGGGGGAGCAGCCGCCGCACGAGGAACGCGGCGCCGACACCGATGGCGGCGCCCGCGACCACGTCTCCCGGGTAGTGGACCCCGGTGTAGACGCGGGAGAACGCGACCGAGGCCGCGACCGGCGCCAGCGCGGCGCCCCACTTGGGGGAGACGAGCGCGACGCCCGTGGTGAAGGCGGCGGCCGACGCGGCGTGCCCGGACGGGAAGGACGTGGTGAACGGGGCGCGGTTCAGCTGCCGTATGACCGGGACGTCGGTCAGGACGGGCCGCCGGCGGCGCACGGCGCGCTTGGCCAGCACGTTGACGGTCGCGGAGGCCACGGCGAGGGAGGCGGTGCCGCGGAGGGCCGCCCTGCGCGCGGTGCGGCGGCCTCCGAGGCCGGAGGCGGCCATCGCAGCCGCCGCGCCGAACCACAGCAGTCCGTGGTTGGCGCTGCGGCTGAGCCGGGGGAGGACACGGTCGCCCCCGGGGAAGTGGTGGGCGGCCACCAGCTGGAAGAGTCGACGGTCCGCCCGGGCGAGTCTGCTGCTCATGACGGTCGAGCTACCCACATCGTCGGTTCTCATTACCGGGGGCGCGCCGGGGCGGTGCTGCGGGCGGCTCTTCTCCGCCCGGACGGCGGTGTCCCGGCGACCCGGGCGCGGCGTGCGGTGCGGTGCGGTCGGGGCCCGCGGACCGCCCCGTGCGGTGACCCGGGTCAGCGGGTGAACTCGGTGACGGTCACGTGGTCGACGACCATCTCCTGCGGGAACTGCGTGGACCCGTCGGGGTAGCCGGGCCACTCGCCGCCCACGGCGACGTTCAGGATCAGGAAGAAGGGCTTGTTGAACACCCATTCGCCGGTGACGTCCGCCGGGGTGAGCGTCTGGTACTCGTTGCCGTCGACGGACCAGGTGATGGAGTCCGGCGACCAGTCGATGGCGAAGGTGTGAAAGCCGTCGCTGAAGCTCTCGCCCGCCGGCAGCTGGTAGGGGGAGCCGATGCCGCCGCCACCGGAGTACCCGGGGCCGTGGACGGTGCCGTGCACGGTGTCCATCTCGTGGCCGATCAGCTCCATGATGTCGATCTCGCCGCTCTGCGGCCAGCCGACGTCGCCGAAGTCGGCGCCGAGCATCCAGAACGCGGGCCAGATGCCCTGGCCCTCGGGGAGCTGGATGCGGGCCTCGACGCGGCCGAACTCGGCCTCGATCTTCCCGGCGGTGTTGATGCGGCCCGAGGTGTACTCGCAGGGGCCGTAGTAGCACTGGTGGTTGCCGGGGTTGCCCTCCTCGGCAGTGATCACCAGGTTGCCGTTGCCGTCCTGGGCCACGTTGTCGGTGCCGTCGGTGTAGTACTGCAGCTCGACGTTGTTGATGTTGTCGCCCGGGTCGAGGTTCCAGGAGGAGCTGTCGACGGGGGCGCCCGCGGGGCCGTCGAAGTCGTCGTGGAAGACGACGGTGGCGGTGGGCGGGTCGGCGGCGGCCGGCTCCGACGAGGCGGGTGAACCGGTGGCGGTCCCGGCGGCCAGCAGGGCGGCGCCGAGGCCGAGAGCGGTGCCGGCGACGGCCGCGCGGCGCAGTCCGCGGCGGGGTGCGGAGTTGTTCGTGGACACGAATCACATCCGGTGGGGGTGGGGTGTGGGGGGTTACCAGTCCAGGGCGCGGGGCGCGCCCTCCGCAAGGGGCGTGCGGCGTTCCGGAACGCTCGGGGCCGGAAAGCACCGTCGGGGCCCGTGGTGCGGATGGGGTCACGGCCTCCCGACCGGGGGAGTGGCCGGCGGCGGGCCACGTGCGACCGGTCTGCGGCTCACCGCCTCGCGGCGCCGCACACGCTGCCGCACGTCGCACGGGCCGGTGACGAAGCGGGGCAGCTCGGGCCACCCGGCGTGTCTCGGGGGGAGTTGACCTCATCCTGCCTGTCGGCGGGTGGTGGGCGTTCGCTAAGGTCCGCTGCCATGGCTCATAACCCTCAGGCTCCGCGGAACACGCAGCACGACCCCGCGGGCAGCACCCAGATGTTCCAGGCATTCGTGGACGAGGCACCCGCCGGCACGTCGGGCGCCACCAGCTCCGGAGGCAACCGAGGGCTGGTGATCGGTGCCCTCGTCGCGGTGGCGGTCATCGCCGTCGTACTCGTCGCCGTCTTCGCGCTCTGATTCCGCCGGGCGCGCCTACGGGCGTGTCCAGCACCTCACGCGCGACCTTCTTCACGGCCGCCGTGCCGCGTTCTCTCCGACCGCGGCGCTGCGGCCGTCGGCGTACCGGCAGGAGGCACGGCAGCGGTTCTCCGGTCGGCGGCGGTGCGGTGTCGCCGGCGACCTGGGGCGGCCCCGCCGGTCGTGCGGGCGCACGTGTGCCGCGGTCTGACCTGAGGTGCCGTCGGTCGTGCGGGGGCACGCGGGTCGCAGCACGGTCTGACGCCCTGTCGGTTGTGCTGCACGCCGGCACGCCGCCTGCGGCGCGTGCGGCCGATCGGTCGCGTCGGAACCCCGTCGCCGCGCCACGGGGGCGGTGGTGCCCGGCGCTTACGGGCGCCCGGCAGTGGTCCGGCGCGGCGGTGGTTCGGTGTCCCGGGCCGGTGCGGGACCGGCCCGGGACCGTCACTCCTCGGCGGTCAGCCCGTCGCGCAGCTGGGCCAGCGTGCGGGTCAGCAGCCGGGAGACGTGCATCTGCGAGATGCCGATCTCCTCGCCGATCTGCGACTGTGTCATGTTGCCGAAGAACCGCAGCATGATGATGCGGCGCTCACGCGCGGGCAGCCGGGCCAGCAGCGGCTTGAGCGACTCGCGGTACTCGACGCCCTCCAGCGCGACGTCCTCGTAGCCGAGGCGGTCCGCCAGCGAGCCCTCGCCGCTCTCCTCCTCGGGGGAGGGGGAGTCCAGCGAGCTCGCCGTGTAGGCGTTGCCGACGGCGAGCCCGTCGACGACCTCCTCCTCGGAGACGCCCAGGCAGACCGCCAGCTCGGGGACGGTGGGGGAGCGGTCCAGGCGGTGGGAGAGCTCGTCGCTCGCCTTGGTCAGGGCGAGACGCAGCTCCTGGAGCCGCCGCGGGACGCGGACCGACCACGAGGTGTCGCGGAAGAACCGCTTGATCTCCCCGACGACCGTCGGCATGGCGAAGGTCGGGAACTCGACGCCGCGCTCGCAGTCGAACCGGTCGATCGCCTTGATCAGGCCGATGGTGCCGACCTGGACGATGTCCTCCATCGGCTCGTTGCGGCTGCGGAACCGGCCGGCCGCGTACCGCACCAGCGGCAGGTTCAGCTCGATCAGCGTGTCACGGACGTAGCCGTGCTCCGGGCTGTCCGGGTCGAGGGCGGCGAGACGCTTGAAGAGGGAGCGGGACAGGGTGCGGGTGTCGAGTCCGTCGGTGGTGCCCGGACCACCGGCCGCCGTCGGGGTGGCGTCCGAGGGACCGTCGGGATTCTGCGCACCGTCGGGTCCGCCGTCGACGGATGGCGCGGGAATGTGCGGCGTGCCGTGGGTGGAGAGCACCTTGGAGCTGCCCAGTTCTACGGACATGCCACCCCCTTGGAGGTCGTGGATGGATCGCAGTGGCGCTCTCCGGCGTGAGAAGTGCGCCCGTCAGGTTGAATACCGGAGTTGCCCCTGCGACAAACGCTCGTCTAGCAGAATGTCACAAGTCATCAACACGATGTAGCGTCTTGTCGACAATGAGTTCCAGATCAAGCCACTTCGCGGGAGGGCGTGTTCACCCTGAAGGGTTAGGCGTCGATCGTGTTTGTGGCCCGCAGTCTGCTGAAACTCCGGGAGAGCAGTCGCGAGACGTGCATCTGGGAGAGGCCGAGTTCCGTACTGATCTGTGACTGCGTCAGATTGCGGTAGTAACGGAGCAACAGGATGCGCTGCTCGCGCTCCGGCAGCTGGACGAGCAGATGCCGGACCAGTGAGCGGTGCTCGACGCCGTCCATGCCGGGGTCGTCGTACCCGAGCCGCTCGCCCAGCGCCGGGCTGCCGTCCTCGCGCTCCTGGGAAGCCTCCAGAGAGGCGACGCGGTAGGCACGGCCGGCCTCGGTGCCGGCGAGCACGTCCTCCTCCGGTACGCCGAGTCGCTCGGCGATCTCCCGGGGTGTGGGGTTCCGCCCCAGGCTGAGCGTCAGCTCCTCGGTGGTGCCGTGGATCTGCACCCACAGTTCGTGCAGGCGGCGCGGTACGTGCACGGTGCGGACGTTGTCCCGAAAGTAGCGGCGGATCTCCCCGATGATGGTGGGCATCGCGAAGGTCGGGAACTGGATGCCGCGCGAGGTGTCGAAGCGGTCGATGGCGTGGATGAGCCCGATGGTGCCGACCTGGACGACGTCGTCCATCGGCTCGTTGCGGCTGCGGAAACGGTTCGCCACGTACCGCACCAGCGGCAGGTTGATCTCGATCAGTTCGCCTCGGACGCGGGCGTGTGCCGCGGTGCCGGGTTCCAGATGGTCGAGTTTCTCGAACAGCTGGTGGGTGAGCGCCCTGGCGGCCGCGCCCCGCGATTCTCGGGTCTGCGTCGTCGCCACCGGCCCGACCACCCCTTCGTCGTACCTCATATCCGGCAAGAGCGGTCATAGCATCACAAGACATATTGGCTATGTGCAAGCACCCCCATAACGCCGTGTTGAGCAGTGGCCAGGCCTTGCGGGTGTGTGACGGCCACCCCGCGGCGAGCGTTGTCGGTGGCCGGAACACGCCTGCTGTCCGGAGGCGATGGCGTAAGAGGCGGATAGCGGGGGCCGGTTCGTCGAGGCCGTCGCTGCCTGCCTGGCCCCGGGGCGTGCGCGCCGGTGTGCGCCCGGGGCGCGAGGGGCGCGCGCCGTGCGGCGGGACGTCATGGATGCGGTCGGTACCGCCGCGCACGGGTAGCCGCCGGCGGGCGCCGTGGCGTGAGCGGGCCGTGCAGGGGAGGGTGGCGGGCGAGCGGCGGAGCCGCCTCAGTTCACCAGCGCCGTCATGAAGTCACCGACCGCCCCGGCCGCCGAGGAGATGCCCTCGAACCCCATCTGGACGATCTCCGCCGAGCGCTCCGGCGAGGTGATGATCGTGTACAGCACGAAGACGATCAGTGCGAACAGGATGATCTTCTTGAGCTGCGCCATCGTCTCCCCCTCGGCGTGACCCGCGGGACCGCGGCACGCACCGCGCTGCGCGGTCGGGTGAGTTTAACCAGGCTTCCGGCGGGCTGTCCGGTGGTTGTCCCGCCGCAGGTGGGAACAGGCTGCGTGCCCCTGACACGGGACGGTGAAGGCCCCGCCCGAAAGGTGACGAAGGTCCCGCGAGGAGGGGTCGTTCGCGCCTCCCCCGGCGCCGTGGGCGGCGCATGCTGGAGCCATGCCCGGCGGTTTCCCCGACCGCCGGAGCGGACGGAACCGCCGCGGCCTCCGGCAGCCCCCCGCCGGACCCCGCGAGCCCCGTCCGACACCGGAGGAGGTGGCACGTCCCCCCGGCGCCGCCTCCTCCGGTCCCTCCTTGGCTGCGAGCCGGCTCCGCGGCGGACCGCCATCCGCTGCCGACTGCGCGGCGCGCACCGCCGAACCCGCCCCTGGCGGTGCCGGCCCCGCGGCGGCCCGCCACCCGCACGGTCGTCGCCGTCGTGGTGCGGCACGGCCGTTACCCGATTTCGGCACAGCGCGACGGTGGGCTAGGATCTCTCTCGGTAGCGTGTCCGAGCGGCCTAAGGAGCTCGCCTCGAAAGCGAGTGTGGGGGCAACTCCACCGAGGGTTCAAATCCCTCCGCTACCGCTTCCGGCGCCCCCGGACGGCTTGCCCGTCCGGGGGCGCTTCTGCGTGTCCGCACCCCCCGTCCCGCCCACCCCAGGCCGGCGGCTCAGCCGGGGAGGTCGGTGCGGTCGGCTGCGCGGGCCGGGGAGCGGAAGAAGTCGGTGAGCAGCTGCCCGCACTCCGCCGCCATGACGCCGTGCAGCACCTCGGGCCGGTGGTTGAGGCGCCGGTCCCGCATGACGTCCCAGAGGGAGCCGACCGCCCCCGCCTTGGTGTCCGCCGCGCCGTAGACGACGCGTTCCACACGGGAGAGGACGCCGGCCCCGGCGCACATCGTGCAGGGCTCCAGCGTGACCACCAAGGTGCACCCGGTCAGCCGCCAGCCACCCAGGCGGTGCGCGGCGGCGCGGAGCGCGATGACCTCGGCGTGGGCGGTGGGGTCGCCGGTCGCCTCGCGTTCGTTGCGGCCGGTGGCGATGATCTCGCCGTGCGGGCCGCCCGGGCCGAGGACGACGGCGCCGATCGGTACGTCGCCCGTGCCGGGTGCGGTCCGTGCCTCGGCGAGGGCGCGGCGCATCGCCGGAACCCAGGGGTCCCGGAGCGGGTCGGGGCGGGTGGTGTGCGGCGACGCGTCGGTGAGCGGCCCGGGCGCGGGGCCGCCGCCCCGGCCGAAGGGCGCGTCCCCCGTGGCGCCTGCCGGCCGGGGCGGGGTGGTCACCGCACTGCCTCCAGGACGTCACCGCAGCCGAGGGCGTCGGCGATCTCCGCGAGGGCGTTGTCCGGGGTGAGGCTGAGTACGGCGGCGCTGTCCACGCCGAAGTCGGCCATCAGGCCGGGGTCGCCCACCGGTCCCTGCGGCACGGCCTCGGCCGCGTCGTCGGTGTCCTTGCCGGGCTCGGTGAGGGCGTCGGTGCCGTCCTCGGTGCCGTCGAGGTCCACCAGGTGGTCGAGGGCGTACGGGTCCTCGGGCTCGCGGCCCAGGAGCTCGTCGCTCAGCAGAATCTCGCCGTACGCGCTGCGCACGGCGCGTGCGGCGTCGGAGACGAAGACGCGCGGGTCGTCCTCACCGTCCACGCGGACGATTCCGAACCACGCGCCTTCCTGTTCGATGCAGACGAGGACAGGTTCCTCGTCGCTCCCTGCCTCGCGGGCCAGTTCGGCCAGCTCGTCCAGGGTCTCGACGTCGTCCAGTTCTCGGTCGCTCGCTTCCCAACCGTTCTCGGTTCTGGCGAGCAGTGCGGTGAAGTACACCTCGGCTCTCCCCACGTTCGGCATGCCTGTGGGCATCGTGGCAGAAAAGCGGGGATCTGTCGGGTAACTCAGCACTTCACCAGCGGAATGTCCGCATTCGCTGCTGACGGCGCATTCGTGCGGTGCGGGCGCGCCGGGGCTGCACGCGGTCGCGCAGCGCCTTGGCTTCCTGGAGATCACGGAGGAACTCGGCGCGGCGGCGCCGGTGTGCCGGATCGGGGTCCTCGGGGTAGCCGGGTATCGGCATCCCTCACCTCCCAGTCATCAGTCCTCCACTCTCCCCCCACACGTCGATCCCGTCCAGTTGGCGGAGCGGGTGACGGCCGATCGGCGGCCGGGTGTGGCCGGGTACAGCTGTTCGTTAGGGTCGGGTCCATGCGGATTCACGTCGTCGACCACCCGCTGGTGGCGCACAAGCTCACAACGCTGCGCGACGAGCGCACCGATTCACCGACCTTCCGGCGCCTGGCCGACGAGCTGGTGACCCTGCTCGCCTACGAGGCGACGCGGGACGTGCGGACGGAGCAGGTGGACATCCGGACGCCGGTCACCGGCACCACCGGTGTCCGGCTGTCGCACCCGCGTCCGCTGGTCGTGCCGATCATCCGGGCGGGGCTGGGGATGCTGGACGGCATGGTCCGGCTGCTGCCGACCGCAGAGGTCGGCTTCCTCGGCATGATCCGTGACGAGGAGACGCTGGAGGCGTCCACCTACGCCAACCGGATGCCGGAGGATCTCTCCGGCCGTCAGGTGTACGTGCTGGACCCGATGCTGGCGACCGGTGGCACGCTGGTCGCGGCCGTCCGGGAGCTGGTGGCGCGGGGCGCGGACGACGTGACGGCGCTCTGCCTGCTGGCGGCGCCGGAGGGCGTGGAGGTCATGGAGCGGGAGCTGGCCGGCGCGCCGGTGACCGTGGTGACGGCCTCGGTCGACGAGCGACTCAACGAGCAGGGGTTCATCGTCCCGGGCCTCGGCGACGCCGGGGACCGGATGTACGGCACCGTCTGAACCGGCCCCACCGGCCGCTGCCCGTGCGCGGCCGCGCGGCTCACGGACACGCCTCGGGCTCGGCGGTGAGCTCCTCCAGCAGGAGCGCGACCCGGGGCTCGTCGAGCAGTTCGCCGGAGTCCTCGCCGAGGATCAGGTCCAGCTCCCCGCCGTCGCGCTCGACGGTGCCGGTCTCGACAGTGCCGGTCTCGGCGCCGCCGTCGCCGACGTGGCTGCCGAGTACCTGGAGGGCGCCGCTCTCCTCCGTCTCGTCCGCACCGCGCAGCAGGCCGCCGGCGGGCACGGTGTCGACCAGTTCCTCGGGGGCGTTGTCCACCTCGCCGATGAGGAAGCCGCGTTCGGCGAGGGCGTCCGCGGTGTCCCGGGCGAGGCCGGTGCGGTCGGTCGCGTTGTAGACGTTGACGGTGATCGCCGAGGGGTCGGGCAGCGGGGGCCGTTCGACCTCCGTCACCTCGCACTCGGGCTCCACGGCCGGGGCGGCCTGCGCGGCCGGTTCGGTCTGTCCGGTGAAGACGTCGACGAGCTGCGTGGTGCCGTAGCCCAGCAGTGCGAGGACCGCGAGTGACGCGACCAGTCCGGCGGCGAGGCGGCCGCGGCGGCGGGTCCGGCGCATCCGTGGGTAGCGGTCCCCCGTCACGCGGTAGTGCTTACCGCTCATTCCAGGGGGTGTGAGCATGCTCATAGCGGCAGCGTATCCAGGGTGGGTGGTTGTGCGTACCAGATGATCAGCGTATCGGGGTGCCCGGCGCGCCGTTCGCCCGGCCCGGACGGGGCTGCGACCCGTTCGGCCCAGCTACGCCGTTCGGAGGTTTCGGCACGGCGCGCGGGCGGGGCGCCCGAACGGCGGACAGCGCCGTGCTCGGCCGCTCGTGCGCGCCCGGCGGCTCCGCTGCGTGACGGCGCCGCGGTGGGCCGTGCCGCGGTGGGGTGTGCCGTGGTGGGGCGTGCCGTAGTGGGCGGCGCCGAGGTGGAACGGAGCCGGGGGCGGAAGGCGGGGGCGGGCGGAGCCGCGCAACCCGGGCGGCCCCGGCGGCCGCCGGGCGCGGGCCGGAACGGGACGGTGGACGGTGGACGGTGGACGGCGAGGGGCGCGTGCGGTGCGCCGGGCCGCCGTCAGCCGAGTTCGAGGACCCGGGCGTGCAGGACCTGACGCTGCTGCAGCGCGGCACGGACCGCCCGGTGCAGGCCGTCCTCCAGGTAGAGGTCGCCGCGCCACTTCACGACGTGCGCGAACAGGTCACCGTAGAAGGTGGAGTCCTCGGCGAGCAGCGTCTCCAGGTCCAACTGGCCCTTGGTGGTGACGAGCTGGTCCAGCCGCACGGGACGGGGCGCGACGTCCGCCCACTGCCGGGTGCTGTCCCGGCCGTGGTCGGGGTAGGGCCGCCCCTCACCGATGCGCTTGAAGATCACAGGGAGAGCCTACCGGCAGGCACCCGGGTGGCGCAGCCTCGTGACGCGGTGGTGAACAGTGCGTATCGCGGCATAACGGATGGTGTCGGCGTGTGATGTTGGCGAGAACCCGAGCACGGGCGCGACCACGACCGCCGCCGCGGGGCCCGGGCGGCGGCTGCCCGGGCGCCGCGGACAGCGAGGAGGCGGGTGGGACGGCGGCCTCCGTCCCACCCGCCTCCGTGGTGCGGGGCGCGGTTGTCGTCAGCGGTCGAGCCGGTGGGCGGCCGGCTGGTGGGGCCCGCCCTGGTCCACGGTGGCGGCGCGACCGGCGCGCGGCTCCGGGACCGTTTCGGACAGCGATCCGGTGTCCCAGGCGTAGCCGCCGACCAGGTGGGCGATGACCCGCGTGTTCACGTCGAGCGCCTCGGCGCTGATGTTGTCGAGGTCGTCGCAGGCGCGGTGGTAGCAGGGGTCGTAGGGGGCGCCGACCTCGCCGCCCCACAGCTCCGCCTGCTCCGCGGTCTTGACGCCCTCGGCGCCGGTGAAGGTGCCACCCGCCGGGATGCCGGCGTCGATGAACGGTCCGTAGTCGCTGCGCCCGTTGAAGGCGGTCGGCCGCGGCTGCTCGCCGCGGTCGTCGAGGAAGGCGGTGATGGCGTGCTCGATCTGCGCCGAGCCCTCCGGACCGGGGGCGGAGATCCCCTCGGAGCCGTCGCCGTCGTAGACGAAGAGTCCGTAATTGGGCGAGGCGATCATGTCGAAGTTGAGGTAGAGCTCAATGCGGTCCCGCTCCGGCTGGTCCAGTTCGGCGACGTAGTGCTCGGCGCCCAGCAGCCCGAGCTCCTCGGCGCCCCAGAACGCGAACCGGACGGTGTTGCCGTGCCCGGGCTCCCGGCTGTCGACGCGGGCGGCCTCGGCGAACCGCAGCGCGGTCTCCAGCACGCCGGCGGTGCCCGAGCCGTTGTCGTTCATCCCGCTGCCGTCCAGGACGGAGTCGAGGTGGGCGCCGGCCATGACGACCGTGTCGGGGTCGCCGCCGGGGGTCTCCGCGATGACGTTGAGGGTGCGGCGGTCCTCGGCGAGTTCGCGGAGTTCCATGTCGACGGTGACGGTCTCGCCGGCGTCGAGCGCCTCGGAGAGGGCGCGCCCGTCGGCGCGGGAGATGCCGCCGGTGGGCAGCCGGCCGGCCGCGGGGTCGCCGAGGGTGCCGCCGAGCGGGCCGGTGCCGTCCTCGTTGTCGTAGATGAGGACGCCGACCGCGCCGGCGTCGGCTGCGTTGGCCTGCTTCTCGGCGAAGGTGCACAGGCCGCGTTCGATGAGGGCGATCCGGCCCTCGACCTCCGGGCCGAAGTCGCTCGGGGCGCAGCCCGCGCCCCCGGCGGCGGCGACGTCCTCGGTGATGCCGGTGCGGCGCTCGGCGGCCGGTGCCCCGGCGCCGCCGGCGCGGACCTCGGTGAGCTCCGCGGTGGTGCCGCCTTCGGGCGAGGAGGCGGTGTAGGACATCGCCCGCACCTCGATGTCGCGGTCGGTGGGCGTCCGCACCGACAGCCGCTCGGTGAGCGCCTCGCGGTAGGAGAAGTCGAACTCCTGGTAGGTGACCTCGTAGCCCGCCTCGTCGAGGAGTTCCCCGACGTATCGGGCGGCGGCGTCGTACCCGTCGGTGCCGGCGGCGCGGTTGCCGTCGTGCTTCTCGGCGATCCGCTGCAGCTCTTCCAGGTGCCGCATGGCTCCCTCGCCGGTGGTGCGGTCGACGAGGCGTTCGGCGAGATGCTCGCCGCGGACCCGCTGGGCGATCTCGGCGGCGGAGTCGGGCCGGTGGTCGGCGAGCCCCGCCTCGTTCCGCACGGGGCCGACCGGGCCGGCGGGGCCGGCGGCCCGGTCGGTGGAGGAAGTGGTGGCGGAGGGGAGCGTCGGGAAGCCCGCCGCGTCGGTGACCTCGCCGTCCACCGGGGCGGGGGGAGCGGAGGCGGCGGGGGTGGTCAGCAGCAGGTGGGCGGCGAGCGCGGTGGCGAGCAGCGCGCCGAGCGTGCCACGCCTGCGGCCCAGGGGACGTCGCGGTCCTCTCACGGTGCGGGGTCCTTCCGGTGCGGTCGGTGATGACTGCGGAAGCTATCCCCGGTGAGGGGGCGTGCGGATCGGGTGACGCGCCCCCTGGCACCGGATGGCGCAACGCCACGCCGACGGGTGGCGGTGTGATCACCCGATCGCGGGCGGCGGTCCGGCCTTCCCCGGTGCCGCGCCGTCGCGAGGCGGCCTGCGGCGCTGGGCCGAGGCGCCATCAGCCGAGGGGCCGAGGGGCCGACGGGCCGACCAGCCGACCGGCCGACGCCGGCCCGGGCGGGCGCCCCGGTGTCAGCGGGAGCGGGCGGCGCGCTTCCCGGCGCCGCCGCCCCCGCCGGAGCCACCCGTGGACTTCGCCTCCTTGGCGGCCCGCTTCATCTCCTGCTTGTGCTCCCGGACCCGCGCCAGGGTCTCGGGGCCGGTGATGTCGGCGGCGGAGAGGTACGCGCCGTCCTTGCCGTAGTCACCGGCGGCCTCCCGCCACCCGGAGGGCCGCACTCCGAGTCGCTTGCCGAGGAGGGCGACGAAGATCCGTGCCTTCTGCTCGCCGTAGCCGGGCAGCTCCCGAAGCCGGGAGAGCAGTTCCTCGCCGG
This sequence comes from Streptomyces lonarensis, assembly GCF_012033735.1. Classification (GTDB taxonomy): domain Bacteria; phylum Actinomycetota; class Actinomycetes; order Streptomycetales; family Streptomycetaceae; genus Streptomyces; species Streptomyces lonarensis. The sequence continues at coordinate 3,033 of NZ_JAAVJD010000031.1, read as the reverse complement.
TGTCGGCCGTTCGCCACACCGCGGCGGCGTCCCCGTCGTAGTGCTCCACCAGATGCCGGCACAGCTGCTGCACGCGCTTGGCCATCGAGCCCGGGTAGCGGTGGATCGCGGGCTTGCGCGCGCAGAGATCGGAGAACTCGTCGGGGTCCATCGCGGCGATGCGCCCGGCGTCCAGGTCGTCGCCGCCCAGCCGTTCCAGCAGGGTGTGCGGCCCGGAGAAGGCCCACTCCATCGGAACCTGCTGGTCGAGCAGCATGCCGACCATGGCCGCCAGCGGGCTGCGGCCGAGCAGCGCGTCGGCGTCGGGGTCCTGGGCGATGCGCACGGTCTGATCCATGGCCCCATGATGTCCCCGGGCCCCGCCCGCCGCACGCGGGCCCGCCCCTGCCGCGCCCCGCGGCCGCCGCGTACCCGGCGCGTCGGGCGCGCTCGTGGGGCGGCGGGGCGCCTGCGGACGGGCGGCCCGCGAGGCGGCCGCGGGCAGCGCCCGCGCGCCGGGTGCGGGGCGCGGGGTGCGGGGTCAACGCTGCAACGCGCGCTCCAGTTCGGCCTTGCGCATCGAGGAGCGGCCCTTGACCCCCTTGCGCTTGGCCTCGGCGTACAGCTGGTCGTAGGTGCGGCCGCCGGGCCCGCTGTGCGACCGCTTGCCACCGCGCCGGGAGGCCGACATGTCCTGGGTGGAGGAGCGGCTGGCCGTCCGGCTCTCACCGGACTGCGCGCGCTCCTTGTTGACGGTCCGCGCGGCGATCTCCTTGGCGCGGCCCTCGGGAGTGCCGCGCTGCTCGGCGCTCTCCTTGATGTGCTCGTACTGGCGCTCCCGCTTGGGCGAGGAACCGCTGGGCATGGGGGTCTCCCTCGGGTGGGACGTTCGGGTACACCTCCGACGGTCACACCCCGGGCCGCTGGAAGCACGTCGGCGGCACCGTTCGGCTTCGTTCGGCGCCGAATCCCCCGGGGCACGGGCCGCCGCGACGGGCGGTGCACCGCCCGACCGGGTGCTCCGGGCTGCGGGACGCCCACCAACCGCAGCACCATGTCTTCTATGCCCCAGAGTGTGCGATTCGGATACACGATGATGACCGAGCAGGCGGGTCCCCGGGACCTCGTCGACCACGTGGTGGCCGCCGAAAGGGCCGGGTTCGACTTCTCCGTCACCTCCGACCACTACTTCCCCTGGCTCGCCGAGCAGGGGCACTCGCCCTACGCGTGGAGCGTGCTGGGAGCCGCCGCGCAGGCGACATCGACCATCCCGCTCATGACGTACGTGACCTGCCCGACCGTCCGCTACCACCCAGCCGTCGTCGCGCAGAAGGCGGCGACGATGCAGCTGCTCTCCGAGGGCCGGTTCCGGTTGGGCCTGGGCTCCGGCGAGAACCTCAACGAGCACGTCGTCGGCACGGGCTGGCCCGCCCCCGCAACGCGCCTCGCGATGCTCTCCGAGGCGATCGACATCATCCGCGCCCTCTTCGCGGGGGGTGATGTCACGCACCACGGTGAGCATTACGACGTGGAGAACGCCCGCCTCTGGGACCTCCCCGCCGAGCCGCCGCCGATCGGTGTCGCCGTCTCCGGCCCGCTCTCCTGCCGCCTCGCGGGCGAGCAGGCGGACCTCGTCATCGCGACCGAGCCCCGCCCCGAACTGCTGGACGCGTTCGACCGGCACGGCGGCGCGGGGAAGCCGCGCGTGGGGCAGCTGCCCGTCTGCTACGACCCGGACCGCGACGCCGCCGTCGCCCGCGCCCACGAGCAGTTCCGCTGGGCGCTGAACGCCTGGAGCGTCAACTCCGAGCTGCGCGGCCCGAAGGGCTTCGCCGCCGTCACCGCCGACACCGGACCCGAGCAGGTCGCCGGGACCATCCCCTGCGGCGACGACCCGCAGGAGTTCGTCCGCGCCGTCCGGCCGTTCGTCGACGCCGGGTACAGCGAGATCGCCCTCGTCCAGGTCGGCGGCGACCACCAGTACGCGTTCCTCGACTGGGCGCGCGACACGCTGCTCCCCGCGCTGCGGGCGCTGTGACCGGGCAGCGCGGGCACCGGACCCGCACCCCGGCCCGTCGATCGACGGCGTCCGCCACTGTTGCCGTGGCCCGTCGCCGGGCAGGCGCTCCGGACCCGAACGGTCACCGCAGACCCGGCCGACGCCGGAGCAGAGGAGGATTCCATGACCCGCGCAGCAGTCTTCGACGTGGACGGCACCCTGGTCGACAGCAACTACCTCCACACCGCGGCGTGGACGGAGGCGTTCCGGCAGACCGGGCACCCCGTCACGGGCCGCGACGTCCACCGGGCGCTGGGCCTGCCCGGCCACGACCTGCTCGCCAGGTTGCTCGGCGAGGAACACGACCCCGACCTCGCCGACACGCTGCGAGCCGCCCACAAGACGCTCTACGCCACTCACTTCGAACGCCTCCGCCCGCTGCCCGGCGCCGCCGAACTGCTGCGCGCCGTCGCGGACCGCGGCTGGCGGGTCGTCCTCGCCACCTCGGCCGACGGTGAGGAGCTGGCGGCACTGCGCCGGGCGATCGACGCGGACGACGTCATCGCGGACACCGCCTCCGCCGACGACGTGAACGAGGGGAAGCCGGCGCCGGAGCCCGTCCACCACGCCCGGTCCCTCGCCGGCGACGTGCCGCCCGAGCGGACCGTCTTCGTCGGCGACTCGGTCTGGGACATGCGGGCGGCGGCCCGTGCCGGCGCCACCCCGGTCGGGGTGACCTGCGGTGGGCTCGCGGCGGAGGAGCTGTGGGCGGCGGGGGCGGCGGAGGTCCACGCCGACCCGGCGGCGCTGCTCGACGCCTTGGCGGTCAGCCCGTTCGGCCGCTGAGCGCCCGGCGCGTCGCGCACGCGACCCGCGCCCGGCGCCCCGCGCTTCCCGGCCACGCCGGGCGTCGTGTCGCTGCCGCGGCGGTGTGGCGGTGCGCGGGCGGGTGCCCAGGCCGAGGACGACGAGGTCGGCCGGGTGGCGGCCATTGGCGGTGCGGACCGCGCGGACCGCGCCGTCGTCACCGGTCTCGATCTCGGTGACCGCCTCGC
>NZ_JAAVJD010000319.1 GCF_012033735.1 Streptomyces lonarensis | reverse complement strand
GCGCGGGCCTGCTCCAGCCGCGGAGCGGCGGCGGCGCGCGCCTTGCGGGCGACGTCACGGGTACGGTCGGCTGCGCGGCCTGCGGCCTCGTCGACGCCCTCGGGCAGCGACTGGCGGGCCTGCTCCAGCCGCGGCACGACGTGGGAGGCGTAGTTCTCACGGGCGGCGCAGGCCGCCTTGCGGGCACGGGGCTTCAGGTAGGCGCTCGCGTCGTGGGCGTACTGCGACGCGGACTCCCGGGCGGAGGCGGCGTAGGGCCCCACCACGTCCGCCGCGTGACGCGCGGTCTCCCTCGCGTTGTCGCCGGCGGCGCGCACGCGTTCTTTGCGGTTCACGGGACAGACCCTCCTGTCGGTGGTTCGCTGTTGCGGTCATCGTGCGGTCATCCAGCAGTCTCAACAGACGCCTGGCACCGCTGTGCCGCCTGTCCACTCGTACGCAAATCATGCCGGGTGAGAGCGGCTCAGGCACGCGAAACGGGCATCCGGGGCACCGCGTGTCGCGCGGGCATGGGAGGATCATGCACGGTCAGCCCAAGGACGACGGAAGGTACAACGTGGCCGAGCAGCTCTTCGCGACCCTGAAGACCAATCATGGCCCCATCGAGGTCCAGCTCTTCCCGAACCACGCGCCGAAGACGGTGAAGAACTTCGTGGAACTCGCGGAGGGCACCCGCAAGTGGACCAACCCGGCCACGGGCGAGCAGGCCGCCACGAAGCTCTACGACGGCACGGTCTTCCACCGTGTCATCAGCGGCTTCATGATCCAGGGCGGCGACCCCCTGGGCAACGGCACCGGCGGCCCGGGCTACGAGTTCGGTGACGAGATCCACCCCGACCTCGCCTTCACCAAGCCGTACCTGCTCGCCATGGCCAACGCGGGCCCGGGCACCAACGGCTCGCAGTTCTTCATCACCGTCGGCGCCACCACCTGGCTCACCGGCAAGCACACCATCTTCGGTGAGGTGACCGACGCCGAGGGCCGCAAGGTCGTCGACGCGATCGCCGGCACCGCGACCGACGCCCGCACCGACCGTCCGCTGCAGGACGTCGTGGTGGAGTCCGTCACCATCGAGCGCCGCGACGGCTGAGTCCGGCACCACCGCCGGCCCCGGCCACCGGGCGCCGGGCGGGAACCATCCGGCCCCCTGGTCCGTAGGATTCAGGGGGCCGGCGTGTGCCCGGCTCCGCTCGGGGAAGACCCGGGGAGGGCCGCGCCGCGCGGCCACGGCGGCGAGAGGACACCATGACGCAGCACGAGCGGCAGCCCGGCCTGAGCGCCTGCTTCCGCCACCCGGAGCGGGACACCGGCATCCACTGCACCCGCTGCGAACGGCCGATCTGCCCGGACTGCATGATCGACGCGGCGGTCGGCTACCAGTGCCCCGAGTGCGTCCGGCAGGGTGCCGCCGAGAACGCGGCCACCCAGCCGCGCACGATCGCCGGGGGCCGGCTGCGCACCGACACCAGGCTGGTCACGCTGTGCCTGATCGGCGTCAACCTGGCCGTCTTCGTGGGGCTGAAGGCGAGCGAGTACCTGGGCAGCGGCGAGTTCGGGCTGATCCGCGACTTCGCGATGCTCGGCTACGCCTGGGCGCCCGGCTCACCGGAGCTGATCGGCGCCGCCACCGGCGAGTGGTACCGGCTGCTGACCTCGGCCTTCATGCACCAGGCCGTCTTCCACATCGCGTTCAACATGTTCGCGCTGTGGTTCCTCGGGCCGAATCTCGAGGCCGCCCTCGGCCGGGGCCGGTTCCTGGCGCTGTACCTGATCTCGGCGCTGGCGGGCTCCACGGCCTCGTTCGCGCTGGCGGCGCAGAACCAGTTCTCGCTGGGTGCCTCCGGTGCCGTCTTCGGCCTCTTCGGGGCGTTGGCGGTGCTGCTGCGCAAGCTGCGGTACGACATGCGGCCGGTGCTGGTGCTGCTGGCCGTCAACCTGGTGATCACCTTCCTGCCCGGGTTGAACATCGCCTGGCAGGCGCACCTCGGCGGGCTGGTGGCGGGCGCCGCCATCGCCTACGGCATGGTGCACGCGCCGCGACGCAACCGGACGGCCTACCAGGTGGGGGTCTGCGCGGTCGTGCTGCTCGTGCTGGTCGGCGTCTGTGTGGCGCGCACGCTGCAGCTGACCTCCTGACCCGAGGCACCGAGCTCGGTGCCGAGGTCGGTCGTGCCGCCGCGTGCGGCACCACCTGCGGTCACCACCCTGGGGTACCTGGTTATCCACAGCCGGTAGGTGCTTCGTCAACTCCTGTGGACAACCGTCGCCGAACCTAAGTTCGAGTGACGTTTCCGCAGGCGAACATGGGTGCGGCGCCGCATCGGCGGCGCCGCGAACCCCCTACCGCCGCCGAGTTATCCACAGTTTTTGTGATCTTCGATCAGCCTGTGGATAACTCGGCGCCGCTATTTCCACTGCGTGGAAACCACGAACCCGGCGCCGATGAAACCGAACCCGACGACGATGTTCCAGGCGCCGATCGCACCGATCGGCAGGTCTCCCTCGGCGACGTAGTACACGACGATCCACAGCAGGCCGATCACGAACAGCGCCAGCATCAGCGGCGCCACCCAGCGACGCACACCGCCACCGGTGCGCATGTCGATCTTCTGCGGCTTCTTCCGATCGACCTTCTGGTCGCCCTTGTCGCCCTTGTCGCCCTTCGCGTCACCTGCGAGCTTCCGCTCGCCGATCTGCTGCTTCTCGGGCTTCGCGGCGGAGCCGTCCTTCTTCTTCCGGATCCGGGACTTCGGCACGAGAGCCTCTCCTGTCTACGCGCTGCGGTCACACAGCAGAACACGGTGCGGGATGTTCGGATAGCGTAGTGCGTGAAGTGTCGATGAAGGGAGCAGGGTGCGGTGGGGGACTTCCGCTTCCGCCCGGCGCGGTTGGGCACCATCGGTGTCTTCATGCTGGCCGGACTGATCTTCTGGACCAGTTTCAGCGTCTCCGGCGGTTCCAACATCCGCACGGACGACTCGCTGCTCCAGATGTCGGACCTCATACGTGACCGCGGCCGCGAGAACGCGCGGCTGGAGGCGACCGCCGCCCAGCTCCGCACCGAGGTCCAGCAGTTGCGGGAACGCGACGCGGGCGCCGACCCCGCCGGCGCCGAACGGCTCGCCGCGCAGGAGGCCGAGGCCGGGCTGGAGGAGATCACCGGCGACGGCCTCACCGTCACCCTCACCGACGCGCCCCCGGACGCCGTGCCGCTGCTGCCCGACGTCCGCGACCCCCGCCCCGACGACCTCGTGATCCACCAGCAGGACCTCCAGGCGGTCGTCAACGCCCTGTGGGCGGGCGGGGCCGAGGGCATCCAGGTCATGGACCAGCGGCTCATCTCCACCAGCGCCGTCCGCTGCGTCGGCAACACCCTGATCCTGCAGGGCCAGCTCTACTCCCCGCCCTACGTGGTCACCGCGGTCGGCGACACCGACCGGCTGCGCGAGGCGCTGGACACCTCCCCCGCCATCGAGCTGTACCAGCTGTACGTCGAGGCGTACGGGCTCGGTTGGCAGGTCGACCAGCGCTCCTCGGTCACCCTCCCCGGCTACACCGGATCGACCGAACTGCAGCACGCCACCCCCGTGGAGTGACCCCCGGCCCCCGGGATCACGCCGCAAAACCGTGATGCCGACCGGCGGCACCGCCCCGCGTCGTACGCTTGGGCTCGCACGGCCACGCGCAGCGGCCGGCGGGGCGGCCCGCGGCAGGGCCAGGCACCGAGGAAGACAGAGAGGGAACCCTCCACCATGTACGGCTGGATCTGGCGGCACCTGCCGGGCAACACGCTGGTGCGGTCCCTGATCTCACTGGCCCTGATCGTCGGTGCGGTCTACCTGCTCTTCACCGTCGTCTTCCCCTGGGCCGAACCGCTGCTGCCGTTCAACGACGTCACCGTCGAGGGATGACGGCCGAGGGACAGGAATGAGGAGCAGTCCGACTATGGCTACCCGAGTGCTGGTCGTCGACAACTACGACAGCTTCGTCTACAACCTGGTCCAGTACCTCTACCAGCTCGGCGCCGAGTGCGAGGTGCGGCGCAACGACGCCGTGCGCCCGGAGGACGTGGCGGCGGGCGGCTTCGCCGGGGTGCTGCTCTCCCCCGGCCCCGGTGCGCCCGAACAGGCCGGTGTCTGCGTCGAGCTGGTGCGGCACTGCGCCGCGACCGGCGTCCCGGTCTTCGGGGTCTGCCTCGGCCTCCAGGCGATGGCCGTGGCCCACGGCGGCGTCGTGGACCGCGCGCCCGAGCTGCTGCACGGCAAGACCTCCCCGGTGCTGCACACGGGGACGGGCGTGTTCGCCGGGCTGCCCTCCCCCCTGACGGTCACCCGGTACCACTCGCTGGCGGTCGTCGAGGGCACTGTGCCCGAGGAGTTCGAGGTCACCGCCCGCACCGAACGCGCCGACGGCACCCCGGGCGTCGTCATGGGGCTGCGGCACCGCACCCTCCCGGTGGAGGGCGTGCAGTTCCACCCGGAGTCGGTGCTGACCGAGGGTGGTCACCGCATGCTCGCCAACTGGCTCGCGGTCTGCGGCGACACGGAGGCTCCGGACCGGTCCGCCGGGCTGGCACCCGTCGTGGGCCGCCCCGGGCAGCGGTCCGCGGACCGCCGGGGCGAGCGGACCGCGGCGTGACCGCCCGGCGGCGGAGGACGGCGTGACGAGGGGCCCGCGGTGAGCGCGGCGGGCCACGGCGACGGCCACGGCTGGGAGCCGCCGACCGGCACGCCGGGCCCCGACGACTACGCGGCGGCGATCGGCGCCCTCGACGACCGCCAGCGAGTGGTACCGGGTGACCGTCAGGGGGGAGGGCAGCCCGGCGAACACGCCCGTCCCCG
>NZ_JAAVJD010000318.1 GCF_012033735.1 Streptomyces lonarensis | reverse complement strand
CCGGCACCCGCCTCTACCGCACCGGCGACCTCGCCCACTGGACCCCCCACGGCACCATCCACTACACCGGCCGCACCGACACCCAAACCAAAATCCGCGGCTTCCGCATCGAACCCGCGGAGATCGAGGCGGTGTTGGCAGCCGACCCGGCGGTGGCGCAGGTGGCGGTGCTGGTCCGTGAGGACCGGGCCGGCCAGAAGCGCCTGGTGGCCTATGTGGTGCCGCACTCGGGGACGGCCGCGGAGGAGCGCGCGCTGCGCGAGGTGTGTGCCCGTGCGCTGCCGGAGCACATGGTGCCCGCGCGGGTGGTGTCGCTCGACGCAATGCCGCTGACCGCCAACGGGAAGCTGGACCGCGCCGCACTCCCCGAACCCACCACGGCGGCGACCGAGGGGCGGGCGCCGCGCACCGAGCTGGAGACGACGCTCGCCGGCCTCTTCACCACCACGCTCGACGCCGCCCACCCCCTCACCATCGACGACAACTTCTTCGACCACGGCGGCCACTCCCTCCTCGCCGCACGCCTCACCAACCACATCCACACCCACACCGGCACCCACCTCACCATCCGCGACATCTTCCTCAACCCCACCCCCGCCACCCTCGCCCACCACCTCACCCACACCACCCCCCGAACCCCGCAGCGGCAGGACACGACCGCCGGCGGGGAGGGCCCGGGCAGGCCGCGCGCCCGTCGCCGCCCGGCACTGACCCGCCGCACCACCGACGGCGCCCTGCTCGCCCCCGCAGCCGCCACCCTCGCGCCCGATCCCGATCCCGACGCCGGCACGGCCACCCGACCGGCCACGCCCCCCGTCACGCCCACCCCGCTTCCCACCGCACCTGCCCCGGCCGCGCGCCGGGACGAACGGAGCCCGCTGTGAGCCCTTCCCCCGACCAGGTCCCCGCCGCCGACGACGTCGTCTGGCCGCTCCCGGGCGCTGCCGCGCCGCGGACCTCCCTGCTGGTGCTGCCGCACGCCGGTGGCAACGCCCACGCCTACGCCGGGTGGCGGGACCACCTGCCCGCGGACGTCACGCTGCTGGTGGGCCAGTACCCCGGGCGGGGTGCGCGGTTCTCCGAGGAGCTGCCCCGCGACCTCGACGACCTCGCCGGCCCGATCCTGACGGCGCTGCCGCCGGAGACCGACGACCTGGTGGTCCTCGGCCACAGCATGGGGTCGCTGGTGGCGTTCGAGGTGGCGCGGCGGCTGACCGCCGCCGGTCGTCCGCCGCGCGCCCTGGTGGTCTCGGCCTGCCGGGCGCCGTTCCTCGACAACCCGAGCGTGGTGCTCCCGGACCGGTTGGACGACGACCAGCTCGTCGCCGCGATCAAGTCGCGCGGCGGCACCGACGACGGCATCCTCGACGAGCCGGAGCTGCGCGAGATCGTACTGCCCGCGATCCGGGCGGACTTCGGGATCGACGACGTCTACCGGTACGACGGCCCGCGGCCGGCCGTCGACTGCCCGGTGGCCGTCCTCGGCGGTGACGCCGACGCCGTGGCGCCGCCGGAGATGCTCGCCCCGTGGGCCGAGGTCACGACCGGGCCGTTCAGCCAGGAGTTCCTGCCCGGCGGCCACTTCTACTTCCAGCAGCAGCTGGACGCCTTCTTCGTCCGCGTCAACGCGGTCCTCGCCGGCGCCGACAGCGACCGGACCCCCGCCGTCTGACCCGTCCGGCGCCGCGCCGCACGACAGCACCACGGCACGGCAGCACGAGAGCACGGCAGCACGAGAGCACCGCAGCACCGTCGCACCACAGCCGCCCACGCACCCCACCGCCCGTCCCACCGTCCGCTGGAGGAGTCCCATGTCCGCACCCGCCCCCGCCGCGCCCGACACCGCCGTCGTCGCGGTGCACGAGCCCGGCAAGCCCGCCGTCGTCCAGGTCCCGCAGTTCGCGTCCATGGCCGAGGCCGCCGCCTGGCTGGCGGCCCACCGCACCGCCGTCACCGAGGAGCTGCACCGCTCGGGCGCGGTCCTGCTGCGCGGCCTGCCCGTCACCGACGCCGCGGCGTTCGCCCAGGCCCGCGACGCGCTGATCGAGAAGCAGGCCGGCTACAAGGAGAAGGCCACCCCGCGCACCGACTTCGGGGAGGGCGTCTTCTCCTCGACCGACCTGCCGGCGATCCAGCCGATCCGGCTGCACAACGAGAACAGCTACACCCTCGACTTCCCCGGTGTGCTGCTCTTCGGCTGCGTCACCGCCCCCGAGGAGGGCGGCGCCACCACCGTCGGCGACATGCGGGAGGCGCTGCGGCAGCTGCCCGAGGATCTGCGCAAGCGCTTCGCCCGCTACGGCTGGCTGCTGGTGCGCAACTACTCCGAACTGGCGGGACTGCCCTGGTACCAGACGTTCGCCACCGAGGACAAGGCCGTCGCCGAGGCGTACTGCCGCGACAACCTGGTCGGTTGCGAGTGGCTGGACGAGGAGACGCTGCGGACGCGGCAGCGTCGTTCGGCGATCGTCACCCACCCGGTGACCGGCGAGCAGAGCTGGTTCAACCACTTCGCCTTCTGGAACAGCCGCACCCTCGACGCGGACGTCCGGGAGGTGCTGGTCGACACCTACGGCGAGGACGGCCTGCCGTTCAACACCTACCTGGGCGACGGCAGCCGCCTCAGCGACGAGGACGTGGCGACGATCAACGCCGTCTACGACCGGGTGACGCTCCGCGAGACCTGGCAGGTGGGGGACATCATGCTGGTCGACAACATCCTCTGCGCCCACGGCCGCGAGGCGTTCCGCGGTGACCGCAAGATCCTGGTGGCGATGGGTGATCCGGTGCCGCTGGCCGACTGCGCGCCGGCCACCGCCCCCTCGACCGACGCGTTCGGGGAGGGCTGAGCGATGACCGCCGTCCTTCCCGAGCGCACCGCCGCCGACCCCGCCTTCGGTCCGGGCACCCCCGTTCCGGCCGCGCCCCCCGCCGAGGACCTGCTGGCACGGCTGGCGCGGGTCCCGGGCGACCGCGTCGCCGTGGTGGCGGGCGACACCTCGCTGACCTTCGGCGGCCTGCGTGCCGCCGCCGCCGCCTTCGCCGCGCGGCTGACCGCCGCCGGTGCCGGGCCGGAGGCCCTGGTCGCGCTCCACCTGTCGCGCGGCGCCGAACTGGTCGTGGCGCTGATCGGCACGCTGACCGCGGGCGCCGCCTACCTGCCGGTCGACCCGAAGTTGCCTGCCGAGCGCCGCCGTTACCTGGTGTCCGACTCCGCCGCGACGCTCGTCGTGAGCGACGGCGAGCCGCCCACCGCCGACGTGCCGGTGCTGGCACCGCCCGCCCTGGCACCGCCCGCCCTGGACGTGGCCGCCCCGGCTGTGGTCGCGGCGACGGCGTACCGCCCGGCTCCGGTCCCGGCCGGCGGGCTCGCCTACGTCATCTACACCTCCGGCTCGACCGGCGTCCCCAAGGGTGTGGAGATCAGCAGGGCCGCGGCTGCGGCGCTCCTCGCCGAGCTGGAGTCGGCCGGGATCGCCGCCACCGACGGCGGCCGGGTCGGCTGGAACGCCTCGCCGTCCTTCGACGCCTCCGTGCAGCAGTGGGTGCGGATCTGCCGGGGCGACACCCTGGTGATGATCGACGACGAGACGCGCGGCGACCCCGCGCTGCTGGCGGCGCTCGTCGACGACCAGCGGCTCACCGACCTCGACATCACGCCCTCGCACGCCGACGCCCTGCTGGAGCTGGTCAGCGAGCGCGGCGGCCCCCGGCCGCTGACGCTGCTGATCGGCGGTGAGGCGATCAGCCCGTCGCTGTGGGAGCGCGTAGCGCGGCGTTCGGCGGCCGGCGTGGTGCGCGCCGTCAACCTGTACGGACCGACGGAGTGCACCGTCGACGCCACCGCCGGCTGGATCACCGCCGGGGAAGCGCCCCACATCGGCTCGGTACTTCCGGGGCTGCGCATGCGGCTGCTGGACGAGAAGCTGTCCGAGGTCGCCGAGGGCGGCGAGGGCGAGCTGTACCTGGCCGGCGCCCGCGTCGGTCGCGGCTACCGCGGCCGGCCGACGCTGACCGCCGAGCGGTTCGTCGCCGACCCGGTCGCCGGTGACGGCGGCCGGATGTACCGCACCGGTGACCGCTGCCGGCTGCTGCCCGGCGGGCGGCTCGCCTACCTGGGCCGTGCAGACGGCCAGGTGAAGCTGCGCGGCCACCGCGTCGAACTCCCGGAGATCGAGGCGGCACTGACCGTCGGCGGCCGGGTCACGGAGGCGGTGGTGGTGCTGCGGGAGGACGTCAACGGCGCTCCCGGGCTCGTTGCCTACCTGCGCTCCGCCGAGGAGCTCGACCTCGCCGCGCTGCGCGAGGAGTTGGCGGTCCGGCTGCCGGCGTACATGGTGCCGTCGGCCTTCGTGCCGGTGACGGCGTTCCCGACCACGCCCAACGGCAAGGTGGACCGGGCCGCGCTGCCCGCGCCCGCCGCGGCGGCGGTGCCCGCCGACGAGGCGGCGGCCCCCGGGGACGACGCGCCGCAGGGCCGCGTCGAGGAGCTGATCGCGGGGGTGTGGGCCACCGTCCTGGGCGCGCCGCACATCGGCCGCGAGGACAACTTCTTCAAGCTCGGCGGCCACTCGCTGCTCGCGATCAAGCTGGTCTCCCGGGTGCGGACCGAACTGGGCGTCTCGGTGCCGGTGCGCGCGATCTACAGCAACCCGCGGCTGCGGGACCTGGCCGCGCACATCGAGTCGCTGGCGTAGCGCCGCGACAGCCGCCGGCGGGCGGGGCGCGGACACGCCCCGCCCCGCCCGGCGCCCGAACCGCAGCCCCGCAGCGCGCACACGTCCCACCGCGACCGCCGCGACCGCCCCGACCGCCCCGACCGGAGGAGACGCGCCCGTGCTCGTCATCGCCCG
>NZ_JAAVJD010000317.1 GCF_012033735.1 Streptomyces lonarensis | reverse complement strand
CCGCCCCCGCACCGGAGGCCGCCCCCGAGGCCCCGACCGAGCCCGCCGCCCCCGAGGCGGAGCCCGTCCCGGCGGGGGCCGCCGACTGGTCCGGCGACACCGGCCGGGAGGGCCCCGGCACCGGGCAGCACCAGCCGGCCGGCGGCGCCGGCTGGGACGGCTACGACTACGCGGGGACCCAGCCGGGCCAGTACCCCGACCAGGGCGGCTACGGCCAGGACGGCTACGGCGGTTACCCGCAGCAGGGGTACGGCCACGACGCGGGCGGCCACCCCGGGCAGCAGCAGACCCCGCACCCGGGCTACGGCGACCCCGCCGCCACCGGCTATCCGCAGCAGGGCTACGACTACGGCGCCCCCTACTCCGGCGGGGACTGGCAGCACCGGGACGACGCCCAGGGCTACGACCACTCCTCCGACCAGCCGCACCACTACGGCGACGGGAACGGCCAGCGATGAAACTCCGCCCCGGTGGCACCGGGAACTCCGACACCCCGGCGGGGGCCCGCAGCCCGCTGGTGACCCTCGCGGCGGTGGCCGTGGCGCTGGCGGCCGTGGCCGGAGCCTCCACGCTCGGCGGCGACGCCGGTGCGACGGCCTCGGCCGGCGAGGCGGAGCGGGCGCCCGTGGAACGCTCCACCCTGGTCTGCCCGCAGCCCAGCGCCGCCGAGTCCGCCGAGACCCGGTACACCGCCCACACCCCGGGCGAGGCCGGCGAGGCGGAGGGCAGCTCAGGCCTGACACCGCTGACCGAGCACGTTCCCGGCACTGCGTTCGACCCCGACGAGGACGAGGACGACGAGTCCGAGGAAGAAGCGGAGGACGAGGAGACCGATTCCGAGGACCCGGAGGACTCCGCCGACGAGGACGCCGACTCCGAGGAAGCGGCCGACGCGGAGGCGGACGCCGACGCCGCCGACCGCGTCCTCGCCGGCGACCGGCCCGGCGTCCCCGTCACCGACACGGTCGACGGTCCCGACGCCCCCGCGCTCGCCGGGACCGCGGACGGCGCCCTGGCCCCCGGTTGGACCGTGCAGCAGACCACCCTCGTCGACGGCGCGGGAGACGGCCGCGGCCTGCTGGGCGCCGCCTGCCAGCAGCCGGACACCTCGTTCTGGTTCGCCGGCGCCTCCACCGCCGACGAGCGGGCGGACTACATCCACCTCACCAACCCCGACGACGGAGCGACCGTCGTCGACATCGACCTCTTCGGCCCGGAGGGCCGGCTCGCACCGATCGTCGAGGAGGGCGTTACCGTGCCGGGCGGCGCCACCGTCCGGGTGCGGCTGACCACGCTCACCGAGGCGTCCGAGGACGCGCTCGGCGTCCACGTCGTCGCCCGCACCGGCCGGGTCGGCGCGCAGATCCAGGCCGTCGACACCGAAGACGGCGCCGACTGGCTCGCCCCGGTCACCTCCCCGGACGGCCCCGTGGTGCTGCCCGGCGTCCCCGCCGACGCCGAGTCGGTCCGCCTGGTGGCGTTCACCCCCGGCGAGAGCGACATCACCGCGCGGGTCGGCTTCGCCGGGCCCACCTCCACCATCACCCCCGCGGGCAACGAGACCGTCCATCTGCGCTCCGGCATGGTCGAGTCGGTGGAGCTCGACACCGTGGTCCAGGGCGAGGCCGGTTCGCTGGTCCTCACCCCCGAGGGCGACACCGCCGGCCCCATCGTCGCCGCGTTGCTCGTGACCCGCGAGGAGGACGGCGAGCGGGAGTTCGCGTTCCTGCCGGCCACCGCGTCGATCGAGGAGCAGTCGACCGCCGCCGGCAACGTGCCGGGGGAGACCCGGCTGATCCTGACCGCCACCGACGAGGACGTCGAGGTGGAGGTCCTCACCTCGGCCGGTGACGAGGGCGGCGAGCCCGCCACCGAGACGCTCACCGTGCCCGCCGGGACCACCGTCACCCACGCGCCCGAGTCGGCCGAGGAGATCGAGGGCCGCTACGCCCTCACCGTCCGGCGCGTCAGCGGCGGCACGCTCCACGCCGCGCGGATGCTGACCGAGGACCGGGACGACGTGCCGATGTTCACCGTCCAGACGCTGCCGGACGACCGGTCGAGCGTCTCGGTGCCGCGCACCTCGCCCGACCTCGGCGTCCTCAGCCGCTGACATCCCGGGGCCGGCGCCCCGGTGCCGGCCCCGCGACGGTGCTGCAGGGCCCCCGGCGCGGGTCAGTCCTGGCCGTAGCGGGGGTCGATCGACTCCGGCGCCAGCCCCAGCAGCTCCGCCGCCTGCTCCACGACCACCTCGTGCACCAGGGCCGCGCGGTCGTCCCGCCCCCGGGCCCGCAGTTCCACCGGGCGCCGGTAGACGACGATCCGCGCGGGGCGGTCGCCCTCCTCGGGGACGGCGCGCCCCAGCGGCACCGGCTCCGGGTCCTCCCCGGACGCCGTCTCCGGCACCTCGTGGACCT
Source organism: Streptomyces lonarensis (assembly GCF_012033735.1). Lineage (GTDB taxonomy): Bacteria > Actinomycetota > Actinomycetes > Streptomycetales > Streptomycetaceae > Streptomyces > Streptomyces lonarensis. Next base: position 2,465 of record NZ_JAAVJD010000317.1, on the reverse strand, counting down.
CGAAGTCCACCCGGCCCAACTGCGGGTGCCGGCGGCGCAGCCGGTCCGCCGAGTCGAGCACCAGCCCGTCGAAGGTCTCGGCGCGGCTGGCGGCCAACGGCACCTGGGGCGGCGCCAGCGGACCGCGTATGCCGCGGCCGTGCCGGTCGCGGTGGCGGTGCGCCGGGGCACCGGGCGGACGGCCCGCCGACGGGGACGCGCTGGGATCACTCATCGCCTCCGACCTTAAGGGACGACCGGCGCGCGGCCGGTCACGTTCCGGGCGAACCGGTACGTCCCGGCCACGATGGGGGCGACACGGGCACCGGGGTCCGGGCCAACCGTCGCGGCCCGCTCAGGAGTGCGGTACCGTCCAGGATCGTGAGCTCCGTACGTCGCTGTTCGCGCACCGCGTGCGGCCGACCCGCCGTCGCGACGCTGACATATGTCTACGCGGACTCCACGGCGGTCCTCGGCCCGCTCGCCACCTACGCGGAACCCCACTGCTACGACCTGTGCGCCCACCACTCCGAGCGGCTCACCGCGCCGCGCGGCTGGGAGGTGGTGCGACTCGCGATGGGCACCTCGCCCCCGAGGCCCAGTGGAGACGACCTGGAGGCACTGGCCGACGCTGTCCGGGAGGCCGCCCGAGGGTCCCGCGAGGTACCCGAGGCGCGTCAGGCGCCGCCGCGCGCCGGCGCCGACCCCATGGAGGTCGCCCGCCGCGGCCACCTCCGCATCCTGCGCTCGCCCGACCCGTAGCCGTCCCGACCGGCCCGGCCCCGCCGGGCTCACGGGCGGCGTGTCCCCACGGTGACGCGTGTCCTACGCTCGGTACCGTGACCGACCCGCGCGCCGTCGATGCCGCGCGGGCGTGCGCCCCGCCCGCGACGCGGGCGGACCGACAGGCGCGCAGCCGAACACCAACGATCCGTCAGACCGGACGGCCCGTCAGCCGCGGCGGACCGCCGGACACACCGAGGGGTGACCTGTGCCGGACCTGTCCCAGATCGTGAAGGCGTACGACGTCCGAGGCGTGGTCCCGGACCAGCTCGACGAGAACCTGGCGCGGCTCTTCGGGGCCGCGTTCGCCGAGATCGCCGGCGAGGGCGGCGGCGCCGCGTCCGCCGTCGTGGTCGGCCACGACATGCGGCCGTCCTCACCCGGCCTCGCCCGGGCCTTCGCGCTCGGCGCCGCCGAACGCGGCGCCGACGTCACCGAGATCGGGCTCTGCTCCACCGACCAGCTGTACTACGCCAGCGGCGCCCTGGACCGCCCCGGCGCCATGTTCACCGCGAGCCACAACCCCGCCCGCTACAACGGCATCAAGATGTGCCGCGCCGGCGCCGCCCCCGTGGGGCAGGACTCCGGGCTCGCCGACATCCGCGCCCTGGTCGAGCGCTGGAGCGCGGACGGCGCCCCCGAGCCCGTCGCGAAGCCCGGCACCCTGGAGCCCCGCGACACCCTCGGCGACTACGCCGACCACCTGCGCTCCCTGGTCCCCCTCGACGGGATGCGCCCGCTGAAGCTCGTGGTCGACGCGGGCAACGGCATGGGCGGTCACACCGTCCCGACCGTGCTGGCCGGGCTGCCGCTCACGGTCGACGCCCTCTACTTCGAGCTCGACGGGACCTTCCCCAACCACGAGGCCAACCCGCTGGACCCGGCGAACATCGTCGACCTGCAGGCCCGCGTCCGGGAGACCGGCGCCGACCTCGGCATCGCCTTCGACGGCGACGCCGACCGCTGCTTCGTCGTGGACGAGCGCGGCGAACCGGTCTCCCCCTCCGCGATCACCGCGCTCGTCGCCTCCCGGGAACTTGCCAAGTCGCCCGGCGCCACGGTGATCCACAACCTGATCACCTCCTGGTCGGTCCCCGAGGTCGTCCGCGAGTCCGGCGGCGTGCCCGTCCGCACCCGCGTCGGCCACTCCTTCATCAAGCAGGAGATGGCGCGGACCGGGGCCGTCTTCGGCGGCGAGCACTCCGCCCACTACTACTTCCGCGACTTCTGGAACGCCGACACCGGCATGCTGGCCGCCCTGCACGTCCTCGCCGCCCTCGGCGGCCAGGACCGGCCGCTCTCCGACCTGGTCGCCGCCTACGACCGGTACGCGGCCTCCGGCGAGATCAACTCCACCGTCGCGGACCAAGCCGGCCGGGCCGCCGCCGTCCGCGCCGCCTACCAGGACCGCCCCGGGGCGGTGCTCGACGAGCTGGACGGCCTCACCGTCACCGCAGAGGACTGGTGGTTCAACCTGCGGGCCTCCAACACCGAGCCACTGCTCCGCCTCAACGTCGAGGCCCGCGACGACGCCACCATGGCCGCCGTCCGGGACGAGGTCCTCGCCCTGGTCCGCGCGGACGCCTGACCCGGGGCACCACCCCCGGTCCCCGAGGTCGTCCGCGAGTCCGGCGGCGTGCCCGTCCGCACCCGCGTCGGCCACTCCTTCATCAAGCAGGAGATGGCGCGGACCGGTCGTAGGC
>NZ_JAAVJD010000316.1 GCF_012033735.1 Streptomyces lonarensis | reverse complement strand
CGGCATCAAGATGTGCCGCGCCGGCGCCGCCCCGACCGCCCCGACCGTGAGGAACGACCGTGATCCCCTTGTCCTTCGCACAGCGACGGCTGTGGTTTCTGAACCGGCTGGAAGGGCCGTCGGCCACCTACAACGCCCCGGTCGTGCTCCGGCTGGACGCGGTCCCCGACAGCGGCGCGCTGGACGCGGCACTCCGCGATGTCGCCACGCGCCACGAGGTCCTGCGGACCGTCTTTCCGCCCACCGACGGCGAGCCGCGCCAGCAGCTGCTGCCGCCGCCCGACCGCGTGCTCGCGGTCCACGGCTGCGCCCCGGCGGAGCTGCCGGGCGCGATCCGGGTCCACGTCCGTACCGCGCTCGACATCTCGACCGAACCGCCGCTCCGCGCCGCGCTGTTCGTGCCCGGCGACGGCAGCGCGACGCTGGTGGTGCTGATCCACCACATCGCCACCGACGGCGGCTCCCTGGCGCCGCTCCTCGCCGACCTGGACACCGCCTACCGGGCGCGGCTGCGCGGGGAGGCCCCCGGCTGGGAGCCGCTGCCGATCCAGTACGCCGACTACACGCTCTGGCAGCGCGACATGCTGGGCGACCCGGCAGACCCCGACTCCGCCGCCGCGGAGCAACTGGCGCTGTGGCGCGAGGAGCTGACCGGCCTGCCCCCGGTCACGCCGCTGCCGGCCGACCGCCCGCGGCCCGCGGAGCCGACCCACCGGGGCGCCACCGTCACCGGCGATCTCGACGGCGCCGCCCACCGCGGCCTCACGGCGCTCGCCCGCTCCCGGCGCGCCAGCCTGTTCATGGTGCTGCGGGCCGCGCTCGCCGAGGCGCTCACCACGGCCGGAGCCGGCCACGACATCGCGCTGGGCACGGCGGTCGCCGGCCGGCCCGAACCCGAGCTGGAGCAGCTCGTCGGCTTCTTCGTCAACACCCTGGTGCTGCGCACCGACACCTCCGGCGACCCCACCCCCGGCGAGCTGGTGGACCGGGTGCGCGACGCGGACCTCGCCGCCTACGAGCGGGAGGACCTCCCCTTCGACCTGCTGGTGGAACACCTCAACCCCGAGCGTGCGCTGGGCCATCACCCGTTCTTCCAGGTGATGCTCACCCTCCAGCACGACGCCGACGCCGAGGTCCCGCTCGGCCCGCTCACCGGCCGGCCCGTCATGGCCGACCTGGCCGCGGCCAAGTTCGACCTCACCCTCTTCGCCACCGAGCGGCACACCGCCGACGGCGCGCCCGACGGCATCGGCATCGGGGTCCAGTACGCCACGGACCTCTTCGACGAGGCCACCGCGCGGCTGCTGCTCGACGTCTATCTGCGGACCCTGCGGGCGTTCGCCGCCTCTCCCGACGTGCGGACCACCGGCGAGCGGTTGCTGTCGGCGAGCGAGCGGGAGGGGCTGGCGGCCCGCCACGCGGCGCTGGCCGTGGCGGCCACCGCGGCCGCGGAGGGGGAGCCGGCGCCGCGCGCCGCCCCGCTCACCCCGCGCGGCGAGGTGCTGGCCGGGCTGTTCGCCGCCTCGCTCGGCCGCGACAGCATCGGCCCGGACCACAACTTCTTCCGCACAGGCGGGCATTCGCTGCTCGCCAGCAAGCTGGTCAACCGGATACGCACCGTCCTCGGCGTCGAGGTCGGCATTCGCGACCTGTTCCTCGCGCCCACCGCCCGGGGGCTCGACCAGCGCCTCACCGAACGCGAGCGCGCCGGCGACGGGGACGCCGGACGGCTGCCGCTGCGCCCGGTCCCGGCCGCGGAGCGCCCGGAGCGGCTGCCGCTCTCCTACGCCCAGCGCGGCCTGTGGTTCCTGGGCCAACTCCAGGGCCCCAGCAGCGCCTTCAACATCCCGATCGCGACCCGGCTGCCACTCGCGCCGGACGCCGCCGCGCTCGCCGAGGCGCTGGGGGACGTCGCCGCCCGCCACGAGGTGCTGCGCACCGTCTACGGCGTCGCCGGCGGCGAGCCGTACCAGCGGGTGCTGGCCGACGCCCGGCCGACGCTCGCCACCGAGCCGGTCGCCGCCGCCGCGCTCCCCGGCGCGCTGGACCGCGCCGCCGCGCACCGCTTCGACCTCGCGGCGGAGATCCCGTTCCGCGCCTGGCTGTTCGGCCACGAGGACGGTTCGGCGACGCTGCTCCTGCTGCTGCACCACATCGCCTCCGACGGCTGGTCCACCGGCCCGCTCCTCGACGACCTGGACACCGCCTACCGCGCCCGGCTGCTCGGTGCCGCCCCCGCCTGGGAGCCGCTGCCGGTCCAGTACGCCGACTACACCCTCTGGCAGCGGGCCTCCCTCGACGGCTCCCCCGGCGGCGCCGAGGGCTCCCCGGCCGAGGGCTCCCCGGCCGAGGGCTCCCCGGCCGAGAGTTCCGACGGCACCGGCCGGGCGGCCGGACTGCTCTCCCACTGGGCGGAGCAGCTGGCGGGCGCACCGCCGCTGCTGGAGCTCCCGGCCGACCGGCCGCGCCCCGCCACCCCCAGCCACCGCGGCGACGTCACCCCGTTCGCCGTCGACGCCGCCACCCACCGACGTCTCGTCCGGCTCGCCCACCACCACGGGGCGACGCTGTTCATGGTGGTGCAGGCGGCGTTGGCCGCCACCCTGACCCGGCACGGCGCCGGTACCGACCTGCCGATCGGCACGGTCGTCGCCGGCCGCGACGACGAGGCGCTGGACCACCTCACCGGCTTCTTCGTCAACACCCTCGTGCTGCGCACCGACACCGGCGGCAACCCCGCCTTCGGCGAGCTGGTCGAACGGGTCCGCGCCACCGACCTGGCGGCCTTCGCCCACCAGGACGTCCCGTTCGACCGCCTCGTGGAGCACCTCGCCCCGCACCGTTCCGGCGCCCACCACCCCCTGGTGCAGGTCATGGTGCAGCTCCACACCGACAACGGCCCGGTATCGCGGGCCGGTTCACCGCTGGCCGGTACGCCCGTCCCCACCGGGACGCGTACCGCCAAGGCCGATCTGACCTTCGCCCTCACCGAACAACGGGACGCCGAGGGCGGCGCGTCGGGTCTCACGGGCGTCCTGGAGTACGCCGGCGACCTGTTCACCCCGGCCACCGCCGGGCTGCTCGCCGAGCGACTCGCCCACGTCCTGACCGCGGTGGCCGCCGACCCGGCCGTCCGCGTCGAGGACATCCCGCTCACGGACGCCCCCGCCACGGACGCCCCCGCCACGGGCGGCCTCCCCACGGACGTCCCGTCCACGGACGGCCACGCGCCCCACCCCGGCGCCGCCGTCCCGGCCGCCCCGCGCCACACGCCCGCCGTCCCCCCGACCCGGGGGAACGCGGGCACCACCGGCGAGCCGGAGACCCCGGCCACCGTGCACGACCGCCTCACCGCGCAGGCCCGCCGCACACCCCGCCGGACCGCGCTCAGGGCCGAGGGCACCACCCTCAGCTACGCCCGACTCGACCGCGACGCCGACGCCCTGGCGCACCGGCTCACCCACGGCGGTGTCCGCCCGGGCGACGTCGTCGCGGTCGCGGCGGAACGGGGACCGCGGCTGGTGACCGCCGCGCTCGCGGTCCTCAAGTGCTCCGCCTCGTACCTGCTGACCGACCCGGCCGCGCCCGACGGCCCGGCCCTCGCCGCGAGCGGCGCCACCGTGCTGCTCGCCGGCGACCCCGCTGCCCTCCCGGCGGTATCGGCCGCGCTGCGGGTGCTCCCGCTGGACGGCCCCGCCCCCGGGCACCGGCCCGCCGCAGCCTGCGCCCCGCCCGCCGCGGACCCCCGCCAGGCCGCCGCCCACTCCCGCACCGCCCACTCCCGCGCCGCCAGCTCCCGGGCCTCCGACGCCGCGGGCCGGCCCACCCACCGGGTGGCCACCCACGCCGGGCTGACCGCGACCGCCGAGGCGGTGCGGGCAGCCTCCGGTCCCGGCCGTCCGCGGCCGCAGGCCGTCCGCGCTCCGCTGGGCACCGCGGAGTTCGGGGAGCAGTTGTGGTCCGGGCTGCTCTCCGGCGCCGGCAGCACACTGCTGCCGCCACTCCCGCTCGACGTCCCCGGCGCGGGAGCCACGGCCCCGACCGGGGTCCGGCAGACGGTGCTGGACGCCGCGCTCCGGCCCGCCCCCGTCGGGGTGCCGGGCGATCTCTATCTGCCCGCCGCCCCCGGCGACGGGCTGCCGGCCGACCCGGCCGGTACCGCCACCCGCTGGGTGCCGGACCCGGCGGAGGCGGGCGGGTTGCTGCTGCGCACCGGCCGCCGCGCCGTCCGCACCCCCGACGGGGGCGTCCGCGACCTGGGCGAACCGGCGGCCGCCCTGATCGGCGGCTACCGGCCCGACCCCGGCCGGGTCGCCCGGGCGCTGGCGGACCGACCGGGCGTGGCGACGGCCGCGGTGGTCGTCCGCGACGACGGCGACGGCGGCGGGGCGCGGCTCGCCGGGTACCTGGTGCCCGACGCGGGCGTCGTCCTCGACGAGGCGGAGCTACTCGCCCGACTCGCCGACGACGTACCGGAGTTCCTGCTCCCGGCGCGGCTGGTGGCAGTCCCCCGGCTGCCGATCGGTCTCGACGGCCGACTCGACCTCGCGGAGCTGCCCGCCCCCGGCGCCGCCCCCGCGGCGGCCCCCGGGGGGCCGGCCGGCGGCACCGTCGACCCGGCGGTCGCCGCACTGTTCTCGGAGGTGCTGAACGGCAAGGAGGTCGGCGCGGAGGACAACTTCTTCCGGGTCGGCGGCCACTCACTGCTCGCGGTCCGGCTGGTCAACCGGGTGCGCGCCGTGCTGGGCAGCGAGATCACGCTGCGCGACGTGTTCCGCAACCCGACGGTGGCCGCCCTCTCGGCGCTGCTGGCCGCCACCGCTGCCACCGCGGCGCCGGGTGGGGAGGAGGCGCCCGCCGAGGCGTCGGCCGCCCCGGCGGCACCCGCGCGGGCCGGCGC